>JBILEA010000120.1:0-7707 GCA_044352355.1 Pontiellaceae bacterium | reverse complement strand
TCATCTTCCCGTACTGCGCTTCGATCTTCCGCAGGAACTCCGGCAGTGTGGTTTTATCCGAGGTATTCCCGGGCATCACTTCGTACGCAACCGGGAAGCCTTCGGGGGTGACGATCAGCGCGATGACTACCTGCACGCAGTCGGATCGTTTATCCCGGCTGTAGCCGAACCGGCGCAGCCCTTCGGCTTGCCGTCTTTGATTCGTTTGGTTGCCCTCAAGAACATGATCTGATTTTTCCACAGAAAATCAGTTCGTCAACCGGTAAGTGTAATTGTCGTTGAGGTGACTTTGTAATTGTCGTTGACTAAGATGCTGTCCGGAATCAAAAGCCGCGTGCAGACAGCTCGGATTCGCACTGGGCTGGCCGCCGCGACTTGAAGTGTTGAAGAAAAAAGGCGATTCATTCCGCGAACAGTGAAAGCCGAGTTAAGCGATCCTCAGGGCGTTGCCGTTTTTGCGGACCATAAACCATTGCATGGGCAGTCCGACGGCCGCTTTAAAGAGGCCCTTGCCGACAAAAAATACTAACACAAAGCCGATGCTCAGCGAGGCCAGCACGAGCTTGCCGACGTTGCGCAGGCTGAATCCTGCCACGAAGCTGGCGCAGAGGCTGGAAATGAGCATTCCGCACGTGAGTAAAAAGCTGCTGGTCGTATCAAAAAGCAGGGCGGTAAAGGTGTACGGTACTCCAACCGGTTCGATGCCCCAGGCGCTGGCAATGTTCAGTATGCCGAACAGCGTGGTGAGGATGAAGCAGGTGACCATGACGTAGCCTCCGCCAAAACAGATCGCGGCGAATTTGGTGCGAGTGCGGGTCAGGCGGGAGAGGATCAATTTGCGCCCGTGATTCATGAAGGCGCGCATGACGCCGTAGGCCCAGCGCATTTGCTGGCGGAAGAGGTCGCGCGGGGTGTGCGGAACTTCGCAGACGCAATGCAGGTCTTCGAGATAGACGATATGTTTACCGGCGGCGATGACGCGCAGGGAGTAGTCGACATCTTCGGTGAGCGCGCCAGGCGTCCAACCCCCGTTTTCAATGAGCAGGTCTTTACGGACGAGTTCCGCCGAGCCGCAGAAAACGCCGGTATGGGCAAATCGTTTGATGAAGGGGAGGATGATAATATGGATAACGTTGATAATACCCGCGCCCATCAGGGTGGTGTGGTTCTGGTGAACATTGGCGATGCGCCAGGCGGCCTGTACGCCCGCTAGCGAAGGATTTTTGATAACGGGTTGCACCAGCCGGCGCAGAAAATCTCTTTCGGGGAGAAAGTCGGAATCGAGAATCAGGATGAAATCGCCGGTTGTTTGTTCCAGCATGTGGTTGAGGTTCCCGGGTTTGAACCCGGCATTGTTTCCGCGCCGGCAAACTTTTACGCGGGGACGTTCGGCAGCGAAGGCGTTGATCTGCGCGGAGATTTCCGGCTTGTTGCTGTCGTCGCCGATCAGGATTTGTATCCGGTTTTCAGGATAATCAAAATCCAGACAGCGCGCCGCACAGTTTAACGCGGCCAGTTCGTTATAGGTGGGGATCTGGACGGTGATGCGCGGGAACTCGGCGGGATTATTCTGTCCCACTAGAAGAACGTTTCGGCGACGCAGTATCAGCGTAATGATGGTGAGTAGGAAATAAGCCGACGATAAAATAAACGTTGTCATCATGACCGCGTCGAATCCATGCCGGATCCATTCATGTGTCTGATTCATAGTTATCCGTTGAGCCAGTTTCTGATTTCTTCGGACAGCGGGTTTACAGCCGCAACCTCAACTTCAACGGCTTCGCCGCTGGCGGTTGGTACTTTAACCCGGTCTCCGGTTTTTGCGCCAGCCAGTGCATTTGCCATCCCCGTCTGGGACGAGATGATGTGCAGGGTTTCGTCTTGGTCCCATTCACCGAGAATATAGTAGGTTTCGCGATTTCCATCGGCATAAACTATATCGACACCGGTAGCGATGCCGACGATGTCGTGCGGGAAGTCCTTGAAATCGGTCGGTTTGACTTCGTCGAGCGCTTTTTGCAGCTCCTCGGCCTGCAGGCCAAGCAGACGTTGTTTTTCCTTCGCAAATTTGAACTCGGAGTTTTCGCGCAGGTCGCCGTAGCTGCGGGCCAGTTCAATCTCTTTTGAGTTTTCCGGAATCTCTTTTTTGATGATGTGTTCGAACTGATCTTTACGCGCCTGATAGCTGCGTTTCGAGGTGATGCGCTGTTTCTTCTCTTTCGGCGCGGCATTGTTTTTGCGCAGAACGACTTCGTGCAGGTCGGGGCAGAGTTTGATTACTTTGGCCTGCAAGCTTTGACGGTCGAGTTTGCTCCACGCCGGGGATTCACTGATACGCCGCATAAAGTCGCGCCGTTGCGAGTCGCTCATGGCAGCGAGAACGCTTTTGAGAGAATCGGTGTTTTCGATCTGTTCGCGGAGCTGGTTCTGCGCGCGCAAGGCTGCGCCGCCATGTTCCTGTTCGATAAGTTCAATCGTTTGGAGTGCGAGGTCGGCCTTGTTGGTGAGCTGCCAGCCGGCGGCGCGTTCTTCATTACGCAGAATCCAGAGCAATAGCGCGGGACTGCATGCACGGCGGCGGATGGTGTCGCGGATCTGTTCGGCCAGCTCTGTTTCAGCGCCGTTGCGAATGAGTGCGTCGACGGTTTCGTTCAGTGCGGTGGTGCCGAATTCCGGCAGGCGGCGGAGCAGGAAGCTTCGGGCGGTTTCGGAGGCGGTGAAGAGCCGACTGATGAATGCCTGCATGAAGCGGGAAGGCAGTTCTTCAAGCAGAGCGGGCAAGTCGGCGCGTCGGGCCAGTTTGGTCAGCTCGGCGGCGCAGTCCACCCCTTCGGGCTCAACGCCGACTTGCTCGGCATAAACCAATGCTTGTGCAATCCAGCCCGGCTGATTGAGCGACCCGCCTTTAACAGCGAAAGCCAGGCGGTTGGCAATAGCCTCTTTCATGTAGGGTTCCAAGGTTTGCCGTTCCCTTTGGTCGCTGCCCCGCATTAGCGGGGCCTCTCTCGCTTCGCTCGGGTGGAACTTCTGTGCCTGAATTTCTTCCAGGCCTTGGAATACGGCGGGCATGTCGCGCTCGTTTTTGAATTTTTCAAACCAGGCCTGGTCATAGGCTTTGGCTTTACGGCGCAGGCGCAGCGGCTCGGTGCGTTTGGCAGGGACTTCGATGAGCGGGTCGTTTTTGAGATCTTTACGTGCCGCATCCCAGAATTTCTTCCATTCGGCTTCCGTGGCGATCAGGTCAGGTACGAGATGATCCTGAATCAGATTCAGCGAAAGCGGGCCGTAGCTGCGCAGCGTGATGCGGATAATTTCAGCCGGGTTTGTTTTTAGCAGTTGAATAAATTCGTCGGGCTTGTTGTGGCGGATAGCCATCAGGTGTCCGTCGGTGAGCACCTCCAGCGAATTAGCGGCATACGAGAAGGCGAGTTCGTGATCGCCTTTCTTTTCAAAGGCCACTTCGACCTTCTGATAGAAGGGGTCCACCAGATTGATGATGCCGAATCCCCAGGTTTTATTGTAGCAGAGCATCCCGGTTTTCATTGCCCGCAGATGTTTCAGGCGTGAAAAAGCCTCTTCCGTGGAAGAGGCTTTGTCGAAAGCAGGCTCGATAAACTTTTGTTCTTTACGGCTGGTGCTGAGAATATGCAGCAATTCTTTTTGGGCGATGGCTGGCGACGTGCCCTGTTTGAGTGCGAGCCATTCGTAGGTGGCAACGGCATCATCGAGCAGTTTACGGTCGATGAGGGTGTCTTTAAGCAGCTCGGCCCATTCAATGGCGCGAACATCTTTGCCGTCGGCGCAGAGTGCATCGAATTGTTCGAGTAGATCGGCGCAAGGAATGGTTTCGGCTTCGAGGGTTTTGAGCAACTGTTCTTCGGTCAGAGCGGCCATGGTTTCTCCTATAATGTAAAACGGGCGCATACCATACGGTCTTCCACCCCCGTGGCAAAGCCAAAACCGCAGGTTTTCCGAGGCAAGCAGTGTAATGTGCAGGCCGTTCGGTGAGGCAGGGACGATATCAGCTTATTGCGGGCTGCCTTGGAGTACGGCAATTTTTTTGAGTTCGTCCGCTGTCGGGTCGATGGCGCGAATCTGCTGGACAACCTCGGCCGCTTTATTGCTTTCGCCAGATTGGATCAGCTGCATGGCCTGGGCCTCCAGACCTTTGAGCTGCTGGCTCCGGCGTTCAGCTTCTGATTCATCATTGATTCCGGATTGTACAGGCTTTTCCGGGAGATTCTGTTGATTCTCTTTGGGCAAAGCCGCAGGTTTATGAACGGTCAGCAGTTTTTGAAACAAATCGATGGAGTACTGCCAATACGAGCGTTGCCGTGGTTCGCTTTCCGTTTCGAGGTTGGTTGACGGGAGGGCGGCAAGCGTTTGTGGTTCTACGGCAACTTTTTTATCTTCGCTTGGCGATTCGATGCAGACGGCGTGGAAATCTGGCATATTCAGTAACGGCGAAGTTGACTCGACACTTCGTTTGATGGAGTTGATACCGAGAAACAGCATGGTATTTTCCTCGTATCGAGAAAGACCTCCGCTCCGCTGGGATTTAAAAAAAAAGGCCGCCCGTTTTTGCATCCATGGCGTAGTAGGTAAATTCGCAGGCAGCATCAAGGGAGTCTGTACGTTGAACCAGTCGGTCTTTACGGCTGAGATTTGTGCCGAGAACATCGAGCAGGATAAATAGGGTGACCTCTTCATCGTTTATTACCAAGGTTACTCCTGAATGCCGAAGCTTCATTTCAAGGCAGGAGATAAAGTAGGCCGCGTCACGGTCTGTATTAGCTTGTGAGGCGTAAAAGCTCATATCTGGGCGATAGCTGAAGCTGGCCGTTGAGGTCTTGATAGCTCTTTGTTCACCTGTTCGTCCGCTGGCCGGGCCAAGATAGTCGACCATCTGATCCTGATGGCTTGGCGAAAACCCAATTGCCTGTAGCCCTCCATAGGTGGCGTTCCCGCTGCCGGAAGTCGTCATAAACTCACTTGCGATTCTTACCTTTTTACCCTTGAGTGCGGTCACGTCCATTTTTTCGAGAGCCTTATAAGTGGCGGCGGCAATCAGTCGCTGTTCTTCATCAAAGCGTTTGCCTCCACCATGACTAGGCATTCCGCGGAATGATGCGCAGCCGCTAGCAATAAGCAGAAGAACGGTAAGAAAGAATGTGTATTTAAACGGCATGGGTATCTCCTGTATAAAAACTGCGGCACCGTGCCATATTTTGTGCAGACATCCAACCGTTTTATGCGCGACGCATCACCTGATTGACACACCCCAGTCCGCAAAGGTACAGTTCGCGCCTTATTTATGAAAAACGACCTTCAACTTGAAACGCTCCGGCACAGTACGGCCCATGTCATGGCCGCCGCCGTCTGCCGCCTTTACGGAAATGTCCTGCTCGATATCGGTCCTTCGACCGATGACGGCTTTTACTACGACTTCGATCTGACCCAGCGCCTGACGCCGGAGGATTTCCCCGCCATTGAGGCCGAAATGGCCAAGATCGTTGCTGAAGACCTGCCGTTTGAACGGATTGAAGTCAGCCGCGCCGAAGCGGTCAATATGCTGGCCGGGCAGAGATATAAACTCGAACGGCTGACCGACATTCCGGAAGGCGAAACGATTAGCTTTTACAAATGCGGAGCGTTTTTCGATCTCTGCCGCGGCCCGCACGTTGAGAGCACCGGTAAAATCCGCGCGTTTAAGTTGCTGACGCTCGCCGGTTCCTACTATCGCGGCAAAGAAACCAATCCGATGCTTCAGCGCATCAACGGAACGGCGTTTACCAACGACAAACAGCTCGGCCTGTACCTCAAGCAGCTTGAGGAGGCTAAACTGCGCGACCATCGTAAGCTCGGCAAGGAACTCGACCTGTTCAGTGTGCACGAAGAAGTCGGTCCGGGACTTATTCACTGGCACCCCAAAGGTGCGCGTATCCGTTCGCTGATCGAAGAGTTCTGGCGGCAGGAGCATTTCCGCAACGGTTACGAACTGCTTTACACCCCGCACGTCGGTAAAGCCAATCTCTGGCAGACCTCCGGTCATCTCGATTTCTACAAAGAAGGTATGTATGCCCCGATGGAAATCGACAAGTCGGACTATTACGTCAAGCCGATGAACTGTCCGTTCCACATCAACATTTACAAAACCGACATCCGTTCTTATCGCGACCTGCCGTTGCGCTGGGCCGAGCTGGGCACGGTGTACCGCTACGAAAAGGCTGGCGTGCTTCACGGATTGCTGCGCGTCCGCGGGTTCACACAGGACGACGCACACATCTTCTGTACGCCGGAACAGATCGAAGACGAAATCAAGGAAGTCCTGCGCTTCTCGACCTTCATCTGGAAAACCTTCGGTTTCGAAAGTATTACCGCCTATCTTTCCACGCGGCCCGAAAAAGCGGTTGGCGATCCGGCCCGCTGGGAGCAGGCGACGGCTTCGCTCGAATCCGCGCTTAAGGCGTCAGGGCTTCCGTATGAAGTGGACGAAGGCGGCGGCGCGTTTTACGGCCCGAAGATCGACCTCAAAATCAAGGATGCTATCGGCCGCGAATGGCAGATGAGCACCATCCAGTTCGACTTTAATCTGCCGGATCGTTTTGACCTCAGCTATATCGGCGAAGACGGGAAGCCGCATCGGCCCTACATGGTGCATCGTGCGCTTTTCGGCAGTATCGAACGGTTCTTCGGCATTCTGGTCGAGCACTACAGCGGAGCCTTTCCGGCCTGGCTGGCACCCGAACAGGTACGTGTGCTTCCGCTTTCCGAAGATCAAACGGCGTATGCCGCCGAATTGGTTGCGCAGTTGCGCCAGCAGGATATTCGTGCGACGGTTGACCGTAAATCCGGCAAGATCGGCGCAAAAATCCGTGCGGCACAGATGGACAAAGTGCCGTACATGCTGGTGCTCGGTGCCAAAGAAATTGAGAGCGGAACTCTTGCTGTCCGTGATCGCAGCGGTGCACAGGAGAGCATGACATTGGCTGATTTTGTTGAAAAAGTGAAAAAGGCCGTGCAGAGTAAGGCCTAGTTTAACCAAGGAACCAGAGGGGGGAGTTATCGCTAATCCGAATTACAAAGAGA
The DNA here is from genome assembly GCA_044352355.1 of Pontiellaceae bacterium. Taxonomy (GTDB): domain Bacteria; phylum Verrucomicrobiota; class Kiritimatiellia; order Kiritimatiellales; family Tichowtungiaceae; genus Tichowtungia. Next base: position 618 of record JBILEA010000120.1, on the reverse strand, counting down.
GACCGCGCAGAGAGTTCGGTCCACGAATGAACAACATGATCCGCGTGCCCGAAATTCGTTGTATCGACGAAAACGGCGAGCAAATGGGAATCATACCGACCCGTCAGGCGCTGATCCGTGCCCACGAAGCAGGTCTTGATCTTGTAGAAATCTCCGGCACCACCACGCCTCCCGTCTGCCGCATTATGGACCACGGCAAATTCAAGTTTGAGCAGGAGAAGAAGAAAAAAGAGCAGAAGAAGAAACAGGTTGCCGCCAAGCTCAAAGAAGTCAAATTCCACGTCAATATCGGTGACCACGACTACCAAACCAAGCTCCGCCACACCCATGACTTTATCGATGGCGGCGACCGCGTAAAAGTATCCCTTATGTTCCGTGGACGTGAAAATGCCCATCGCGAACTCGGGTTCGAGCTGATGAAGCGAATCATCGCCGATTGTGCTGAGATAGCGGCCATCGAACAGGCTCCGCGCCTAATGGGCCGCAACATCTTCATGATGATCGTCCCGAAAAAGACGAAATAATCTTTCGGTAAAGAACGACCGTCCCAGTCGTTTTCCCGCCTTTGGAGGATCTGCCGGAGGCAGAAATCAAGTGAGACGTTTGTTCTACATTCCA
>JBILEA010000119.1:0-7784 GCA_044352355.1 Pontiellaceae bacterium | reverse complement strand
CAAAAGGCGGAGCTCTCAGAATGTCCGTACGCTTCCGATGAAGCGAAACAGATTCTGGGCGCCGCCAGCGAGCCGCCGGTTAAGAAGATTCAGATCGGCACGGACAAGGCCTTTTCGCTGGGCGATGAAACGGTTCTATACCGTCACGAAAAAACTTTCGTGAATCAAACCGCGCTGGCGATCAATGTCAACGATACAGATGCAGCGGCGAATATTGATGCAACGCTTCAATCCATTAAAACGTACGAACTGGATCGTGTCGGCGAATTACTGTCCGTTGATGCCGTGTGCGTCACCTGCAAGTCCGGCAACGCGGCGACGTTCGCGGCGCTGTGTAAAAAAGCCCATGACATCACGGGTCGTCCGCTGGTGATCAACAGTACGGATGTTACGCAACTGACAGCCGCCGCTGAGGCGGTCAAGGGGTCGCGCAGTATTTTGGCTTCTGCAAGGCCTGAGACAGCGGATGTGCTTGTAAAAGTAGCCGCTGCGAATGGACATGCGCTGGCTGTGACGGCTCCGGATCTCGATACATTGGTTGCGCTGACTGCAAAAATTAAGGACGGTGGGTTTAACGATCTGATTCTTCAATATCAGACTCATTCGCTCTCGGAGCTGTTTCAGACCAATTCAATCGCCCGCCGCGCCGCACTGAAGGACAGCTTTAAGCCGCTGGGATACCCGACACTGCACATTGTGCCGAAGTCGGATATGCTGGAAGAGAGCGTCATAGCGGTGAACGAAATTTCAAAATACGGCGGCGTGTGTGTTCTGCCATCGTTTGACCCGGCACAATTGGTTCCAATGATGAGCTTGCGGCAGAATATGTACACCGATCCGCAGAAGCCGATTCAGGTCGAACCGAAACTCTATGAGATCGGCGAGCCGACTAAGGATTCTCCGGTATTTGTTACCACCAACTTCTCGCTGACCTATTTCATCGTTTCCGGTGAAATTGAAAACAGCGGCTTGAACGCCTGGCTGGTCATTCCGGAGTGTGAGGGTATGAGCGTGTTGACTGCTTGGGCTGCTGGTAAGTTTTCCGGCGCGGCGATTGCTAAGTTCTGTAAGTCTATTGATCTGGATGGACGGGTTAATACTCGCGAAATTGTCATCCCGGGTTATGTGGCGCAGATCAGCGGCGAGTTGCAGGAGTGCATGCCCGGCTGGAAAGTCGTGGTCGGAACACAGGAAGCCAGTGATATGGAGAGTTGGGTCAAGGCCACGTATTCGCATCATTTAAAATGAGAGATGAAGGATGAAATATGAACTGTGAAATTGGAACTCAAGCGGAGTTAGCTTTTTTGTCGAACCCGTCGCAGACCCGCTTTCATCTTTCATAGTTCATCTTTCATATTTAGCCCTATGCCAGTTGTAACCTTCCAGCCGTCGGGAAAAAGCGTCGCAGTCGCGACCGGCTCCAGTTTGCTGGAATGTGCCCGGCTTGCCGACGTATCTATTGATGCGCCTTGCGGCGGGAAGGGTACCTGCGGAAAATGCATGGTGCGGATTATTGCTGGATCTGTTGATTCGCAAAGTCTGGGCGCACTTTCACAGGAGTTGGTAGCCGATGGCTACGTACTGGCCTGCAAAACAAAAATTCTGAGCGAAGACGTAACGGTTGAAACCCCGCAGCGAACGGGTTGGGATGGCGGAAAATTTGTCGAATCCTTGGAAGAGGAATGTCTGATCCGTCGCGAACTGCTGCCGGATAAGTGGGAGTTTGATCCACTAGCCGTCAAATGGCTGATTGAGGTGCCTTCAGCCGGTCTGGAGGACGGCCTTTCCGATTTTGACCGGTTTACACGCGCCCTTCAGCACGATTGGGGACAATATGATGTCGTCTGTTCCGTCAATGTACTGCGCGGTCTAGCTGATACGTTACGTTTAGATAACGGGAAGGTGACGGTCTCTCTGGTACGGGATGGTAATCAGATTCATGTGCTACGTGTAGAGCCGAGTGATGGCACTGTTCGCAATTACGGAATCGCAGTCGATATCGGAACAACCACCGTGGCGGTTCAGCTGGTTTCGCTGGAAGTTGGTAAAATCATTGCCACGCATTCGAATTACAATGATCAAATTTCCTGCGGGCTGGATGTGATCAGCCGGATTAATTATGCCCGTCAGTCTGAACGCCGCGAAGAACTCCGGATACGAGTTCTAAAAACGATTAACAGTCTGATTAAAAAAGCGACCGGAGCACACGATGTGTCATCATCGGAAATCTGCAACGCGGTGATTTCCGGCAATACAACGATGCTGCATCTTTTGCTCGGATTGAATCCTGAATATATTCGGCTGGAGCCCTATACGCCGACGATTATGAAATCGCTCCATCTGACTGCGGCAGAAGTCGGTATTGAAATCAATCCGGATTCCTGGGTTTGTCTTTCTCCTTGCGTCGGAAGCTATGTCGGCGGCGATATTACGGCCGGACTGCTTTGCACGGATCTGGCAACGGACAGTGCCGACGTGAATCTTTTCATTGATATTGGAACGAATGGCGAAATCGTGGTGGGTAATTGCGACTTTCTAATGGCTTGTGCTTGTTCGGCCGGTCCGGCGTTTGAAGGTGGCGGCATTGATTGCGGTATGCGTGCCGCATTGGGTGCTATCGAGCGTGTTGAAGTCGACCCGGATACCGGTGTATGCCGTAAGTGGACGGTCGGCGACACGAAGCCGGTCGGTATTTGCGGTTCTGGAATGATTGCGCTACTCGCTGATCTTTTTCTTACCGGTTGGATCGATTCTGCTGGAAAAATAAATAGAGAAAAACAATCGCCAGCCATTGAGATTGTTGGGCGTAATGCATTTTATATCGTGGCGACGGCGGAGGAGAGCGGCACCGGTAAGGCCCTGCGAATCAATGAAAGTGATATCGAAAATATCATCCGCACCAAAGCCGCTATTTATTCCGCCTGCGCCTTGATGCTGAAGCAGGTCGGCATGACCTTTGATGATCTGAAGTGCATTTATATTGCTGGCGGATTCGGACGTTTTCTGGATCTGGATAAAGCGACGGTGCTTGGGCTGATCCCCGACCTGCCGCGTGAAAAGTTTAAGTATATCGGAAATGCATCTCTCATGGGCTCATACATGACGTTGGTTTCTCGCGACTATTATCAGCGTCAGATCGAACTCGCCAACCGCATGACCTATATCGAACTGAGTACCGATCCGGCTTACATGGATCAGTACACCGCCGCCCTGTTTCTGCCGCACACCGATGCTGCGCTGTTTCCAACGGTTAATCCGAAAAAATAGTGGTTTTATAAAGAGGAATCTCAGTCACTGAGTATATTATGTTTGGGTGTCTCCAAAATGTAGATTATATTGCGACTTCTGATGGATTGTGATTGTTTGATCACTTTTTATTTAGTAAAAAAAAATCTTCGCGCGGTGCTTTTTACAACACAACAAAAAACAAATTAACTTCTATAACAATGGGTGGAGGAATCATGAGTAAACCGGCTTCTGAATGTGCGACATTATCGCCGCCGAATATTCGGCGCAAAGTACTGGTTGATTTTGGGTTATTTTTCATTTTTTTTCTTTTTTACATAGGTGCAGCGGTGGTGCAAACGCCGCTCGGAAAAAATATTGCTACGATACAGACGCTAGGAATGCCCTTTGGTCTGCTTATCTCACTCGCTGTTTTTCCTGTATCGTGGATTATCATTTGTATTTGGTTCTATAAGGCAAGGTAAACGAATATGTCTAATGAAGTTTTAAATCAGGTTCTAATCGGAGCAACGGCAACTTCCGAACAGTCATCTATGCTCAATAGAGGTATTGTTATTGGATTCATCCTCTTTTTTGTCGTTGCCAGTATAGTCATCACATGGTGGACAAGCCGGTCCAGTAAGTCCGCCAGTGACTTCTATGTTGCGGGCAAAGGCGTGCCGTGGATTCAGGTTGGAATTGCTATGGTCGGTAGCTATCTGTCTGCCGCAAGTTTTCTCGGCTGTGCGGGCGATATTGGTGTTTTTGGTATCGACTCAATATGGCTTTCAATCGGCTTTTTTGGCGGATACATGGCCGTACTATTACTAATTGCTGGCCCATTGCGTAATGTTGGATCGTACACCGTCGCTGGGGCCATTCATCAACGGTTTCCTGATAATAAAATCAAACTCGCCATCATGATTTGTACCGTCGTTATTTCAACTTTCTACCTCGTACCGCAGATGCTCGGTGCCGGGTTGCTTTTTGAAATGCTGCTCGGATGGAACTTTATCGCTGTGACCATTGGTCTTGGTATCCTCATGAGCATTTACATTATTTTTGGTGGTATGAAGTCGACGTTATACAATCAGGTTATTCAGGCGGTTTTTTTGTGGGTTGCCATGGTGGTGCTTGTCATTATTGCCTTCCATACAATAGGTCATGGTTCCTTCTCTGGCATTTTGGCAGTTGCTGGTCAGACGGTGCCACCAATCCTTGCTGGTAAAAATCCTGCGGTTGTTTCTGCAATTGCAGGACTTCCTGCTGATCAGGCGATTGCTGTTGCGCGCGAAATGATGCCAACGGCAGAAAGCGTAATGAGCATTGGAGTGAAGAGCAACAATACGCTGGCAATGATCAGCACGGTGATAGCACTGGTTTTCGGAACGGCTGGGTTGCCCCACATTTTGATTATGTTCTTTACGGTACCGAGTGCTAAGGCGGCGAAGAAAAGTGTCACCTTTTGTATCGCTGCACTGGGAATATTTTACCTTTGCGCCATTGTTCTTGGATTCCTTCTCTTTCCGGCCATTTATCCGAAACTCGTAAATTGGATATCACAAGGATCTACTGGAGTAGGATTGGCAAAGAACATGGCCGTCCTGGAGATAAGTCAACTGGTGGGCGGACCATGGCTCATGGCCATCGGCGCGGCAGGTGCAGTGGCCGCTATTCTTTCTACCTCTGCCGGATTAATGATTACGGTCGCATCCTCAATCAGCCATGATCTTTACAAGGTGTATATAAATCCAAACGCAACAGAAAAACAGGAGCTGAGTATTGCTAAAGTTACTACGCTTCTCATGTCTGCTGTTGCGGTAATCCTTGCTGTCGCACTCAAAAAGGAAAACATTGCATGGCTTGTTATGTTGGCATTCAGTATCGCGGCTAGTGCTATTTTCCCGGCAATGATTGCCACGCTCTGGTGGAAGCGCACCACTAGACAGGGAGTAATCGCCAGTATCCTAACCGGATTAGCAGTATCCGTCGTATTCATTTATATGCTACTCACAGGTGTCACGAAAGATCCGCTGTTTGGCCTTCCCACGGCAGGTGGCCCTGGCGTATTTGGTGTAACTGCGTCGTTCCTGGTGCTTATTGCGGTAAGTCTACTTACTCGCGATACAGGTAAAGATGCAGACATGTTTTTGGCTATGGCACATAAGCCAGATGAGAATTGAAGCAGGTATATGACATAGATATATATAACCGATATTCAACGCGGAAAAGATTCTCGAGTTTGAGCTGAACCTTTAATACCTGAACGTTAACTCATGTCAAAACAGGATGCACACGCTGAGGCGATCCGTCGAGCGGTTGATAAATTAAAAACAGTTGATCTGCTTGCGAGATGTCTCGCTTTAAAGCTCCCGGCTCCTGTGGGTGGTCGCTTGAATTTGAGAGCGTTCGGTACCGATTTTCAGCTGACCACAGACACCTTTGAACTGCTGGTCAGTAAAACCGGGGTTCCGGCAAAAGATGCTGATCATATTCTGATTCTTCATTTGTTGCTTTGTGAATCAACGATTAATCCTTCCGATGAGTTGATTACGTTCCGGGATTTTCCCGGCGGAGTATTCTATCTCGAGCCGTTTCTTTCCCGCACGGTCAGACCGCTGGTCAAACGCTACGGAAACCGGCTCGACGAATTGAAAGCCGCCATGAACCGCTTCGATTTCCAGCTCTTGGAACACGGTGATTTCAGTGCTCGGATTCATGCCGTAGGCTGTCTGTATGTCACCTTGATTTACCGCCTTGGTGACGATGAATTTCCGGCAGACGCCGAACTGTTTTTCAACGCGCCGGTCAAACGTGTTTTTTGCGCCGATGATGCCTCTGTGCTGGCCGGGCGCATCTGCTTCGGTCTTTTCTAATACTGCGTTATGAATAACTCGTCATATATTTCGATTATTGATTGTAGGACAGGCTTCTCTGTAGTCAGAGAGCCTGTGCGCTCAACGTGTAATCTTCATGCCACACGCTCCCGGATACGGGAAGCGCGTCCTACAACAACCGGGCGACATATCAAAATACTACGGTAAACATGAAACTCATCGTCATCGGCGGATTTCTGGGCAGCGGCAAAACCACCTTGCTGCTTACGCTGGCAAAAACCTTCAGCGGGCAGGGCCGTAAAGTTGCCATCATTGAAAACGAAGTCGGTAAAACCGGCGTGGATGGCGAATTGCTGAAAGCGGAAGGTTTATCTGTCAGAGAAATTTATTCCGGTTGTGTTTGTTGCAGCCTCCGGCACGATCTGATTCACACGCTACTCGAACTGGAACGGGAAGTGAACCCGGATATCGTTTTTTTAGAACCATCCGGCGTTGCTGGACCTAAACAGATTCAGCATTGCCTTTGCGGATATAGCGGCGAAATCGAAAAGACGGTTATGATTGCGGTGGTCGACGCTAAGCGACTGCCATCTATCCGGGACTTTTCCATTCCGCTGGTTCACGATGGAATCGAAATTGCCGATCTAGTAGCTATTAATAAAGCCGACTTAGTCTCACTGGAACAGCTCCATGAGCTTCAGCGGCGCTTGCTGGAAGTCAATCCGTCTGCCGAAATGTTCTGCATTTCTGCACAGCAAGGGATGAACGTAGATCGATTGATCTTAAAAATCACGGCGCTTGTGGATCAATGTGAAACAGAAAAACCAGCGGTCGAGTTATCCGCTGAAAACGATCTGCCTAAAGCATCCATTTTCGCAGCGTCGGTGACCGTGGAATCTCCAAACGACGGGTTCATTTGTTTGGTTGAGCAGTTCCTGCGAGAACTTTCGCAGCAGTTAAAACCTGCCGACGGCATTTTGATTGGACATCTTAAAGCCATCGCAAAAACCGAGCCAGTTGGTTATGCAGTGTTTAGTGTAACGAATCACGATCAGCTGCCTGTCCAGAAAGGTCGGCCGCCTGTCGGCCCAGTCGCAAAATTGACTTTAACTGTGAATGCAATCGTCTACGGCATGAGTGAAGGCCCGTTTAAGCGTCTTTGTCTGGCTCAATTCAGAGTATTGGTAAAAAAGATTGAAGGAAAATAATATGCCACGTTGCCCTGGACAGGATATGCGTTATTGGACGGCTAAAGATATTTTTGATGTCAGTTGCCCGTATTGTGATAACTCCATTGAATTCTGGAAAGACGAACCATTCCGCTTATGCCGAGTCTGTCAGAAAGAGGTTCGTAATCCGCGCATTGATCTAGGCTGTGCCAAGTGGTGCAAGTTCGGCAGTCAGTGTCTGGGACGTTCAGCCGACGAACAACTGGCCGCCGCGCCGGTGATCGAAAAGCTGAAGGCGCAATTAAAAATTCGGACAGAAAGCCAGCCGCAACGATATGAACTTGCGATGGAAATTTATCGGATCGCCAACTTGTTGCTGACCTCGGAAGGCGGAGATCCATGCCGCGTGAAAACCGGTGCGTTGTCGGTCGCATTGTTGCAAAATGAAAACCAGCCTATTGATGACGCACGCCGAATGCTTCAGTCGACGATTCTTCCTGCGGAGGAACAGGACGCTGTCTGTCAGTTGTTGGCTCAGGTTTTATCATCTGAA
>JBILEA010000118.1:0-7809 GCA_044352355.1 Pontiellaceae bacterium | reverse complement strand
TCGGCGTGGGCTTTTTCCATTCCGCCGCCGGGCGCAAAAAAGCACTCGGTCGCCAGCAGCGTTTCGGGATGTTCAAGAGGACGGATCATTTCGAAACAGCGTATCGGAAACTCAACCGCTAATGAACGCCAATCCGCGCGAATTTTTATAAAGAAAAATCAAAGGCAGACCAGGCCCCTGCCTGCCTTCTTTTTCAATCCAATACCGTTTCACACTTTGCCGGGCAACGGCTTTCGATCAACCCGTAAACAGCCGGAATTACAAAAAGCGTGAGCAAGGTGGACGTCGTCAGCCCGAAAATGACAACTACAGCCAGTGGACGCTGCACCTCCGAGCCAATACCGTGAGAAAGCAGCAACGGAAGCAGTCCGAATACGGTCGTCAGTGCGGTCATCAACACCGGACGCAAACGAAGCAGTCCGCCTTCGACAATCGAGTCGTGCAACGTAAGCCCTTCCCGGCGCAACTGATTAAAGTAGCTGACCAGAATAACGCCGTTCTGCACCGCGATACCGAAGAGCGCTATAAAGCCAACGGCGGCGGGAACAGAAAGATATTCCCCCGTGATCAGTAATCCGGCAATTCCTCCGATCAGCGCCAGCGGAACATTGATAATAATAATCAGCGCATCGCGCCACGTGCCGAACGTCATCCACAGCAGGACAAAAACCGCCGCAATCACCAGCGGGACAATAAGTACCAGACGTTGCATGGCGCGTTGCTGATTTTCAAACTGTCCGCCGTACTCCACAAAGTATCCGTTCGGCAGTTTCACCTTTTCGGCAATCCGCGTGCGGATTTCTTCGGCCACACTGCCGAGATCGCGCCCGCGCACATTGCCCTGCACAATCCAGCGGCGCTGATTTTTTTCGCGGTTGATCTGAATCGGCCCGGTCACTTCCCGCACGGCGGCCACCTGCTCCAGCGAAACCAGCGAGCCGTCGCCCGTATGCACCAGCAGACTGCGGATCGCTGCGGGGTCTGCGCGAAACGCCTCCTGATAACGCACATGAATGCCGAAACGCCGTGTATTGAGATAGATCTGATCCACCGGCTCGCCGCCGATGGCCAGTTCGACCAGCTCAAGAATCTCCTTCACCGCAATGCCGTAGCGGGCGCAGGCGGCGCGGTCCACCGCGATCTGCACCTGCGGCTGGCCGAAGCTTTGCTCAATCGACAGGTCAACCAGCCCGGGAACCTCCTCAACCGCCTCTTTAATCTCTCCGGCGACCCGCTGCAACACATCCATATCTTCCCCGAATACTTTGATGGCCAGTTGCGCTTTGATCCCGGAAAGCAGCTCGTCGAAGGCGTTCTGAATCGGCTGGGTGAAATTGAGCTGCACGCCAGGCACGGACGCCAGTTTTCCGTTCAGTTCGGCAATCAATTTCGCCTTATTGGTTCCGGGATGAATCTCAATATGTATTTCAGCGGAATTGACCGGATGCGGATGGCTGCCTGCTTCAGGGCGCCCGATCCGGGAAACAGTTTCCTCCACTTCCGGAAATTTGACGATCTCCCGCTCCATCTTCATGACCGTTTCGGTCGCGGCTTCCAGTGAAATGGACGGGGCCATCGAAACGCCGATGAGAATCGAACCTTCTTCCAGCGTCGGAATAAATTCGGTTCCGATCAGGGGGAATATCAGCAGGCTGATGACAAACGCAATCACCGCACAAATCACCACGAGCCCGCTACGGCGCTGCGCCCCCTCCAGAAGCGGACGGTACCCTTTTTTCAGCCGTTCAAGAAACCGGCTTTCCCGGTGCGCGCCCTGCTTAAGGAGATAAAAGCTTAGCACCGGCGACAGGATCAGGGCTGTCGCAATCGATCCGAGCAGCGCGAAGGTGATGGTGAACGCCATCGGCGTGAACATTTTTCCTTCCACACCCTGAAGCGAATAGAGGGGAAGAAAAACCATGATAATAATCGCCGTCGAAAAGAAAATCGGACGGCTCACTTCACGTGCCGCATCAAGAATTACAGCAGTTTTTTTCCGCGCACGGTTTTCCGGAAGTCCGAGATGCCGGAAAATATTCTCGACCATCACAATGGCACCATCGCCAAGCATGCCGATAGCGATTGCAATTCCCCCGAGTGACATGAGGTTCGCGGATACCTCTTTTACGCCCATCATGATGACGGCGACCAGCGCACAAACCGGCAGCGACAGCACCACAATAACGGCACTGCGCAGATTCCCCATAAACACCAACAGAGTAAGAATCACCAGAACCGCGCCTTGCCACAGGGCCGTCTTTATTGTTCCGGTCGCCAGATCGACCAACTCGGCCTGTTCATAATACGGAACCAGCTTCACACCGGCGGGAAGCGAAACCTGCACATCGGCTACTTTGGCGTAGAGTTTTTTAATAACCTCCGACGTATTTTCGCCGTACAGCTTGAGCACCAGCCCGGAAACAACTTCCTGATTTCCGTTCCGGGTGACCGCCCCGCGGCGGATTTCATTACCGTATTCCACTTCAGCGACAGCTCCGACGGTCAGGGGGACGCCGTCCGCTGTGCGTATCGGAATATCACGGATCTGCTCCAGATTTTCGAGCAGACCGATCCCCCGCACAAGCGTTTCCTCCGAACCAAGCACCATGAACTGTCCACCGGCATTACGGTTGTTGGATCGGATGGCCTCGACCAGCTCTTCCATCGACAGGTTGTAACGGTGTAAATCATACGGATTGACGCGCACCTGATACTGCAAAACGTGTCCGCCGATCGAAAGAATGTCGGTCACGCCCGATACGGATTGAAGCTGGTATTTCACCACCCAGTCGTTGAGCTCGCGCAGATAAACATCCGGGGCTTTGCCTTCGGTATCCGCCGACTCATCGATGGTCAGATAGTACATGAAAATCTGTCCCAGACCGGTTGAAATCGGACCGAGCGCCGGCGGCTCATGCATCTCCGGAAGATCGGCCATCGCGGCGGCCAGCCGTTCAGCCACCAGCTGACGCGCAAAATAAATATCCGTACTGTCCTTGAAATAGACATAAATCACCGCCATTCCGAAGGCCGACGTCGATTTAATCTGCTCGACGTCCGGCAGACCGTTCATCGCGTTTTCAATCGGAAACGTAATCAGCCGCTCCACCTCTTCCGGGGCCATGCCGTGAGCTTCCGCAAACACCGGCACCATAATCGGCGAAATGTCGGGAAATGCATCCACCGCCATGTGACGGTAAGAATAAATTCCAAAGGCAACGATCCCGATCAGCGCGGCCGCCACCAGTCCGCGCACCCGCAGAGAAAATTCTATCATTTTGTTTATCATGCTTTACTCCAATTCGCTCTAGTGTCCGTGTCCCGCATGCGGATCAAGTCCGCTGGTAACCAGTGCGGCCTTCAGTTCAAATGCACCGCGCGCGACATACTTCTCACCCTGTTTGAGCCCGGACTTGATTTCTACAAATGTTCCATCCGACAGACCGGCCTGTACATCGCGCGGCTCGGTCCCGTGCTCATCCTGAATAAACACAATCGTTTCGCCCTTCATCGTTTGAACGGCCGCCTTTTCGACGCGAACATCCGCCTGCACCGCTTCAACAGCAATCTGCGCGCGGACAAACGAACCGGGCGCGAATCCGATCCCGGAATCTGCGAGTACGCAACGCGCCTTAAACGTGCGCGTTTCCGGAGAAACCAGCGGGCTCACGTAATCAATAACGGTTCCGTCCGTACGGCCGTCGGGAGCGATCAGCTTCACCGCCGCGCCTTTATGGACGGCCTGCTGATACTGCGGAAAAATATTAATTTCCGCCCAGACACTGGAAAGATCGGCAACTTCAAAAAGAGCTGTCTCCTCGCTGACTGATTCACCGGGCGAACCGTTTCTGGAAAGCACCGTTCCTGTCAGCGGTGCGGTAAGTGTATACGTTGCCAGCGTCTCGCGGTTCTCAAGAACCGCCAGCACATCACCCTGCTTTACCAGGTCACCGGGATCCGCACGCAGTTCGCGGATTGTTCCCGCATAGCGGGGTGATACGGTTGCAAACCGGTTGCGGTTCAGTTTGATCTCAGCAGGAAAAGTAACCTGCCGTTCAACGAGACCACCGGCCGCCGTCTTGATTTCAAACGCAGCTGGCACGGCATCATGTCCGCCGCAATTCGCGTGATCATGCCCTTCATGTTGAGCATAGGATACAAGACCCGAAAGAAGAACCAGCGCGCCAATCATCCAACCATCCGCCATTCCATTATTCCGCTTATAAAACTGCTTCATTATTTTTCTCCTGTACTGAATTTCAAAAGTTCTGCATGCGCCCGCAGTGCGGTGCGCTGTGCTTCAATGGTACGAATACGCGTTTCGGCCAGCATCTGCTGAACTTCGATGCGTTCCAGCCAGCCGTAGCGACCGGACACATCTCCCCGGATCAGATCCACAGCCCGCTCCGCTTTCGGCAACAAAGTTTCACGGCAGCGGGCAACTTCAGCGGAAGCGGTTTCAAACTCTGCCCGCATCGCACCCAGTCCGGTTTCAATTTCCCGTTTGGCCGCCTCATGTTGAAAACGGATCGCCTCCGCGCGCAAGCCGGCCGCCAGCGTCTCCGCCCGCCCGCGATTAAAAAGCGGCAGTGGAATGGAGGCTGAAAACAAATAACTTTGCGCATTCCCGTCTTCTTCATACCGCGCCCCGGCTCCTAAAGTTATATCGGGAAGCCCGGCGGATTTTGCGAGCGCAATCTTGGCATCCGCCTCATTTTCCAAAGCCCGGAAACGCTGAAGTGACGGATACGTTTTGCGAAGAGCCATATCCACCGGGATTTTCAACGGTTGGAAAAAATCGCCTTCAACTTTTCCAAGAGTTGAAAGACCGGTCAATCGCGCCAGTTTTCTGCAAGCGGACTCCAGCGTTTTTTCCGCTGCCAGCTTTTCGCCCCGCCCGGATTCGAGCAACATGTCTGAGCGCAAAACTTCCAGTTCGGAAGCGGCCCCGGCCTCCCGGCGTTGTTGCGAGGCGCGCGCCAGTTCTTCTGCCAGCGAAAGCTGTTGCTCGCGGACGGACAGAATTTCCTGCGCAGCCTGCGTATCGGCAAAAGCCTGCCGCACCGTTAGTTCAAACTCCCGTCCGGTTTCACCAACCGCTGCGAGGGCTGCGTCTGCGGCGTGCTCAGCAACGGCCCGGCCTTTGCGAATTTTCCCAGAGGTTGGAAACTCCTGCGAAAGCATCAGACTATATTCCGCCGAATCCGCCCCGCTGTTGTCGCCGCCTATGCCTTCGGTCTCGAATTCAAGTTCGGGATTGGACCATGAGGATGCGGCGCGAATATCAGCAGATGAGGCCAGCGCTTCTGCGCGGGCAGCACTCAACTCCGGGCTTTTTTCTGCGGCCAGACGTAACGCGTCATCCAGCGTCAGCGCCCGAGTGGACTGAGACAGGCCGATCACGGCCATTAAAAAAACGTATTTTTTCATCGAAACTCCTGATTTGAATGGTTCTTCGCGCAACAATAGCGGTACGAAGAGGCATCAAATCAGGAGCTGTATCGTTTTAAGCTGAATCAGCGTTACGTCCGGCACGAAAACCGTCTCAAAATACCGCCCCGTGGTCTGAAGCATGTAAACCACTGAAACCGGATGATCCGGCAATTCAACCATTGAAATACTGTTCAACGGAAGAATTTCCATTTTATCCGAACAGGGCGTTTTAGTACACGCCTGACAGGAAGGATGCGCTGCGATACAAGCCGTTTCAGGGGTGCACGTATCATGCTGATGCCCGAACCCGTGCGTACAAGGCACCAGTAGCGCAATCAGCGCAAGCAAAGCCGGAATGGTTCTGTATCGCTTCATATCAGTTCGTACACATTACTCGTTACAGCGATTTTAAGCCAGTCCATTCACATAGGAATCAGACATATAACGAGTAATGAGTAACGAGTAAGGAATAATCCGTAATGCATAATTCGTAACAGCTTCTCATTACCGGATGACTCGTCACGCATTACGCATTAGAGTCCAAGAAACTGGATGGCGATCCAATCATCCAATATTCCACGCCTACAGGCCCAGCAACTGGATTGCCAGACCGGAAAGACAGATCGCGGCACCGGCCAACGCATGCGTCCAGCGCTCCAGCATTCCGAAGCGGGCGAAGCCGATTCCCCACGACGCGGCTATCACAATGCCCATCATTGTGCTGATGGTAACCACGCTGAACACCGCCGCGACCAGAACCGTACCGAACAGGCTGTGTCGCGCCGCCGGATACATCAGCAGAGGAATCAGCGGCTCGCAAGGGCCGAGTACAAAGATGGTAAACAGAATCCACGGCGTGATATTGGCTTTAGGAGCCGTTTCATGCGTGTGAAAATGCGTACCGTCATGTGTATGAGAATGAACAGGAGCGCCTTGCCCTCTCAGATGAAGATGTGTGTGTGATGAATTGCGAAGCCCGCGATGAAGCCCCCAGCCCGCATAGGCGAATCCAAAACCGATCAGTCCCCACGCCGCAAGATTTCCGCGAAACGCCTCGAACGCCTCCAGCTTCATCACCGCAATGCCGAAGGCGATACCGATCAGTCCGAGCACCACGGAACTAAGCACATGTCCCAATCCGCAGGCAAACGTGATCCAGGCTGTTTTGGCCATGCTCCATTTGCGGGCGCGTTTCATAACAACAAACGGCAGATAATGATCCGGCCCCAGCAGCGTATGAATAAACCCCAGCGTCGCCGCAGTTCCGCAAAGAACGATAATTCCCATGTTCATATTCAGAAGTCTCCGTTTATTATGATTCGTTGTTTTTATTTCGACCAAAAGTCCATGTAAGTCCCAGCGTTACCGCAAAATCGGGTGCTTCATCACCGCGCAACCGCGAACCGGCGGCAACATCCAGGACCAGCGACTCCGCCGCGCTCCAGCGGAATCCGCTGTTGTATTGAACCACCGTCTGCGTGCCGTCCTGCAGTTCCTTTTCGGCGAACACTTCGCCGACCCACTGTACGGAATCCGTCAGCTGATAATCCAGCGCCACGCCGTAATGAAACACGTCGCCGACATCCCCGCCGGACGGCGCGCCGACCCAGGTATAACCGACATTGACGTGAAGACCGGTTTTTTCGCTGAGCTTTTTGGAAGCGATCCAAGTGAGGTCGTAATCCGTTTTTCCGCTGCCTAGTCCCTTGTCGTCGTCAGCTGTAGGAAATTTGACTGCCGCCGCCAGCGCCTGCCGCGGAAGCCAGCCGGTTTCTTTCAAAAACTGCCACTTGGTTCCGACGGTCAGATCGCCGATGCCGCTTTCGTGATCCCGTTCACCCAGCTCGGTACGTTCTTCAACCACACCGCCGAATCCTGCTCCGGCCTCAACATTCGGCAAAATACCGGCCGTCAGACCGAACGGAAACTCCCACGCATCGCAGACCGGATCGTGTTCATACACCGACCCGAGTTCAAACTCAAACTGCCCCTGCTCCACCGAATCGGCATCGTCAATCGCCAGCGGACGACCTGCAAACGCCGCGCCACCCGCAAAAACCAGAAAAGCCGCAAAAATCTGAAATTTTCCTGTCCTCAAACCAATCCCCCTTATTGTGTTACGTTTAAAATACTCGTAACACTGACGGGCGAAACGTGTCAAAGCTAAATTTTGAAAACCAGATAATATCCCCGTTTGCCAAGACCCGCCCGGTTTCTCAGATCGGGTTGATCAAAGGTTTTGACAGGATGAGTAGAGTAGAGAGGTTCCCGCCCTGAACGGACGGGAAGCCTCCCCCTCATCAAACCGGACGTGCAGTTTTCCCGCATCCGGCTTTCCCTGTTGTTTCATCATTGGTCTCTCGAAGTGAAGTCTGC
>JBILEA010000014.1:0-25409 GCA_044352355.1 Pontiellaceae bacterium | reverse complement strand
TGTTTTGTTTAAGCAGGGAATTTCCCGCCCAGAAAAGGGACTCGTCGGACAATTCATGTTTCGGAAAGCGTGCGACGATATCGAGGAAAGTGGTTTTAGCCTGCGTATAGTCGCCGAGATTGTAGTGGTGTTCTCCCAGCCAGAAGAGAACCTCGGGGGTCCAGACGGAGTCGGGATATTTTTCGATAAAGGCTTTACAGATTTTTACTGAGTCGTTGATGTCGCCTTGCATGTAACGGCAAAATCCTTGCATATATACCGCTTGTGGAGCTTCCGGGGCCTCTGGAAATTTTTCGCTGACCGCGCGGAATTTGTCTAAGGCGGCCTCCCATTTTTCAAGACGATAGAGAATCAATCCTTGCTGGTTCAGTGAGGCGGCTTGTATAGCGACGTTGGTGTATTGCGTGGCAATGCGGCGGTATTGTTCCAGTGCCGGATCCCATTTTTGTTCGCGTTTGAGCGACTCGGCTTGTTGAAGCGCGGCCTGTGCTGCAAATTCGCTCTGCGGGAAATCTTTTTCTGTGCCATTAAAATAAATGTGTGCGGCCCCAGGCTGTGCGGCCAGAAGGCTGACGATGCCGCTTTGATACATGGCTTGGGCGGCCAGCGGATGGGTTGGATAGGTACGGTTGACGCGACTGTAATTGTCGCGGGCTTTTTCATATTGCGAAGCGGCGAGACGTGCATCGCCCGCTTTGATAAGAGCGGTCGCGCAGCGATCGGGTTGTGTGCATTTAAGGGCGGCATTTTCGAAAGCGATCGCGGCTTCCTCATACCGCTTTTGCTCCCAGAGACTCCAGCCCTTGCCCGTTTGTGCGCGGGTTTGTGCTTCGGGATTCATCGTAATGTCCAGTGCCGTTTGGAATGCTTTTTCGGCGGCAGCAACCTGTTGTGTTTTCAGCAGGGCTTCGGCTTTTAGGATGAGTATTTCGGCCGCAGTATCTGTATTGGGTGCTTCCTTGATTGCTTCGTCGAAGAGAGGGAAGGCTTCCTTGGTTTTATTTTCATCCATCAGCAGGCCGGCGCGGGAGGCCTTCTGCCGGATGCGTAGAGCGGTTTCGCCGGTTAATTTTTCTGCTCTGGCAAGTGCATCAACTGCTGCGGGGGCATTGCCTGCGCGTTGTTCGAGGGCGGAAAGTTCCATCCAGGCGGTGGAGCGCAGGCGTGCAGGGGCGGTTTCGCAGGTGCCAAGTATAGTGAGTAGCACGGAGGCTTCTTTGAGATCGTTTTGCCCGCCGTTCATGATTATCCGCCGCGCCAATTCAAGGCGGGCATTATCGGCTAAGGCATGGGTTGGGAACCGTTCCAGCAGTTCGCGCAAGGTTTTGGATGAATCGTTCTTTTTATTGCGAGCCAAATAAGTTTCGGCGAGATCGAGCAGGTTCTGTGCGGCGTCTTCGTCTGTCGGAAACTGATCGCGGAAGGCTTCAAAGGTTTTTTGTGCGGACTGTAAGTCGTTGGCGGCCAGTTCGGCGCGCCCCTTCAGGCGGGTAGCCGCTGGTCTATACGTGCTGTCTGCCGATACTTTTTCCAAGGCCTGGATCGTTGCGCTTGAATTTCCGGACTCGAAAAGTACGCGCGCGCGCCAGTAAGCAAACGCATCCTGTTGGGGTAAGGCGGTGGATTCATCGGCCAAAATGATTGCATCGATAAGCTTTTGCTGTCCCCGCAGTGCGCGGAGTAGAAGAATGGTTAGTGTTGCTTCCGTGTCCGGTGTGCTTGCGATGCTGAGTGATTCCCACAGTCTCTGTTCAGCGAGCGGATAAAGCCCGTCCTCCAATGCCGCCTCGATTTGGCGGATTGGGAACGGCTCCTGTGCAAACAGCGCAGGCGCAAGCAGAAGCAATAATACTGAAAGTCTGGAGAATCGAAAATTCATTGCGACGGAGTATCCTGTTTCTTCTGCGCTTCTTCCAGTCTTTTTGCAGAGCTCCTGTGTCTGATAAATAAAATCACCTTGACACTCTGGCGGCGGCTCCCTATCAACCATAAAGCTATGAAACGCGATGTACATGTTGATTTAGGTGACCGCTCGTACCCCATCCATATCGATTCGGGAAATCTCGATTCGCTTGGAGAGTCCTGCAAAACTGTCGGGCTTAAGGGCCGATGCCTGATCGTCACCGATGAAAATATCGCGCCGTTTTACGGCTCTCGTGTTTTCCAATCCTTGGAAAAAGCCGGCTTCAAACCCGCGCTTGAAGTGCTTCCGGCCGGCGAAACCACCAAATGTCAGGCGCAGTTGATGAATCTCTACAGCAAAGCCGCTGCACATCACCTTGACCGCAAATGCTTTATGATTGCGCTCGGCGGCGGTGTCATCGGCGACCTGACCGGCTTTGCCGCAGCCAGCTGGCTGCGCGGTATCCGTTTTGTACAGGTGCCGACTTCGTTGCTGGCCATGGTCGATAGTTCCGTCGGCGGCAAAACCGGCATCAACATCCCCGAAGGTAAAAATCTGGTCGGTGCGTTTCATCAACCGGAGTTAGTGCTGATTGACCTCGATACACTCAAAACCCTGCCGCCGCGCGAGTTAGCCGCCGGCATGGCCGAAGTCGTTAAATACGGTGTTATTTGGGACGCAGAACTTTTCCAGTCTCTGGAAAAATCTGCTGAAATTTTTCTAAACATCGGACACATCATCGCCCGTTGCTGTGAAATCAAAGCCGAGGTCGTCGGGCTGGATGAACGCGAGGGAGGCCTGCGCGGCATTCTCAATTTCGGGCATACAGCGGCACACGCGATTGAAAATGTAGCGGGCTATGGCCAATTTCTTCATGGTGAAGCGGTGGCGATCGGCATGGTTTATGCCGCGCGTCTTTCCGCCAAAGTCAAAAAGCTTCCTGCCGACGACGTGACGCGGATCGAAACCCTGTTGAAAAAGCTTCATCTGCCGACGGGTGTACCGAACTTAACGTGGAAAGATATCCGTGCGGCGATGGCCGTCGACAAGAAAACCGTCGGCGGATTGCCAAAGTTTGTACTGGCCGACCGGGTCGGCCATGTCGATTTCGGTTGTGAAGTGCCCGAGACGCTACTGAAAGATGTTTGGGACGGGATGGAGCAAGGGCAAAATCATTAATGATTTTGCCAAAAAAGAAGTTAAGAGAGGTCGTGATATGGCATCAGTCAATGAACAGATTGTGCGTGAATATTTTGAAACGCTCGGCTTTTTCGTCATTCAACCGAACAAACACCAGGTTGCTGCGCGGCATAAGCTCGACGCGGAAGAGATCGATTTATTGATTGCCCGGCCGGGTCAGGCGGGGGTGTTTACTACGCCTTCGGAAGTGATCTGGCGCGCGCCGGAACTGGCGAAGGTGCAGCGTGCTGTTGTGAGCATTCGCGGCTGGCATACCGACCGGTTCAGTCCGGCAGTGCTCAAAAAAAATCCCGACATTTTCCGTTTCGCCGAACTGTCCGTCATTAAAGAGGCCCGCAAAATTCTCGGCCCGGGCTCTATTACTAAAATTCTTTGCCTCTCCGATCTGACCGCGACAGTTGGTCCGCAGGAAGAGACCTTGACCCTTCTTCGTTTGGGGGGAGTTGACGGGGTACTTTCGTTCCGCACCATGCTGCTGGAACTGACTGAAAGTGTGGATGTTTCAAAAAACTATGAAAAATCGGATTTACTGCAGACCCTGCGAATTTTGAAAACCTACGACCTGCTCAAAGATGCCCAGATGGATTTGTTCGCTACCAAAAAGAGGAAGTCAGCAAATTCGGAGAAAACAGATTGATTGGTACCGTCAGTTCAGTTGCGCGGGCTCTGAATCGTCTGCAGGCACTTCGGATCATTCCATTGTAGCAGATCAATGTGCCCGGCGATAAAAGTTTTGGAGTGCGGCGGCAACTGACAGGCGACACCTCTTTTCTTTTGCGCAGTATCGGCTTTGTGATCGGAAAGCGGTGTGGCGCTTTGCTTTCCACCTCACTAAAGAGGTCATCCAGACCGGCATTTCGGAAGCAACGGTGTAGCAGTCGCAGTCAAATCCGCACGCGGTGAGCTGGTAAATAATTTCTTTAAAATGATTTTGCTGGGCGTGATTTTGCCAGTACTGTCTCTTGGATAAGGAAGACTTTAAAATGACAGACCGCGAAGCGTATATTGCTCTGAATATGATTGAAGGAATCGGGCCGATCAAGGTGCAGGCTTTGATTGACGCGCTGGGCTCACCGCAGGCTGTTTTTGATCCGGCGCAGTCCGATCTTCGAATGATTAAAGGAATTGGCGAAAAACTTTCTGAAACCATTTTGACGCAACGCACACAGGTTGATCCGCAGGCGGAGATGGAAAAGGCTGAAGCGCTGGGTATCCATATTGTTACGCCGTTGGATGCCGAATATCCGTCCGCGCTTAAAACTATCCATGACCCACCGCTGGCGCTGTATGTGCGCGGAGAGATTCTGCCGAAGGATCGTCACTCGCTGGGAATGGTTGGTTCGCGTAAATGCACCAGTTACGGCTTGAGCACGGCCGATCGGCTGGCCTATCAGCTGGCGCAAACGGGGTTCACCGTGGTGAGCGGTTTGGCGCGTGGAATTGATACCGTGGCACATCAGGGCGCTCTTAAAGGAAAGGGCCGCACGATTGCGGTACTCGGCGCGGCGATTGATCAGCTGTATCC
This sequence comes from Pontiellaceae bacterium, assembly GCA_044352355.1. Classification (GTDB taxonomy): domain Bacteria; phylum Verrucomicrobiota; class Kiritimatiellia; order Kiritimatiellales; family Tichowtungiaceae; genus Tichowtungia. The sequence goes on along the minus strand of JBILEA010000014.1, from coordinate 20,781 downwards.
GCCGGAAAACGCAGAACTGGCCGATGCGATTGCCGGCAGCGGCGCGGTGATCAGTGAGTATCCGCTTGGACGGGCCGCTGACCGGCAGACTTTTCCTTACCGTAACCGGATTATCAGCGGGATTTCGATGGGCGTTATTGTGGTCGAAGCGGGCTTCAAAAGCGGCTCGCTACACACCTCCGATGCCGCCATGGAACAGGGTCGAAGCGTCTTCGCCGTGCCGGGGCGAATCGACAGTCCGTCGTCCAAAGGAACCAATCATTTAATAAAAAATGGGGCGAAATTGGTCGACAACGTCGGCGATATATTAGAAGAGTTCGAACTTTTAGTGCCTCCGGGGTTGTTTGAAAAGCCGGCAAAAGCCTCCTCGGCACGGCCGGAAGTGCCGCTGTCGGAAGATGAACAGATTTTGGTTAAAGCCTTGTGGGGTCAGGAGTTAGATGTGGATAGTCTGGCCCGCGCCGCAGGACTTCCGATCGCGAAAGTGAGTGCGTTGCTGGTTGGATTGGAAATGAAACGGGTGGTGAAAATGCTGCCGGGCCGTGTGGTTGAACTGGCAGAGGATTTAAGAAATTGAACCGCTAATGAACGCGAATGGACGCTAATGGGTATTGGTAAAAGAGCTTATAGAAAAAGAACTGGTTTTCAAAATAATGGGCTGTGCTATGGAGGTTCACAATGAACTCGGGCACGGTCTGCGTGAGAAAACGTATGAAAGGGCTCTTTGCCGGGAGTTTCATCTGCAAGCAATTTTATATGGGCAACAGGCTGTTTATTCCGTTTTTTACAAAGGGGAAAAAATTGATGATTACATTCCTGATCTGGTAGTTGAGGAGCGGGTTGTTGTTGATGTGAAAACGATGGAAGTAATTGGCGATGCCGAGCGGGGAAAGATGCTGAACTATCTAAAAATAACCGGGTTGAAAGTCGGACTGATTATTAACTTTAAACATTCCAAGTTGCAATGGGAGCGGATTGTATTGGATGCAGCCCGTTGAATTAGCGTTCATTCGCGTTTATTCGCGGTTAGAAAAGGAATTTAGATTATGAAATTAGTGATTGTAGAATCTCCCGCTAAAGCGAAAACCATCAATAAATATCTGGGCGATGAGTATATCGTCAAAGCCTCGATGGGGCATGTTCGCGATTTGCCGCCGAAGAAGCTCGGCGTGGATGTCGATAAAGGTTTCGAGCCGGAGTATGTGAATACAACCGGCCGTGCCAAAGTGATTACCGAGCTGAAGGCCGCCGCCAAGAAGTGCAACGAAGTGATTCTGGCCCCCGATCCGGACCGCGAAGGGGAGGCGATCGCCTGGCATCTTTTTGAACTGCTCAAGGGTATTGTTTCTCCGGAAAAATTCAGCCGGGTCACTTATAACGAAATCACTAAGTCGGCGATTAAAGAGGCTTTTTCTCATCCGACCGAGCTGGATATGAATCGCGTTAATTCGCAACAGGCGCGCCGCGTGCTCGACCGGCTGGTTGGGTTTAAAGTGAGTCCGCTGCTTTGGAAGCAGGTTCGTGGCGGCGTCAGCGCTGGCCGTGTACAGTCGGTTGCGCTTCGTCTGGTCTGTGAACGCGAAAACGAAATTAAGAATTTTAATCCCGAAGAATATTGGATGCTCGGGGCGAATGTCTGCAAGCGGGTGGCTCCGCGCGACGCTTTTGCCGTCAAGCTGGCGCAAATCAACGGCGAAAAGGCTGAAATCAAGAGCGGCGAGCAGGCGACGAAGGTTCGCGCTGAACTGGAGGCGAGTTCGCTCCACGTTGCGCGTATCATCGAAAAAGAGATTCAGCGCAAAGCCCGCGCACCGTTTATCACCAGTTCGCTACAGCAGGCGGCTTCCAGCGTCTGCGGATTTGCTCCGGCCCGTGCCATGAGTATCGCGCAGGCCTTGTATGAAAACGGGCTGATTACCTACATGCGAACCGATTCGGTCAATATTGCCCAAAGCGCGCAGGAAGCCTGCCGCGCGTTTGTGACGGCGGAGTATGGTGCGGAGTATCTGCCCGAAAAGCCGAACTTCTACAAGAGTCGCGGCAATGCGCAGGAAGCGCACGAAGCGATTCGGCCTACCGATGTTACGCAGACTCCGCCAAGCCTGTCCGGTCTTAAACCGGAAGAGCAGAAGCTTTATAAACTGATCTGGGAACGGTTCGTCGCCAGCCAGATGATTCCTTCGCGCATCGCCCGCCGTACCGCTGAAATTGAAACGGACGGGGTCAACGTCTATCTCTTCCGCGCTACGTCGTCAGAAATCGTGTTCCCCGGTTACATGCGTGCCAGCGGTATCGAGAAAGCTGCTGATAAGAAAAACGAGGACGACGAAGACGAAAATGAAGAAGTGAAGCTGCCGCCGCTGACCGAAGGCGAAAAACTCGACTGTCTGGAGTGGCTCGGCGAACAGAAATTCACCAAGCCGCCCGCGCGTTACAGCGAGCCGTCACTGATTAAAGCACTCGAAGAAAACGGTGTGGGCCGCCCGAGCACGTACGCTCAGACTCTGGCGACGCTCGACAAGCGTGAATACGTTACCAAGGAAAAGCGCTCGCTGGTTCCAACTGAAGCAGGCATGCGTGTATGTGAATTTCTCGTTGGTGCGCTCGATCCGCTTTTCAATGTCAAGTTCACGGCTGAGATGGAAGAGAAGCTGGATAAAATCGAAGACGGGTCCGTCGAATGGGCCGACATGATGCAGACGTTTTATACCCAGTTTCTCGTATGGCTGGAAGGGGCGAAAGATATGGCCGCCCCGGATGAAACCCAAGCGATGCTGGCCGCGCTTGAACAGGTTAAAGAGTGGGCCGCTCCAGTCAAACGCGGACGTCGTACCTATGACGACAGTGAAACGGTGAAGTCAGTAAGTGAAAAATTTGCGGCTGATGGACAGATTACGACTCGGCAACAGCAGATGCTCTTTGGTCTGGCTTGCAAATATATCGGCCAGATCGGTAGCGAGCAGGTGAGCGGACTTAAGCTTGAAAAACCTGCCGCGACGCCTCCTGAAACCATTCGTAAGCTGGAATTGCTGGCGAATGTCAAATTCGGCGAGGCACGCAAAGTCGGCAAAAAAGTCTATGACGACGGTAAATTCTGTGAATCCTTGCGCCAGCAGGTGCAGGGCGGGCGCAACCTCAGTGAGCGGCAACTGGCCGCGCTTGATTCTGTGCTGACGAAATATTCGGATCAGATTGCGGATTTCGAAACGATCAAAGAAGGTCTTAACATGGCGGCCAAGCCTGCGCCGGCTGATTCAGGTCAGACCGGAGCCTTACTTGAACTGCTCAAAACCGTTCAAACATGGAATCCGCCGGTTATGCGCGGGAAACGAGAATTCAACGATCAGAGCTTTTACGAGTCGCTTTCAACCCAGTTCGCCGGCAAAGGCGCGCTGTCTGAAAAACAGGTTGCCGCGCTGAAGAAAATGATGGCTCGTTACGCCGCGCAGATTCCGGGCTACGACACGATCCGCGAGCAGTACGGTCTTCCTGAACCGAAAGTGAAAAAAGCAGTTGTATCCGAATGAACGTATTGGCAGACCCTTGCGTAGAGCATTTTGTCAAATACCTGCAAGGGGAGAAAAACGCCTCGGAGCATACGGTCAGCAATTACCTGATTGATATCCGGCAGTTCATCGAGCTGATCTGGGGCGATGAGGCGAAGCCGCCGTATAACTGGAAAGAGGCCGACCGCTTTTCCGCCCGCAAGTTTCTCGTCTTTTTCCAGAAGCTGGAAATGGAACCCACGACAACGAGTCGGAAGCTTTCGGCATTGCGATCGTTCTATAAATTTCTGGTGCGCGAGGAATATGTTCCGCTCAATCCGTTCAGCGGGCTACATCTGCCAAAAAAGGGCAGCTATCTGCCGTCGGTTCTGTCGATGAGTGAAGTGGAGCAGCTGCTGGCGGCTCCGCACGCTATGGCGGCGGCAGAAAAGCCGTCGGGGCTTTTTCAGGAGTATATGCCGGTGCGCGACACGGCGATTCTTGAAGTGCTCTACAGCACCGGCATGCGTATCGGAGAGTTAGTCGGACTGACTGAATCTCGGATTGATATTCTTTCCGGTATTGTCAGTGTACTCGGCAAAGGCAAAAAGGAACGGCTTTGTCCACTGGGTCGGCCAGCTGAAAGAGCACTACAGAACGCCCTTTCGATGCGTTCCGAAATTTGGAACTCGCTGGGCATAAAGGGCGATCCGCGCCGCGTTATTTTCCTCAACAAACACGGCGGGCCGCTTACGGCCCGGTCCATCGAGCGGATGATGAAAACCTACGTGGGCTACTGCGGCCTGAAACCGTCGATTTCTCCGCACGCGATGCGCCACAGTTTTGCCACGCATCTGCTGGATAACGGGGCCGATCTGCGCAGTGTTCAGGAGCTGCTCGGCCACGCCAGCCTTTCGACCACCCAGATTTATACCCATGTGTCGGTTGAGAAACTGAAGAAAGTTTATGAGGAAGCGCATCCGCGGGCGTAGGAATTTAAGATTTATGATTGCCGCTTGCAGATTGAACTGGCCAGAAGGGCTTCGAATATGGACATTATGCCGAGTTTTAATCCGGAATCTGAAATCTAAAATCATCAATCTAAAATGCTCTGGCTTTTATACAACCTGCTTTTTCCCATCGGTTTTCTGCTACTGTTGCCGAAGTTTCTGACGCGTATGGCGCGGCGTGGCGGCTACCGGCGGCATTTTGAACAGCGCGTCGGCATGTACGGGCACGGCACGATGGTACGGCTGACTGAAACACGCCATATTTGGATCCACGCGGTCAGTGTGGGTGAGCTTTTTGTGGCGTTACGCTTCATCGAGGAATATCGCAAAGAGCATCCGGAGTCCCGTTTTGTGCTGAGCACGAACACGTCTACCGGGCATACGCTGGCGGAACAGAAACTTGATTCGCGCGATGTGCTGATTTATTTCCCGATCGATCTACCGATCGTGATGAACCGCGTATTCAATATCATCAATCCGCTCAAGCTGATTCTGGTCGAGTGCGAGTTCTGGCCGAATCTGGTGCGGCAGGCGTACAAGCGCGGCATCCCGGTGGCACTGATCAATGGACGTATTTCCGACTCCTCCTTCAAAGGCTACATGCGGTTGCGTCCCTTCACTCGCCGACTGCTCGCCATGATTGATCCGGTCTGTATGCAAGGAAGGCAGGATACGGAACGTATCATCGCCATGGGTGCACGGCCTGAAACGGTGAAGATACTTGGCACCGCCAAATATGACCTGCCTCCGCCAGCTGCCGATGCGGATGCCAAAGCCCGTGCGGTACTCGAAAAGATTTCGATTCCAGACAATGCGTTGATTCTACTCGGCGGATCTACTTGGCCGGGTGAAGAAGAGGCTCTTTGTAAAATCTATAAGAACCTGCGCGAAAAGCATCCGGAGCTGTTTCTCGTACTGGCGCCGCGCCATGCCGAACGCCGCGATGAAGTGATCAAAACCCTTGAAGCGCAGAATCTTTCCTTTGTCTTGCTCAGTAAGACTAGGGGTCAGCCTAAACATTGTAACATTGCAGAAAAGGAAGAAGAAAATGTTGCAATGTTTAGGCTGACCCCTAGTGTTCTGGTAGTGGATACGACCGGCGAGCTGATGAACTTTTATGCCGCCGTTGATGTGGTTTTTGTCGGCAAGAGCCTTTGCGAGCATGGCGGTCAGAATCCGATCGAGCCGGCATTGTTCGGCAAAGCGGTGGTCGTCGGGCCGAATATGGAAAACTTCCCGTCCATTATGGATGATTTTCTTGCGGCGAACGCTTTTCGGCAAGTTGCTGATTTCCAAACCCTGGAAAAAACTATTGAGGAGTTGCTGAGTAATCCTTCAGTTCGCGCTCAACTCGGCGAAGCCGCTCGCGGCATTATTGAATCTCGGCGCGGTGTAATCACGAAAATGGTCGAGGAGATCGATCATGTCCTCTGATATTTACGAATCAAGGGAGTCTGTGAGTCGGGGGTCAAGAAGGGGCTCGGCGATTTCGCAGCGTCGGGATGAATATTTGCGGGCGACTGGCGGCGAAGTGGTACCGCATCATCGTCACCATCATAAAGGGCGGCGCTATCGGTCTGTTGGGTGGAAGGCTGTCCTGCTGGGGTTTGGTGTCCTTGTTTTATTGGCTGCCGGAGCCTTCTGGTGGTTAATGAATAAGCGGTAGATTTTGTTTTTCGATAAAAAACGCTGTCAAACTCGGTATGAATCATTATTCTGCCGGAACTATGGCTTCATCTGACATTTACGAAGTAAAAGAATCACCTTGGGCGAAACCGCCGGAACCCACTAAAACTCGGCGTCGCCGGCGTCATCAAAAGACGTTTGACGAGGCGGTCAGTCCAGATATTTCCAATACGCATCGGCGCCGAAGTCATAACAGCGGGTTCCGCCGGTTTCAGCATCTGATGAAGAATTCGGAATTCAGTAAAAAGTTTTGGATTACCATGCTGGCGACAGCCGGGCTGACTTTGGCTGCTTTGATTGTTTGGGATCTTTTCTTTCGTTATCCGAATCGGCAACCCGATCGTGCGCAGGGCGTTTACCGGGCGATTGTTGAATAGGAACTGAGGTCTGGCGTGCGGCGGCAAACGCAGTGCGACGGAGCTTTGAGAGCGGTCTCGCGCTTCGCTTGTGACCGCACTCCAAAAAGCCTCATTGCCAGTTTTTGAACAGGTCGTTGAAAAAGGCGTTGGTTTTATTTTTCCACCCGGACCAGAACGGCGGAGCTTTGCGGGCATAGGGCGGCGGGCTCACTTCGATGTCGGCGGGCTGTCCGCCGGTAAACCAGCCCTCGCTCATCTGTTGTAAATAGACGGCGCGATATTCCGCCCCTGCCGCTTGAAAAATAAAAACGGCGATCAGCACCAAAAAGAAGTTGCCCTGAAACAGACCCCAGATTCCTCCGGCAACAGCCATAATGCGTCCGATTCGTGCGGCCAGCGCAGTGGCTTTCAGTCGTCCGAGTTTGGGTGTCATGACGGCCCGGAAGATGCGTCCGCCGTCCATCGGGAACGACGGGAGCAGATTGAAGAGGCACAGCATAAGATTTACATAGCACATGGAGCTGAGGAGGAATGCGAAGCGTCCGGCCCAGCCGAAAAAACCGGCCAGTATAAGGCTGGTCAGTGGCCCGGCGGCAGCTACTAAAAATTCATCCATCGGGCGCGAGGGGATGCTGTCCATTTTGGCGACACCGCCGATGGGTAACAGCATAATTTCGCGGACGTGGCATCCTTTTTTGATGGCGACCCAGGAGTGGCCCAATTCGTGCGCGGCAATGCTGACTAATATGCCGATTGCATAAAGAACCCCGCTAATTCCAAATTTAAGGGCGACAAAAATCAGCAGGATAACCAGCGTAATATGCACCCGCACGGGGATGCCCATAACTTTTGTGAGAAGGTAAGAACGTTTAATCATAAAAATGTCCTATGGATTACTGGATTGAGGGATCGGTGGATGAATGGGAGAGGCAATCGTTCATTTATCCAATAATCTCTGAATCCATTATTGCTCCGGTAGTGTTCCGGCTTTGGGAAGGGGTGTCAAGTTTGCGGGTGTGGAGGATTGACGCTGTGGGGGTGTTCCGGTAGGGTTCGCGGGATTTTTTAACAAATGGCCCCGAGCTGGGGCTAAAAGCAAAAGGGAGAGAAGAATGGCTATCAAAGTTGGTATTAATGGTTTCGGACGCATCGGCCGCATGGTTTTCCGCGCTGCTGCTGATCGCACAGACATCGAAGTAGTCGGTATTAACGACCTGCTGGATGTAGATTATCTGGCTTATATGCTGAAGTTTGACTCCGTACACGGCCGCTTCAACGGCACGGTCGAAGTGAAAGACGGCAAGCTGGTCGTCAACGGCAAAGCCATCCGCATCACCGCCGAAAAAGATCCGTCGAACCTCAAATGGGGCGACATCGGCGCTGAAGTCGTCGTTGAATCCACTGGTTTCTTCCTGACCAAGGAAACCGCTCAGAAGCACATCGATGCCGGCGCGAAGAAAGTTGTTCTTTCTGCTCCGTCCAAAGACGACACTCCGATGTTCGTCTGCGGCGTCAACACCGACAGCTATGCCGGTCAGACGATCGTTTCTAACGCTTCCTGCACCACCAACTGTTTGGCTCCGGTCGCCAAAGTTCTGAACGACAAGTTCGGCATCAAGCGCGGTCTGATGACCACGGTTCACGCCGCCACCGCTACTCAGAAAACCGTCGACGGACCTTCCGCCAAAGACTGGCGCGGCGGCCGCGGCATTCTCGAAAACATCATTCCGTCCTCGACTGGCGCTGCCAAAGCGGTCGGCGTGGTGATCCCGCAGCTCAAAGGCAAGCTCACCGGCATGGCCTTCCGCGTACCGACCTCCGACGTATCGGTTGTCGACCTGACCTGCGAACTGGTTAAAGAAGCCAGCTATGAAGACATCTGCGCGGCGATGAAGGAAGCTTCTGAAGGCGCGCTCAAGGGCATTCTCGCTTACACCAAAGAAGATGTGGTTTCGACCGACTTCCGTCATGAATCCTGCACCTCGATCTTTGACTCCAAAGCGGGCATCCAGCTCGACAAGACCTTCGTCAAAGTGATTGCCTGGTACGATAACGAGTGGGGTTACTCCTGCAAAGTTCTCGACCTGATCAAAGTGATCAGCAAGTAAGCTGTCACTGATCAGTACAAAAGCCCCTTCGACGGGGCTCAGGGCAAGCCGCTCCGGATTCCGGGGCGGCTTTTTGTTTTGATAAAAATGGCCAAGGATCTGCACCCGGGCCCTGAGCCGCACGGTCGGTTGGCGTATACTTGACGGACTGGCATTTTTTGATGTTTGGAAGGCAGGCTATTCGGGCAGCGTTCGACGAATTCGGCAAAGCCGACAAAGCGTTCGAGGACGTGGTCAGGAATAGCGTGCTCCATTTTAGTATTGATTGATCGGGCGAGCTGGGCTCCGCGTAAGCGGGGCAACGAAGTGGCAATCAAAAATCATCAATCGTCAATTCTTCCGAATATCATGGTTGATGCGCATGGAGCAGAACTTTTCGCCGCACATGGAGCAGTAGCGCTGTTTGACGTCAAATTTTTCGCCCGGCGGCATAGATTCTTCGCGGAAGCGGCGAGCGCGTTCCGGGTCAAAGCAGAGGTTGAACTGGTCTTCCCAGCGGAATTCAAAGCGGGCTTTGCTGATGGCGTTGTCGCGGTCCTGCGCGTTAGGTATGCCTTTAGCCAGATCGGCGGCGTGCGCGGCGATTTTGTGAGCGACGACTCCTTCGCGGACGTCTTCTTTGTTCGGTAAGCCGAGGTGTTCTTTCGGCGTGACGTAGCAAAGCATGGCGCAGCCGTACCAGCCGATCATCGCGCCGCCGATGGCGCTGTTGAGGTGGTCGTAGCCGGCGGCAAGGTCGGTGACGAGCGGGCCGAGGGTGTAAAACGGGGCTTCGTAGCAGTCTTCGAGCTGACGGTCCATATTTTCTTTGATCTTGTGCATGGGAACGTGGCCGGGGCCTTCGATCATCACCTGACAGCCGTGTTTCCAGGCAATCTGTGTCAGTTCGCCGAGCGTTTTGAGTTCGCCGAACTGGGCTTCGTCGTTGGCATCGGCCAGGCAGCCGGGGCGCAGTCCGTCGCCGAGCGAGAAGGTAATGTCGTATGCCTGCATGATTTTGCAGATTTCTTCGAAGTGCGTGTAGAGGAAGCTTTCTTCGTTTTTGTTCTGCATCCACTGAGCCATGATGGAGCCGCCGCGGCTGACGATGCCGATGAGCCGTTTGGCGGCGAGCGGAACATGTTTTTTCAAAACGCCGGCGTGAATGGTGAAATAGTCGACGCCTTGTTCGGCCTGTTCGATGAGTGTTTCGCGGTAGACGTCCCACGATAGTTTATTGACGTTGCCGTCGACTTTCTGAAGCGCCTGATAGAGCGGTACGGTGCCGATGGGTGTCGGGCAGTGGCGAAGGATCGCTTCGCGCGTGGCGTGAATGTCTTTGCCGGTGGAGAGATCCATGACGGTGTCCGCGCCCCATTGAATCGACCAGCGCATTTTTTCGAGTTCTTCGGCGATGGACGAACCGAGTGCAGAGTTGCCGATGTTGGAATTGATTTTTGTGCGGAACTTACGGCCGATAATCATCGGCTCGGCTTCGGGGTGGCAGCGGTTGAGAGGGATGATGGCGCGCCCGGCGGCGACTTCGTCGCGGACAAATTCCGGTGTAACGGATTCGCGGATGGCGGCGAATTCCATTTCGGGCGTGATCGTTCCCGCGCGGGCATACTCCAGTTGGGTGGCGTGATTGCGTCCGGCGATCCAGAGTGCGCGAAAGGCGGGCAACGGGCCTTCGGTATTCGGTCCGGCGGTGTCGTAGACGCGAACAGGGGCATTGTAGGATTTTTGCGTGCCGTCGTCGTTGAGGGTGTGGGCCAGTTCGATTTCGCGGAACGGGACGCGCACGCCGGGTTGTGAGCCGTTGACATAAACTTTCCGCGAATGCGGGAAAAACGGTCCATAGTCTGAAGTCTGTTTCATCGCTCTATATCCTTCCTAAGCCGGGAAGAGAGCGGAAAAGGACCGAACGCTTCCCTTTGCGGCATTATCCGCACAGGTTCAAAGGGTGGTTTCTCAGCCCGTCAGGGCACCCCCAGCAAAGGCGGCACTATACCGCTTTCAGCGGGCGAGAGAAGCCTTTTAAGTGCGATTTTTCCCGCCGTTTCAAGACGCATCGCGCTTAATCTAAACGGAACAGAAAGGTGCGGATTTATTTTTTACAAAGTGCAGTTATTTTAAATCAACAGGTTGAGACTGGTTTTACAAAGACCTTGTCATGAGACGAGGTAAATCTGGTCAATTCTTGACTTAACAGCTTGATGAGCTGAATATAGGATGTGTTTTAGAAATAAGGTGAAATTGATTAATGAAGCGGATAAGCCAGAAAAATATTGCCAAAAAAGCCGGGGTTTCTCCTAGTGCGGTGTGCCTGCTCTTGAAAGATCCGAATACCAAAAGGGTTTCTCCGGAAACGCGCGAGCGGATTTACGAGGTCATGCGCGAAAACGGATATGCTTTTAAATCGGACGTTAAACCGGGGGATATTCTTTGTGTCTATCGGCCTCCGTCGACGGTCTTAATGAACAACAAAGACATCAGTTTTTTCTACGGCAGCCTGCTGATGGCTTTAGAACAGACCGGTCAGCGGCTTGGCCATGCCGTGCGGCTCCGCAGTTATAATCACGTTTCGGATTTGCCGGCGCTTATGCGCGATCCGTCTGTCGCCGGTATTATCAGTATCAACTCATCGCGGCTGGCGGATGAAGCGGACTGCGGCAAGCCGGTGATTGCAGTCAACGCCGTGTACTCTTCCTCGTGTGATACAGTGCAGTCCAACCACCGCGGCAGTGCCCGCGATCAAATTGATCTTTTGTGTCGCTACGGACATCAGCGGATTGCATTTTTCAGCGTGATCTATCCGCCGGAACAGTCGGAATCAGACCGGGAGCATCATGAGTCTGTCACCGAACGTTTTTCGGGTTATTGCGAGGGGTTGTTTCAGAACAATCTGCCCATCCGGCAGGAATACTGTTGCGTTGAGATGCTGCCGGATTTCCTCTCGGATTTGAAAGATCCGGTTCAGCGGGCTCTTGCCGCACTTTTCAGTTTGCCCGAACCGCCGACTGCGATTCTGGCTTTTAATGATCGGTTTGCCATAATGCTGATCCGTGCCGCTCAGGCGGCAGGACTCCGGGTGCCGGAAGATCTCAGTATTGTCGGTAACGATAATACGGAGGAGAGTCTCCACTGCATACCGGCGCTTACGACAGCCGAGCAGAACCGCGCCGCGCTAGGGCAGGTGGCTGTTGAGCGGCTGGTTCAGCGAATCGACAACAAGGATCAGGGACCTTTTCAGATGATCTCTATCCCGCTTAAAGTGATCGAACGGAGCAGCGTGTCGGCTCCTCCTGCCGTGATTAAGCGGCTGAAATAAAGACAATTTAAATCTCGGTTTTATTCCTCACGGCTGCTCTTAACCCAGACTTCCTTGTCGTTGGCGGCGATGAGCACAAACAGCCGCCCTGGGTTGCCGGCGGGTGGAGTTACCAGCGGGAGAGTGGAGTCGGGTCTGGTCTCGTCGACGATATTGCCGGCGGTTGCGGATTTACCGGTCAGGGTCCGGAATTCTTCGGACGAATCCGGTTTCTCCGCCGTCACCGAAACTGGCGGCCAAGGCCAAAAAAAATGCCAGAATAGTTGTACCCTTCTTCATGCCATTCACTTTTTTCTGCTTCATGCAGGAGCTGGGAGCCCCTCCCCAAAAGAATGGAACATTCTAGTCTCGTTCTCTTGAAAAGGTAAATTTTATTTATTTAAATTTATTAGAGTTGACATATTGATGATTCAAATTAAACTGTCCACCGTAAATGATAAGGGCAGCTTGATTACACAAGGGGATTAAATGAAAGGATGCGCGATGAAAAAAATGGTGTTGGCGGTTTGCGGTTTGCTGGCTTGCGGAGTGGTTCGTGCGGAATACAAGGAGGGTTTTGAGTCGTTTCCTGCGGGTTCGCTGAAGGCTCAGGATGGGTGGGAGGTCAGTGATAAATTTTCGGTGGCCAAGACCAAAGATGCTGGTGTTTATACAGGCGGACAGGCCGTTAGAGCAGCCGTAGGAGATGACAAAACGATTCGGCACGAAGCTTCGGGAGTTGATTTTAAGCTGACCATGGATAAAGCGGGCATCGAGTATGGCTTTGATTTCCGCGACGAAGCGACATCGATGGGTAATACTCGCATGTATTTGAGGTCTGGCGCAAGCCCCTCCTATGCTCCGAGTTTTGGTTTAAAAGATGGGGTGATGGTCATTCGCACGGCCGGCGAAATGGGGGATCAGTATGTGACTGGAGCGAATTTCAGCGAGATCTGCGGCGCCGGGTCTTCTAAGCTTTGGAACAAGGGGGACTGGCTCCGGGTGAGTCTCATTCTAACCGGAGATAAGTTCCAGATTGCCACGGTCAAAGCGGTTAACCTCAGTCGCGGCGGTATTGAAATTCCTACCGGCATCACGGATGCAGATCTCAGCAAATACAATGTTAAACTGAAAGGAATAACCTTTGATCGGGCTGCCATCCGGATGTCCGGGAGCAGTGGGACTTTTATTGATAACGTGTACGTAAAAGACGCAGAGGGGTCCCGCCCCTCGCTGTGATTCGGGCGGTTTAATAAAGGGATTGCGATGCAAAAAAATGCATTATGGGTAGTTGTTTTGGTCATGAGCCGATTGACCACAGTTCATGCGGCCTATGTTCAAACGTTTGACACCTTTATTCCGGGCACGCTTACGGCTCAGCAGAACTGGGCGGCGAATGCCGGAGCGGCGGTGGTTGCGACGACAACGAGCGGCTCCTACACCGGCGGGAAGGCGCTTTTATCAACGAACAGTACCGATAAAACTTTGACCGGGACCAATCTTGTTTTCGGGCTGGAAAGCGGCAAAACCGGTATCGAGTACGGTTTTGATTTCAACACAACAAACACATCGCTGGTAACCACGAAAATGCGTCTGGCTATAATCAACTCCGCAGGATCGGAGACCGTGCAAGGTCTGAGTTTCGGTCTGACAAACGGAACGGTGAATATCCGTGTAGCAGGTGAGGCTGGCAGTGACTATATCACCGGGAACAATCTGGCGAGTTCAACCTATTACAACGCCAATCCCGTCAGCGGGCAGTGGGCGAAAGGCGACTGGATTCATTTTTCACTGCAACTGACCGGCGCGGCCGGCTCTAAGTTCACCAATGCGACCATGACGGCCTATAACATGACCCGCGACTGGTCTATTGCGACGGGAGTTACGGATGTGAATCTCAGCGGCTACACCACCTTCAACACCACCAATGCGTTCAATGCAATTCGTATCCGGAATACAACCAGTGGGGTTTTAGTTGACAATGCTTATGTCCAGTCGGTCGAAATAAAAAAACCGGTGCTGACACTGTTCGTGGTCCACTAAGAACGTAATTTATGTCTATAAAGGTAAATTTATTAATACAAAGATACAAAAGATCAAAAAATGAAGTCACGTCATAGTCTTTGAGGTATTGCGTAGAGTCGGCGCTGGTGTCGGCTTTATGAAGAAGGAAAACCGGAGGAGGAAGAGATGAAAAAGAAGGGAGCAGGTATGAGAGGATTAATAGGGATGACAGCGGTAATAGCCAGTCTGACGGGAATCGCACAGGCTACGTTTATTCAAACATTTGATGACTTTGGTCTGGGAACGCTTACGGCTCAGCAGAACTGGGCTGCGAATGCCGGAGCGGCGGTGGTTGCGACGACAACGAGCGGCTCCTACACCGCCGGGCAGGCACTTTTGGTCACGAACAGTACCGATAAAACTTTGACCGGGACCAATCTTGTTTTCGGACTGGAAAGCGGCAAGACCGGCCTCGAGTATGGGTTTGATTACAACACAACAAACACGACGTTAGTTACCACGAAAATGCGTCTGGCTATAGTGAACGCAGCAGGATCAGAGACCATCGCCGGATTGAGTTTCGGTCTGACAAACGGAACGGTGAATATCCGTGTAGCAGGTGAGACTGGCAGTGACTATATCACCGGGAACAATCTGTCGGGTGCCGCCTATTACAACGCCAATCCCGGCAACGGGCAGTGGGCAAAAGGCGACTGGATTCATTTTTCACTGCAACTGACCGGTGCGGCCGGCTCCAAGTTCACCAACGCGACTATTACGGCCTACAACATGTCGCGTGGATGGTCCATTGCGACGGGAGTTACGGATGTGAATCTCAGCGGGTACACCACCTTCAACACCACCAATGCGTTCAATGCAATTCGTTTCCGGAATGCAAGTAGCGGGGTTTATATAGACAATGCGTATGTAACGAGCATTCCTGAGCCGGCAACGATCGGAATGCTGGGGCTCGGCGCGCTGATCACGCTGCTGATCCGCCGCAAGCTCGGCAGATAACACGGGGTTCTGTTCTATCCGCTCCGGACTCCAACAGGTCCGGAGCGGTTTTTTATCGGTCAGATGAATGACAGGGTAGTGTGAATTCTTATCCTGCGGGATGATTTCTCATGAATTCGATTGAACGATTTTATGCCACGATTGCACGCCAGCCCGTTGACCGTCCGGCGAGCTGGCTGGGTATTCCCGATAAACACGCGCTGCCCGCGCTGTTTCGCCATTTCGGCGTGACCGGTATGGTGCAGTTGAAGCAGAAAATCGGTGACGACATCTGGCCGGTTGAAGTGCCTTACAACTGCCCGCCGGCGAACCACATCGCCTGTGCGTTCGATTTTACGATGGCGGCCGATTATGACGAGCGCACGCTGACCCATGCCGGCTGGTTTGCCGATAAAACCGATCCGGCCTGCATAAAGGATTTCGCCTGGCCCGATCCGAAGAAGCACATGAGCATCGAAGCCTGCCGGAAGGCGATTGATGAAGTCCCGGAAGGTTTTGTGAAGCTGGGCGTGCTTTGGTCGGCCCATTTCCAGGATGCCTGCGCGGCGTTCGGGATGGAAAACGCCATGATGGTGATGCTGAGCGAGCCGGAGATGTTTCAGGCGGTAATCGACCGCATTGTTGAATTCTATCTTGAAGCCAATGCGATTTTTTATCAGGCCGCCGAAGGGCGCGTCGAAGCGGTGCTGATCGGTAACGACTTCGGCAGCCAGACCGGGCTGATGGTCAGTCCGGACTCTCTGCGTGAATTTGTATTTTCCGGAACCCGGAAACTGATCGATCAGGCCCACTCGCACGGAATGAAAGTGATCCATCATTCCTGCGGATCCATCCGCAAGGTGATTCCCGACCTGATCGAAGCCGGCGCGGATGTAATTCATCCGATTCAAGCTCTGGCCTCCGGCATGGAGCCGCGGGGGCTGCAGGACGACTTCGGTTCAACCGCCTCCTTTTGCGGCGGCGTGGATGCCCAGAACCTGCTGGTCAACGGAACGCCGGACGAGGTGCGCGCAAAAGTCCGCGAACTGCATTCGATTTTCCCGACTGGGCTGATCATCTCGCCGAGCCACGAGGCGATTCTTTCGGATATTCCTCCGGCAAATATTGAGGCGCTGTTTGATGAACTACGCAAAAACAAAAGAGGCAAGAGTTATGAGCAGAGGAATGGTTAAATCAATTGCGAAGATCTTGATTGTATTCGCCGTATTCGGCGTTCAGTCGTTGAGTGCCGGCGGGACGGCGACGGAGTTTTATGTTGCGCCGGGAGGCAATGATCTCGCCTCCGGAAAACAGAGCGAGCCGCTGGCTTCGCTCAATGGAGCCGTGAAGCGGATGCTGGCCGTGATCGGGGAGAATGGCGGGAAAGTTCCCGATGGCGGCCTGACGGTCTGGGTTAAAGGGGGGCTCTATACCTATAAAGCGCCCGTGGTTTTCGGGCCGGCGTTCCAAGGGTCGGAACAGTCTCCGATTGTAATCCGTGCCGTTCCGGGCGAAAAACCGGTCTTCGACGGATCGATTCCGCTCGATGTGGCGGAGTTTAAAAAAATTACCGACCCGGAAGTGCTGGCGCGGCTTCATCCGGCGGCACGGGATCATGTGCTGGCGATGAGGGTTGCCAATCCCGTCGTAACCAATTTATTGTCGAAACGGACCAATCTCAATCTGGACGGGACGATGTTGCGCAAGTCGCGCTTTCCCAACGAAGGCTATGCCCATATAAAGCAGGTTTTCGATGCGGGCGCGATTTATGCCGTTGGAAGAACGCTGGGCGATCCGCCGAAAGGAACTCAGGAAACCCCGGTCGGCGGTGAGTTCTCGTTGCGGGAGCAACCCGGCGGGGACTGGCAGGCTGAACTTGCCCGGTCTAAAACTGCGCAGGTCACCGGCTATTTCTATTATGACTGGCATAAAGAAACCCTGCCGATCGCCCGATACAACGACGGGCGCATCAAACTGCGCGAACACACCCGCTATGGAGTCAAGCTGGCGGAAAAGGCGCCCCGCCGTCTGGCGGTATACGGGTTGCTGTGCGAGCTGGATGTTCCCGGCGAATGGTTTTTCGATGCGGCGGATCAGACTCTTTATATTTATCCCTTTGGCGAGCTGACTGCAGAATCTTCAATCGGGGTCTGGGCCGGCGGTCTTTTTGCCGACTTTAATCAGTGCGCTTATGTCACCATCCGGGATCTGACCATTTGCGGAGCAGCCGATCTTTCTGTGGTGTCGATGGTGAGTATGCGCGGCGGCCACCACAACCGGCTGGCGGGCTGTACACTGAAGAATTCCGAACGGCTGGCGATTAAAATTGAAGGCGGGCAGTTCAACGGGATACAAAGCTGTGATGTGTATGATGTGGTCAGCCACATCCGCACAGAAGGCGGCACCGTAAAAACACTGACGCCGACCAGTAATTATGTGGATAACTGTCACTTCACGCAGGTTCAGGCCGGCGATTATTACGGCGGGGTGGCTATCCGCGGAGTCGGCGACCGGCTCAGTCACAGTCTGGTTCATAACCTGCCGGGCCAGCCGATCACCCCGAGCGGAAACCTGCAGCGCATAGAGGACAATGAGGTCTTCAACGTCGGGTTTGAAGAAGGCGACGGCGGAGCGATGTACACTGCGCAGGCGGTATGGGGCGGCTACGGGCAGGTATTCCGCGGCAACTTTCTGCACCACATACTCTGTATTCCCCAGATGCATCCGCGCGGCGGGATTTATTTTGATCAGTTCTACGGCGGCGCGCTTATTGAGAACAACGTCTTCTACAAATGCGCCCACCGCGCCATTCTCATCAACGGCGGAGCCGGAGTTACGGTAAACAGCAATCTTCTCCTGAACGGCTACTATGGTTTTTATAATACAGAGGCGTACGCTAAAGACCTTTACGCAAAAATCCCGAAATACGACCGCGGCGAACTCAAGCGCGGCGATGTGGAAGATGTTTACTGGCGCACCGAACAGGCGGTCGGGACGAACGGCTGGAATCAGGAGCCCTGGGTAAGCACCTATCCGCAGTTCGCCCGGATCATGAATAATTTTGAGACCTGTTTTTATCCGGTGGAGAATGTGCTGCGCGACAATTATTTCGTCGGCAATGTTCAGAACATTGTTTTCCGGGAAGGTGACGGGTTCTCCGCAAGTAAGGAACTGTTCAATAATGACACGGCGAAAAAACTGAGCGTACAGGGGCTTCATGAGGTGGAGCTGAGCCAGTTCAACGATCCGGCGGTACTCGATTTCTCGCCGAAGGGGTCCGGAATGCCCGGGTTCAGCACGGCCGCCGCCGGACTGGTTAAGGACGAATTCCGGACGACGGTTCCCGATAAAAACGGCTATCGGGCTGCCGTCCGCGCGCACTTTCAGAGTGTTCCTTCGTATGATCCCTCCGCCGTTTATGATCCGGATGAAATCAAGGCGCGGCGGTTTAATACGGGGAAAATGCTGGTTCAATAAGGAGCGGAAACGGTTATGCAGGGGCGGTTTAAAATTTTTCTGATCTGTTCCGGCGGGCTGCTGATAGCGGCTGTCTTCGCCAGCGGATTTCAGTTTTCACTCGGCAGAGAGATTCAGCGTGATTTTTATGTTGCGCCGGACGGCAGTGATCTCGCATCAGGAAAACAGATTGCCCCGCTGGCCACGCTGAATGAAGCCGTAAAACGGATGCAGGCTGTGATTACAACAAACAGCGGATCTGTTCCCGACGGCGGACTGACCGTCTGGGTTAAGGGTGGGCTCTATACCTATAAAACGACTCTGACTTTAGGCGCCTCTTTTCAGGGCACCGAACGAGCTCCGATCGTAATTCGAGCTGTTCCCGGGGAGACCCCGGTCTTTGACGGATCCATTTCGATCGATGCCGCCTCTTTTCAACTCGTCACCAATGCTGCGCTGCTGGCGCGGCTGAATCCGAACGCGCGCGGGTATGTGCTGGCGGCAACCGTCACAAATCCGTCCGTAACCAATTTTTTGTCCAAACGGACCAATCTCAATCTTGACGGGAAGATGATGCGCAAGTCGCGCTTCCCCAACGAAGGCTATGCCCATATTGCGCAGATTTTGGATGCGGGGGCTGTATATATGGCGGGCCGTACACTGGGCGATCCGCCGGCTTATTCATGGGAAGCTCCGATCGGCGGTGAGTTTATTTTGACGGAACAGCCGGGTGGGGATTGGGCGGCAGAGGCTGGCGAGCAGAATGCGACGGTGACCGGCTATTTGGCCTACGACTGGTATAAAGAGACCCATTCGATCGCCCGCGTTACGAACGGTTGTATCAAACTATTGGATTACAGCTCCTACGGAGTGCAGGAGTACGGTTCGGGATCTGTTCCTCGACGTCTGGCAGTGTACGGGTTATTGTGCGAACTGGACGTTCCGGGTGAGTGGTTTTTCGATAAAACGACCCAGACTCTTTTCATTTACCCCTTTGACGAGCTGACTGCAGAATCTTCAATCGGGGTCTGGGCCGGCGGTCTTTTTGCCGACTTTAATCAGTGCGCTTATGTCACAATCCGGGATTTGACGATCACCGGCGCGGCAAACCTCAGTGCCCCGGCGATGGTCCGAATGATTGGCGGCCACCACAACCGGCTGGCGGGCTGTACACTGAAGAATTCCGAACGGCTGGCGATTAAAATCGAAGGCGGGCAGTTCAACGGGATACAAAGCTGTGATGTGTATGATGTGGTCAGCCACATCCGCACAGAAGGCGGCACCGTAAAAACGCTGACGCCGACCAGTAATTATGTGGATAACTGTCACTTCACGCAGGTCCAGACCAGCGATTATTACGGCGGGGTGGCTATCCGCGGAGTCGGCGACCGGCTCAGTCACAGTCTGGTTCATAACCTGCCGGGCCAGCCGATTACCCCGAGCGGAAACCTGCAGCGCATAGAGGACAATGAGGTCTTCAACGTCGGGTTTGAAGAAGGCGACGGCGGAGCGATGTACAATGCGCAGGCGGTGTGGGGCGGTTACGGGCAGGTGTTCCGCGGCAACTTCCTCCATCACGTGATTTGCACTCCGCAATTCCATCCCCGGGGCGGGATTTATTTCGACCAGCAATACGGCGGCGGAATGATTGAAAACAACGTTTTCTACAAATGCGCCCAGCGGACGATTTTAATCAATGGCGGGGCCGGAGTTACGGTAAGCAGCAATCTTTTCCTGAGCGGCTACTACGGTTTTTATAATACGGATGTGTATGCCAGCGATATTTACGCCAACATCCCGAAATACAACAGTGGCGAACTCAAGCGCGGCGATGTGGGAGATTATCTCTGGCGCACCGAGCAGGCGGTCGGGACGAACGGCTGGAATCTGGAGCCCTGGGCAAGCACCTATCCGCAGTTCGCCCGGATCATGAACAATTATGCGACCTGTTTTTATCCGGTGGAGAATGTGCTGAGCAACAATTATTTCGGCGGTAACGTTCAGAATATTGTTTTCCGGCATGGCACGAACAGTCTGGCCACGGAGCTGTACAACTACGCAACGACCAACTGGCTGGACGTTCAGGGTATTCATGCGGTGGCGTTGACGCAGTTCACGAACGCCGGAATTTTAAATTTTTCTGCATCGGTTGCCGGAATGCCGGATTTCAGCATGGCAGATGCCGGACTGTTTGCAGATGAATTCCGGACGACGGTTCCGGATAAGAACAGTTATCGCACAGCCATCCGAACCCATTTCCAAAGCATCCCTTCGTATGACCCGGCTGCTGTTTATAATCCGGATGAAATCAAGGCTCGCCGGCTGAACAGCGGGAAAATGCTGTTGTTCGTAACGGGTCTTGTGGAGACGTTTGATACCTTTAGTACG
>JBILEA010000117.1:0-7939 GCA_044352355.1 Pontiellaceae bacterium | reverse complement strand
AAAGGAGCAATTATGGCAATTAAAGTTGGTAAACCAGCCCCGGCGTTTACGCTGAAGGGCAGTGACGGCAAGGAACATTCATTGGCTGATTATCTCGGCAAAACGGTAGTGCTCTATTTTTATCCGAAAGATGACACGCCCGGATGCACCAAAGAGGCGTGCGGGTTTGCTGAGTTGAAGGCTAAATTCAAGAAACTCAATGCGGTGGTACTTGGTGTCAGTAAGGATAGCCTGACTTCGCACGCCGGTTTCGTTAAAAAATTCAAACTGCCCTTTGTGCTGCTTTCCAATCCCGACACCAGTGTGATGAAGCAGTACGATGCCTTTGGCGCCAAGATACAGTACGGGAAAGAAACCACCGGAACGATCCGCTCGACGGTGATCATCAGCCCTGACGGTACGGTTGCCAAGCATTGGAAAAAAGTTAAGAAAGCGGAAGAGCATCCCGATCAGGTGCTGGAGTTCCTGGAGAATTAATTGGGCAGTAAGTTGCCGCAGTCCAAAGGAGTTTTATGGAGACCGGGTTTTGTTTAGGATCGAATATGGGCGGGCGTCTGCGACTATTGAGTCAGGCGAAGACGCTTATTCTGATGGACTCGCAGGTGAAGTTTGTTGACCAGTCGCCGGTGTATGAAACCGAGCCGGTGGGTGTAAAGCCGGAATACAAGGCCATGAAGTTTCTGAACGCCGCATTGATTGTTGAAAGTCCGTACACGGCGGAGGAATGGCTGGTGAAGGTTAAACGGATTGAGAGCGTGCTGCGCCGGGTACGAACGGAGGATCGTAACGCGCCGCGCCCGATCGATATTGATATTATTTTCTGCGGTGACGAAGTGGTTGATAGTGATTTGTTGCAAGTGCCGCACGCCCGCTGGGCCGAGCGCCGTTTTGTGGTACAGCCGCTGGCGGATGTCCGTCCCGAACTGGTGCTGCCCGGTACGGATGAACCAGTGCGGAAAATTCTTGCGGAGATGCCCGCTAACGATGTCCGGCTTTTTACAGAGCGCTGGTAGCGCTTGAACTGGATTACTTATGAAGCATACAGCAGTAAAAATTAAGGCGATGAAGGGCGGGCAGAAGATTGCGACGCTGACGGCGTACGATTATCTGACGGCACGTTATGTGGATGAGGCGGGCATTCCGTTGGTGCTGGTTGGCGATTCGCTTGGCATGACAATTCTCGGTTATGAAACGACTTTGCCGGTGACAATGGATGAGATGGTACACCACACGGCTGCCGTTGCGCGCGGCGTGAAGAATGCGCTGATTGTCGCCGATATGCCGTTTATGTCCTATCAAGGCACGCTGGAACATGCGCTGGAGAATGCCGGACGGTTTATCAAAGAGGGCCGTGCGGATGCCGTTAAAATCGAAGGCGGCGCGATGCGCGTGGATTTGATCGGAAAGCTGATTGCTAACGGGATTCCGGTGCTGGGGCATATTGGACTGCTTCCGCAGAGCGTCAAAGAAACCGGCTATAAAATGCAGGGCAAGACCGATGAATCGGCACGCAAACTGATGGACGATGCTCTGGCACTTGAACAGGCTGGTGTTTTTGCGATTGTGCTGGAGTGTGTACCGGCGGAGCTGGCGCAGAAAATCACCGCCGCGCTGACGGTTCCAACCATTGGAATCGGTGCCGGAGCGCATTGCGACGGTCAGGTGCTGGTTTTTACTGACGTGCTTGGCATGGGCCATGGCCATGTCCCCGGATTTGTCAAAAAGTTCGCCGATCTCAGGCCGCAGATTCAAGATGCGCTTGCGACCTACAAAAAAGAGGTCGAAGAGTCCCTGTTCCCGGAGAAATAAACGGCTCGATGATTTAGGACGTCATCTTCGTTTCCTTTTGTTAATTGTTCCTATTCATTCGTGGTTAAAAGTTCCAAAGTTCGGAAAAACGGTGTTATATTCCGCGCGATGAAAACGATTGAAGAACAGATTCTGGAGCTGAAGAAGCAACGCGGCGCGGTGATTATTGCGCATAACTATCAGGTCGATGAGGTGCAGGCCATTGCCGATTTTACGGGCGATTCGCTGGAGCTGAGCCGTAAGGCCGCGACACTTCCAAACGAAGTAGTGATTTTCTGCGGCGTTCATTTTATGGCCGAGACCGCCGCGATTCTTTCGCCGGAAAAGACGATTCTGATTCCCGATCCGGGCGCGGGCTGTCCAATGGCCGATATGGTGACAGCGGATAAGTTACGCAAGCTCAAGGGGTTACATCCAGGCGCGAAGGTGGTTTGCTATGTGAACAGTTCGGCGGAGGTGAAGGCGGAGAGCGATATCTGCTGCACGTCGTCAAACGCGGTGAAAGTGGCGCAGTCGCTCGGCGATGTAGAAATTATTTTTGTTCCCGACCGCAACCTCGGCGCATTTGTCGCCGAGCGGCTGGGGCGCGAGCTGATTCTTTATAACGGGTTCTGCCCAACACATGAACGCATCCGCGATACGGATGTGCAGGCTGAAAAAGAAAAACATCCCGGCGCGCTGGTGCTGGCGCATCCGGAGTGCAATAAACCGGTGCGCGATCTGGCTGATGAACTGCTTTCTACGGGGCAGATGTGCCGTTTCGCGCAGACTTCGGATCATAAAGAATTCATCATCGCCACCGAGTTGGGCATTAATTACCGCCTGCGGAACGAAAATCCGGGGAAACAGTTTTATCCGGTTAATCCGGACCGCGCGGTCTGTCCGAATATGAAGAAGATCACGCTCGAGAAGATTCTCTGGTCGCTTCAGGACATGAAGCACCGAGTGACGGTGCCGGAAGAAATCGCCCGTCGTGCGGTCGGTTCGATAGAACGAATGCTGGAAATATGAGGGAACGGAAGGGTGGAAGAGTGGAAGGACGGATTGCTGGATTGGTAGAGTAATGGGTATAATAAAAGCAAAATACGATCATTTTACTCTGGAATTAAACACTCCGATAATCCAGTATTCCGTTAATCCAATATTCCAGAGAGGTTTATATGTGGGACTATACAGATAAAGTTAATGATCATTTTAAGAATCCCCGCAACGTCGGGAAAATCGAGAACCCGGACGGAACCGGCGAGGTCGGCTCCCTGGCATGCGGCGATGCGCTGAAGCTGATGTTCAAGCTGGATGAGCAGGGGCGTATCAAGGAAGCCAAATTCCAGACCTTCGGTTGCGCCAGCGCGATTGCTTCTTCCTCGGCGTTGACCGAAATGATCATCGGCAAAACGCTCGACGAGGTGGAAAAGATCACCAACAAGGATATCGCGGAATATCTCGGCGGCCTGCCGAAGCAGAAGGTGCATTGTTCTGTGATGGGACGTGAGGCGCTCGAAGCGGCGATTTACAATTACCGTACCGGTAAAAAGTGGGACAAGGAGCTCGAGGGCGAAGTGGTCTGTCATTGCTTTGGTGTGACCGATAAAGAAATTGAGCGCGTTGCCCGTGAAAATAATGTCCAAACCTTGGAAGCGCTGACCAATGCCTGTAAGGCGGGCGGCGGTTGCGGCAACTGTTTGCCGGAACTTCAGAAAATCATTGACCGTGTTCACGGCGAACAGGTTGCTGCGGCCGTGCCGGAAAAGAAACCGTTGACGAATTTACAGCGGATTCATCTGATCGAGGACGTGATCGACCGTGAAATCCGTCCCGCATTGCGTCAGGACGGGGGCGACCTTGAGTTGATCGATGTAGACGGTAATACGGTTAAGGTGCGGTTTCGTGGAGCCTGCTCCGGTTGCGTGGTTTCGGCAATTACCCTTAAGGATGTGGTGGAAGCCCGCCTGAAAGATAATGTTTCTGAAGACATCCGTGTGGAGGAAGTTAAATAGAGAAAGAGTTCCGGGTTTCGGGTTCCCGGTTTAGAGTTTTCTGTAAAAAACCCTGAGTGCCGAATGTGAACTCGCAACTCGAAACTAGAAACTGAGAACTTAAAACTATGAAAACCGTTTATCTCGATAACAATGCCACGACGAAGATCGCGGACGAAGTGCGCGAAGCGATGATGCCGTTTTTGACGGAACTGTGGGGCAATCCGTCTAGCATGCACACCTTTGGCGGGCAGGTAAAAAAATATGTGGAAGCCGCCCGCGAGCAGGTTGCTGCGCTAGTTGGTGCGGCTGACCCGCAAGAAATCACGTTCACCAGTTGCGGTTCGGAGAGCAATAATCTCGCCATTCGCGGCGGCGCGGAAGCGATGGATAAGCCGCCGCACATCATTACTTCAAAAGTAGAGCATGCCGCCGTTTCAGGCCCGTGCCATTACCTTGAAGATCGAGGCTTTCGTCTGACTAAAATCGACGTGGATCAGCTCGGACGGCTTGATCTCGACTCGTTACGGCGCGAAGTGAAGACCTCGAAAACGTTGACCTCGATTATGTGGGCGAACAACGAGACGGGCGTGATTTTTCCAGTTGGGATGATTGGCGAAATGGTGCATGAAGCGGGCGGTATTTTTCATACCGATGCCGTGCAGGCCGTCGGGAAAATTCCGATGAAAGTGCGTGACCTGCCGATCGATATGCTGTCGCTTTCGGGTCATAAACTGCACGCGCCCAAGGGTGTCGGCGCCATTTACATCCGGCGTGGAACGAAGGTGAAGCCGCTGGTATTAGGCGGCCATCAGGAGCGGGGCCGGCGGGCGGGCACCGAAAATGTGCCGTATATTGTTGGACTCGGCGTAGCCTGTGATCTGGCGGCTAGACATCTCGGCGAAGAAAATACGCGCGTCAAAGCACTGCGCGATCGGCTGGAGAAGGGTATTCTTGAAACCTGCCCCGGAGCACGTGTTAACGGGGATACGAAGAGCCGTTTGCCGAATACCACCAATGTCAGCTTCGATTGTATTGAAGGGGAATCTATTTTATTGATGCTTGATGATCGTGGAATCTGCGCTTCGACCGGTTCGGCCTGTGCTTCCGGATCACTGGAGCCGTCGCATGTTCTGCGCGCCATGAATGTGGCGGGCGTTTCTGTGCACGGCTCGATTCGATTCAGCCTCAGCACCTATAATATCGATAAAGACGTCGATGCGGTATTGACCGAACTGCCGAAAGTCGTTAAACGTCTGCGTGAACTTTCACCCTTTGTAAGTTAACCCATTGGAGAAACCATGAGTCAGGCCTTGACGAAAATAAAAATTCCCGGAATCCCCGCGCCGCGCAGCGGCAAAGTGCGTGAAATTTATGATGCAGGCGACAAGCTGCTTTTTGTAGCCAGCGACCGCATTTCCGCCTTCGATTGCGTAATGCCCAACGGCATCCCGAAAAAGGGCAGTGTGCTGAATATGATTTCGAAGTTCTGGTTTGAGCGCACCGGCGACATCGTTAAAAACCACATGATTACCACGGATGTCAGTAAATTTCCCGCACCGTTCAATCAGCATGCGGACCAACTTGCGGGTCGTTCCATGCTCGTCAAAAAAACCGCCGTATTCCCGGTCGAGTGTATTGTGCGCGGCTACCTGATCGGTTCCGGCTGGAAGGAGTATAAACAGAGCGGCACCATCGGCGGCATGCCGTTACGTCCCGGCTATCAGATGGCCTCGAAACTAGACGAGCCGATTTTCACTCCGTCCACCAAAGCGGAGCAGGGCCTTCACGACGAAAATATTTCATTTGAGACCTCCAAGCAAATCGTTGGTGCTGAGAAAGCTGAAAAGCTCAAAGCCATCAGTATTGCCCTTTACAAACGGGCCGCCGAATACGCGCTGACCAAAGGAATTATCATTGCCGATACCAAGTTCGAATTCGGTGAACTCGACGGCGAAATTATTCTGATCGACGAAGCGCTCACGCCCGACAGCTCACGTTTTTGGCCTGCCGATACCTATAAAGTCGGCTCCTCGCCAATGTCGTACGACAAGCAATTTGTCCGCGATTACCTCGAAACTCTCGATTGGGACAAAACCCCGCCCGCACCCGCGCTGCCGGAAGAGATTATTACAAAAACGCAGGCCAAGTATCTTGAAGCCTACGAACGGCTGACTGGGGAGAAATTGTGAAATTTGAAATATGAAACCTGAAACGGCTGGAGTAGTGGATTTAAAACCACGAACCAAGAAGTATGCTCTTAATGTCATTCGGCTGTATCAGATTCTTCCGAAAACCCGGGAAGAAGCCCGAATAATAGGTCGGCAGTTTCTTCGTTCCGGCACGTCGGTCGCCGCTAATTACCGGGAAGCCTCACGGGCCCGAAGCCGCGCGGAATTCATTTCAAAAATTGAAATTTGTGCACAGGAAGCCGATGAAACCCAACTTTGGCTGGAACTCCTGGGTGAAGGTTGCAGCCTCGACCATGAACTGGTTTCCGCGTTGTGGAAAGAATCCGATGAGCTGATCTCTATTTTTGTCACGATGTCGAAGAATACAAAAAGCCGCTAGTCCATTTTCAGGTTTCAAGTTTCAGGATTCAAATTTCATGAGAGCTTTGCTCGAACAGTTTCTGGATTATATCTCCCTCGAAATGGGATTAAGCCCGAATACCCGCTCGGCGTATGCCGACGATATCGGGCGTTTTCTTGACTGGCTGACTCAAAAGGGTGTCAGTTCAATTAATGCGGTAACGCGCAAACAGATACTAGACCACTTAATGGCGGAAAAGGAGCGAGGGCTGGCCGCTAACTCACTTTCCCGCCATCTCGTTTCACTTAAAGTTTTCTTTCGTTATCTGGCGCAGGAAGGGCTGCTCAGCATTAATGTTGCTGAGACGATGGAGTCGCCCAAAGTCTGGAAAATGCTTCCGAGCGTACTGACGCCCAAAGAAATTGACCGCCTGTTTGCTGCGCCGGATTTGACGACCCCTCTGGGCCTTCGTAATCGTGCTGTACTGGAGTTGTTTTATGCTTCCGGCCTGCGGGTTTCTGAACTGGCCGGGCTCCAGTTAACGGATCTCCATTTTGAAGAACACTTTCTGCGCTGTATCGGCAAGGGACGCAAGGAACGCGTGGTGCCGGTTGGTAACGATGCTGTCGAAAAAGTGAAGCAATACATCAAAGAAGTTCGACCTCAACTCGCGCCCGGTCCGCAGGAGCAGACGGTTTTTCTGAGTAGCCGCCGCCAGCCCATGTCGCGCAAGACGATTTGGGATATGATTAAAAAGTGTGCGCGTGCCGCAGGCATTACCAAAACCATTTATCCTCACAGTTTACGCCATTCCTTTGCCAGTCATCTGCTGGCGAACGGGGCTCCATTGCGTATGATTCAAGAGATGCTTGGCCACGCCGATATCGCCACAACGCAGATTTATACGCATGTTGACCCCGACCGGCTTAAAGGGGTTCATCGGCAGTTCCATCCTAGAGCGTAATACGTAACGAGTAATGCGTAATCGGGATCATACCGATTTCCCTGATACGGATTATTTGTTACGCATTACGCCAATAAAAAAGCGCCCCGGGAATCGGAGCGCTTGGTGGCATAGCAGATACGTATCAAATTCCTTTAATGATTGCTTTGCGCTGGAGTTCGTATTCCTCTTCGGTGATGAGCTTTTCGTCTTTCAGAATTTTCAACCGTTCGAAGCGGTCGCGCGGCGCAGACTTGTAATAGTGCAGGGTGTAAGCAATCTGCTGAGCCACGTAGTCGGCCAGAACCGGCGCAGCTTCTTGTTCAACTAGCGGGGTGACCGTTTCGTCGTAGGTCATGTTATGCAGTCCGCCGATCAGGGCAGACACGCCTATTGTGGGCCAGGCTACACCGTCAACCCAGGTGCGGTCGATGTCGGCGTACTTCACATCAAGACGGACGGGGATGTACATGCTGTTGATGAGCTTGCCGGTTTTGGCGTCATTAAGGGTTACATCAATGTCGTACATAACGTGGTGGTTGTAGCCGTGCCATGACGGGAACCAGATCAGGAAGCCGGGGAAGTCAGCCCAGAAATTCCAACCGGAGCCTTTGTATTTGGAGACCACGGAAATATTAGCGATGACATCAATGAATTCATTGTTGTCATCCACAGCGGT
>JBILEA010000116.1:0-8040 GCA_044352355.1 Pontiellaceae bacterium | reverse complement strand
ATCGGCTTATGAACATCCTTCAGGGAATATTCCACCACCGTATCGTTCTTCGACTTACAAATCAAAATTCCAATGGTTGGATAATCCCCGTCCGCCTTCAGGATGTTATCGACCGCCGAAATATAGAAATTCAACTTCCCGGCGAATTCCGGCTTAAACTTATCCGTTTTCAACTCAACCACCACGTAGCAGTGAAGACGCACGTGATAAAATAGAAGATCCGCAAAAAACTCGTCGCCGCCGACCTCCAGCCGGAACTGACGACCAAGGAAAGAAAATCCAGCTCCCAGTTCCAGCAGGAAGCGGGTCAGATGGTCGGTCAGAGCATCTTCCAGCTCTTTTTCGTCGTGCCGCTCGCGCAACATCAGAAAGTCAAAATTATAGGGGTCTTTCAACGTCTGCCGCGCCAAATCGGACTGCGGAGCCGGAATCGTCGCCTCAAAATTAGTGATCGCCTTGCCGTCCCGCTGATAAAGCCCGCCCTCAATCTGATGGGTCAAAACCGCCCGCGACCAGTTGTTTTCGATGGTCTTTCGGACGTAGAACAGGGCTTCGGACGCATTCTTTATCTTATTTATTATAAGGAGGTTATGTCCCCATGGAATTTGGCCAACAAGCTGTGGGCCAAATTCCACCCCCATTTTGGCGACAAGCTGTCGCCAAAATGAAACCCACCGCTTCATGTCATTCAGGTTTCGCCTCGAGAACCCCTTCAGATCGGGGAACTCGGCCAGTAGGTCGCGGCTCATCTGTTCCAGAAAGCCATCGCCCCATTTGGCCTCACGCTGCTTTTCAATGATCTGCTCGCCCAAATCCCAGTACAAGCCCAGCAGCTCCTGATTCACCCGGACGGCCGCCTTGATCTGCGCCGACTGAATCCGCTGCTTCACATCCTTAAGAAACGCCGAATAATCGGCGTCCCGGATGATCTGACTGTTCTTTCCCTGCGTCATTTTATTCATTTCCAACCATTGGAACTTTTTCTCTCCGTTAATAAACGGGCTATTGCCCGTTTATTCGTAGCTGGTGACCTCCGCGATCTGGTGATCAAGCTGTTCCTGCTGTTTTTTAAATTCGTCCGAATCAAACGCGAGCTGGTTCCAATCGCGTGCGGCCTGCGTCAGCTTATGGAAAAAGCTCCGGGCGGTATCTTTATTTTCAAACTTCAACGCCGTCTTTAAAAACCGGGAGATGAATCCGAAAACGTGCTTCTGACGGTCGACCGGTGTGGCGGCATCTACATCATTAAAAGCGTTCTGCTGCAAATAGACTGAGTCGAGATATTCCGCTTTGAGATAAACGATAAAGTCCTCGATCGAAGTTCCTTCCTCCCCGACCACCTTCATCATCTGACCGACTTCACTTCCCTCGCGCAGAAAACGGCGGGCCTGCACCAGTTCTTCGGAATCCACAACGCTGGTATATTTGCTCCAGCTGTCAAGAGGGTCGATGGCTGGAAAGCGACGGGCATCAGAGCGTGCGCGCGATAACCCGTGGAACGCGCCGACCACCTTGAGCGTGGCCTGCGTGACCGGCTCTTCAAAATTACCGCCCGCCGGAGAAACCGTTCCGCCGATGGTGACCGAGCCCGTGTCGCCGTTATGGAGACGAACCACGCCGCCGCGTTCGTAGAAAGCGGCGATCACGGATTCAAGATAGGCAGGAAACGCTTCTTCGCCGGGAATTTCTTCAAGGCGACCGGACATCTCACGAAGCGCCTGCGCCCAGCGTGAGGTCGAATCAGCCAGAAGAAGAACGTCGAGACCCATCTGGCGGTAATACTCCGCCAGCGTCACGCCGGTATAAACCGATGCCTCGCGCGCCGCCACCGGCATGGAACTGGTGTTACAAATAATCAGCGTACGCTCCATCAGACTCTTGCCGGTTTTCGGGTCGGTCAGTTCGGGAAATTCACGCAAGGTCTCCACCACCTCGCCGGCGCGTTCACCGCAGGCGGCGATAATCACCACATCCACATCCGCATGGCGGCTGGTAATCTGCTGTAAAACGGTTTTACCGGCACCGAACGGACCAGGAATGCAATAGGTTCCGCCGCGTGCCACCGGAAAGAACGTATCCACAATGCGCTGAGATGTCGCCAACGGTTCGGTCGGGCGCAGGCGCTCGGCATAGCACTTAATGGGCATTTTCACCGGCCAGACCTGCATCAGCTTCACTTCATGCTCGCGCTCTTTATCGTCGATTACAACGGCAACCGTATCTTCAACCGTGAACTCTCCTGCCTCCGCCACAAATTTGACGGTCAGACGTCCGGACAGGCGGAACGGCACCATAATCTTGTGGTCAAAAATTCCTTCCGGCACCTGCCCGACCGCATCACCGGCCTGCACAATGCCGCCCGCCTTAACCAGCGGCGTAAAAGCCCACTTCTTATCACGGGAAAGCGGTTTAAGATATTTACCGCGCTGGAGAAAAAAGCCGCATTCTTCAGCCAGTGCAGGTAATGGATTCTGCAATCCATCGAATACCTGCGTCAACAGCCCCGGGCCGAGTTCAACAGAAAGGAGACTGCCGGTAAACTCTACCTGATCACCCACCTTCAAACCGGTGGTATCCTCAAAGACCTGCAACTCTGCGTGACAGTTGCGAATCCGGATAACCTCAGCCTTAAGCGTAATTTCGCCCAGCCGCGCAAAACCTACTTCATTTTGAATGACCGGCTTTTCGAATTCCACCGTCAGCAGGTTTCCGTTTACTCCAACAATCTTGCCTAAGTTCATGATTTCATTCCCGTCTGCTTATCTAAAAAACGCAATTGATCAAAATAATTTGGGACAGAATAATTTTTCCAACCATTGGAAAACAGCTCCTGCCTGGAATCATTCTGTCCTGAATTATTCTGACTAAGTTTCCCCCTTACGATCTTCCATAAGAGCCCTTGCAACCCATTCTTCAACATTCGCCTGCCCAGCAGCTTCGTCCATCGCGGCCCAGCGTTCCGCAATACGCAGCTTGACGGCAAAAGCCAGAATACCGGCAAATCCGAACGGAGCAGTAAGGGCCAGTTCATCGGCCAAAGCCCAGCGGGCACGATCCAGCTCGGCCTCTTGCTCCAATGGATTAGCTCGTGTAAAAGCATCCGTTACCATTTTTTCGATCGAAACACTGAATCCCGCATGAGGCTGCATAAACCGACCGGCGTCCACACCACGGTTTTTAGCCCGCACCCGCACCACCGCATTACGCAACTCAACCTCACCCGTCCACCATTGCCGGGCGATGTCGCTATCCGGTGGACAGCGATTTTCAAACACCGCCTGAAGCACCGCCACATCCGCTTCAGCGAGCCAGCCAGCGCAAGCCGTCAAAAATGCCGCACGACTCGTCGACGGTTTTTCGCCGAAGCGCAGATACGGTAACGAAGAAACTAGATACCAATGGTTCATTTATTCGTTCAAATCGTTTACGTTCTCAGTCCTCTGTCTTTCGTCCTCTGTTATTCGGAGGTTTCCTTGGCAACCCGGCTGACAATTTCAGCCAGCTTGGGACGCAAGAACGCAGTCAATGAGTCAGCAATTGCTTCGTTGGTAAAGTCGAGATAGGCGTGATCATCGGCAAAACTGACACGGAATCCTTTAAGAATTTCATTATCCACATGCAGCTCGAGGCCATGCACCATTTTCTCGCGATACTTTTGGGCAAAAAACTTAACCAGGTCGTCCTGATCTTTTTTACTGACTAACAGTTCAATGCGGTGCTGGCCGGGGCGCTCAGCACAACACTGCGCCATCTTAATCATCATCTGTTCAAGCACATCGATTTTCAATGCAGAATCAACCGACTCAGCAATAATGTCGGCGATGATATTTTCGATCCCCTGCCCGACCGTAATCAGCAGATCGCGCGCCGCCTGTTCAAGAGTGGCTGTACTGCGTTCAGTATAAATTGCAGCATCCGCCTGCGCCTTAACGACAAGTTCCTTGGCTTTGGCCTCGGCCTCGCGAACGGTCTGTGCCGCCTTGGCTTTGGCCTGCGCGAGAATCTCCGCGGCCTGCGCCTCGGCTTTTTCAACGCCTTCCTTACGAATCTGTTCGAGTAACGGTTGCAGTTCTTCAGCCATAATCGCTCCAATCCTGTTGGTAAAATGGTGTGCATTCTAGCTGAAGCTTTACTCCCCGCAAGCTCCTGATTAATAAAAATTTATAACAAAAATGTGTTTTAAGAACAAAATTGCTGTGCTCGCCCGAGCAGGGTGAAAAATCAGTAAAATGACTTTTTGCGGCCTGAACTATTGCGCCGGATAGGCCGCGCATGCTATCAAGTCACGATGTACCTGAAATCCGTAGAACTTGTTGGTTTTAAAAGTTTCGCCGAAAAAACCCGTTTGGAGTTTGAACCGGGCATGACGTCTATTGTCGGGCCGAACGGTTGCGGCAAGAGCAATGTTTCGGATGCCATCCGCTGGGTGCTCGGCGAATCCCGCCCCACGGCCATTCGCGGTTCTTCGATGGAAGACTGCATTTTCAACGGTACCGACAGTCATAAGCCGCTTGGTATGGCCGAAGTTTCCCTCACACTCGGCGACTGCGATAAAGCGTTCGATCTAGGTCTGAATGAAGTCAGCGTCACCCGCCGCGTTTTCCGTTCCGGCGAAAGCGATTATTTCATCAACAAAAAAGCCTGCCGCCGCAAAGATATTCAGCGCCTTTTCATGGATACCGGTATCGGCACGGATGCCTATTCCGTAATGGAACAGGGAAAAATCGACCGCGTGCTTTCCTCCCGCCCCGACGACCGCCGCGCCGTTTTCGAAGAGGCCTCAGGTATCACTAAATTCAAAACCGATAAACAGGAAGCCCTGCGCAAACTCGAACAGACCGAAGCCAATCTGTTGCGCCTCGCCGACGTAATCCGCGAAGTGAAGCGGCAGATTATCTCGCTCCAGCGTCAGGCCGGTAAAGCCCAGCGCTTCAAGGTGTTACAGGAGGAACTGCGCGCACTCGATATTTATTCAACCCGCCACCGCCTGAAACAACTGAGTACCCGTATTGAAGAAGTCCGCGCCCAGCTCGAAGTCTTCCGCGTCAAGGTAGACGAAACCCATCACCGTATCGCTGCCGCCAACGGCGAAACCGATGCCCTGCGCGCTGAACTCCAACAACTCGAAACGGCTATCGGCGCAGCCATGGACGATTCGATGCGCGTCAAAAACGAGCTGGAACGGGCCCAACAAACCATTCGCACCAATGCCGAGCGCATTACCGAACTTTCAACTCTCGCCCAACAGAATACCAAGGAATCTGAAGAGGCAAAAAGTCGCCTAACCCATCACCGCGCTTCGCTCGACGAAGTCGTGCAGATGATGCAGACCGCCGAAACCGAACGGCTGGCCGCCAAAACCGAGCTCGAAACCGCTACCGTCCGTCAGCGCGAAACAGAAGCACAGGTTCAGTCCAGCCGTGAATTGCTAAACCGTCTGCGCAATGATTCCATGACGCTCGACCAGCGCATCGGCCGCCTCCAGAACGAACTTTCTGAAATCGACGCCAAAGAGCGCGCCGGGGTAATTCGCAAGGAGCAGCTTGCCTCCGAGAAAATCAGTCTTGAACGGGCGCTGGCCTCCTACGAAGAACGCCGGGCGCAAATGACCGCTCGCGCGGAAGGCTTGAAGGAATCGGTTGAGGCACAGCAGGAAGCAATGGCCGAACTGCGCGACCGGCGTTCGTCCGCCGCAGAAAAAATCCAATCCTTGGAAAAAGAAATTTCTGAACTCCAGCGCAAGCTGGCCGACAAAAATGCACGCCTCGAAATGGTTTTTGAGGCCCGCAAAGAAGGCTTCCCCGCTGGCGCACAGCATCTGCTCGACCGCCGCGACGAAAATGTTATCGGCCCGCTGGCCGAACAGTTTACCGCCGCATCCGGTTTTGAAACCGCACTCGAAGCGGTGCTCCGTCCGTGGATGGACGCACTGGTTGTCCGCACCCGTTCCGGCGCACGCAACGTGCTCACGCTACTGGCTGAGAGCAATCAGGGTGCCGTGCGCCTGCTTGCCGCCGAAGGCAACGCGCCGGATGCCGCCGAAGGCTCTCTGCTCGGAAAAATTTCCTGCACCGACGAAGTCCGCCCGCTGGCCGGGCGGCTGCTTGCCAATGTTTTTGTTGCCGAAAATCTTCAAGCAATCCCTGTCACCCTGCCCGCCGGTTCCGTATTTGTAACCCAACGCGGCGAAATACTGACCGCTGAAGGGACCGCTGAACTCTGGAAGCCCGAAGAAGGCGAGGTCAATCCGCTCGGCCGCCACCATCTGCGCGAACAGCTGCAGGGCGATATCCAGACTCTGGAAAAAGGACTTTCGGATAAGCGCCGGATGCTTGAAGCGTTGCGCGCCGAACAAAACGGTACGGGCGATGCGCTCGAAGCCGCCCAGCGTGAACTCGACGAACGCCGCCGCGCCCTCGCCGTACAGGACGGCGAAAGTCAGGTCATCGCCCGCGAACTCAAGCAGGCCCGCGAACGGGTTGAAACCGTCACCTACGAATTTAATGCGCTGATGCAGAAACAGGGTTCCAGCGAAGACCGCCGTACCGCCGTTGCCCGCGAAGGGGCCGAAGCCCGCGACAAACTGGCACAGACCCGCCAACAGATTTCCACGCAAACCGAAGCGCTCAACGCGCTCGAAGAACAGCGTGCCGAAGTCCTGACCGCCACCTCCGAATGCCGTGTGCAGTACTCACAGCACGAGCAGCGGATTGAATCGCTCAAGAGCCGCCGCCAGCCGCTCGAAGCACGGCTGAGAGAATTGCAGGAACTGATTGAAGAACGTACGCGCGGCGTCAGCTCCTACCAGCAGCGCGTCGCCCAGCTCAAAGCCGCCAGCAGCGAAGCAGAAGAGAAAGTCGAACCCCTGCTCGAAGCCGTCGCCAATGCTGAACAAAAACTCACTGAAGCCCGGCAGATACGCGAGGTACGCACCGCCGCCCTTTCCGAACGCGAAAAAACGCTGCGTGCACTCCAGAACGACTTGGAATCGATGCAGAGCGACAAAACCAAACTCGAAGTGGAACTCGCTGAACAACGGATGCGGCACCAGAATTCTATCGACCGGCTTACATCCACCTGGCACATCACACCCGACCAGCTGGCTCGCGAACCGGAACCAAAATGGGAAAATGGCGTCGAGCCTCCGATGGACGAGATCGAGACCATGGCGGCGGAACACCGCGCCAAACTCGAAGCGATCGGTCCGGTCAATCTGGTCGCCATCGAAGAGCACGCCGAACTCGAAGAACGCTTTGCATTCCTCAGTCAGCAGGAAGCCGACCTGATCAGCGCCAAAGATCAGCTCGTTGAAATGATCAAAAAAATCAACCTGACCACCACCGAACTGTTTAAAGACACCTTTGACAAAGTGAACGAAAACTTCGGAGTCATCTTTGAACAGCTCTTCGGCGGCGGCGCGGCCAAGCTGGTACTGGTCGACGAAACTGACGTGCTGGAATCGGGTATTGAAATTATCGCCCGGCCTCCCGGCAAGAAACTCCAGACCATTTCGCTACTCTCCGGGGGTGAACGTACGATGACCGCCGTGGCACTGCTTTTTGCGCTTTTCAAAGTCAAACCGAGCCCCTTCTGCGTACTCGACGAAATGGACGCGGCGCTCGACGAAGCCAACGTCGCCCGGTTCGTAAAAATGGTAAAAGGCTTCCTCAACCAGTCGCAGTTTATCCTGATCACTCACAGCCGCCAGACCATCGCAGCAGCCGATGTGATCTACGGCGTCACCATGCCCAACCGCGGCGTTTCACGCGTCATGTCCATGAAGTTCGCCGACTATCAGGACTCCGACGCCGCCAAGAAATGATTTTCAGCTTCGCTGAGAAATCAGAAGTCAGGAATCAGGGGTCAGCTAGTAATAAATATTATTAAAATCACAGAAACCAGGATAGGATAATGACCGTTCATGGTGAACCTTCACGGTGAACCGCAAAGTCGCGAAGACGCTAAGAAAGAAAATTTCCACATCTTACCTTTGCTTCTTTGCGTCTTCGCGGTCAACTTTCCGAACATTAAGGGAATGCA
>JBILEA010000115.1:0-8056 GCA_044352355.1 Pontiellaceae bacterium | reverse complement strand
GGGCATCTTTGAGCGCAGAACCAGTGAGCTGTTTGCGCACTTCAATATACGTCGGCTTATAAACGGTGGAGCCGTCGCGCAACGTTTCTTTCTCCAGCATAAACTCGGCAGCGCGTTTAGCGCCGAACCGCTTCAGGTCTTCCCAAAATGCACGGTCCATCGCTTTGTCTTCAACGGCCTTGCGGTCGCGAATATAGTACTGTTCGTTACCGACCCGTACTGTGCTGAACCCGGGAGGCGTTAATCCTGCGGAAAACAGTTCATTAACCCACGTGTCGCTTTCCGCATGTACCAAACGGAATTCAAGAAAGGCTACACTCAGGATGGAATTTTTGGCCTCGGTCCGTTTGTTCACGTCCACGCCGGGCAAACGAATAACAATGCGGTTATCGAGCAACGGATAGATTTCCGGCTCGGCGATACCGAGTCCGTCTACGCGACTTCGAATCACTTCCAGTGCCACGCCCTGTGTTTTCTTAACAGCCTCTTTAACTGCCGATTCAAGCGCGCCGCCGTCTAATTTAGCATCACCTTCTAAAATCTGTTTACGAACTTCGTTTTGGTCTACTTCAACGGTAAAGCTCGTTCCCCCCTTGAGGTCGAGTCCAAGCTTCACCTTCTCCTTGAACGGAGTCACTAAAGCCAGCGACCAAACGGTTAATGCAATTAGTAACAACCACTTCCACATTACATTTCTATTCATAGTCAGATTCCTGTTGAAAATTAAACCAAGCCTTCTGCAAGCTCCCTACCTCCGGCAGACCGGTTGAGGCGGGAAACAAGCGGCATGCTCACTTTACCTTAACTCTAAGCTTTTGCTTCAGAAGGAAGCTCGCCCTTCTCATCCAAAACCTGAGAAACAGCGCTCTTAAGCACCTCAATTTTTGTTTTTTCAGCAATGCATACCATCAAGGTCTTTTCCTTCACGTTGGCAATTTCGCCGATGATACCGCTGGTCAGCAGTACGCGATCACCAGATTTAACTGCGTTAATCAGGGTTCTGCGTTCCTTTTCGCGACGGCGCTGCGGACGGATCATTACGAAATAAAAGATGGCGACCATAAAGACCATCCAACCGATAGTGAAAACCGGTGAAGATTGTCCCTGTGTACCGTTTGCGCCCGGAGGCGGAGCCATAGCGATTGTCTGTGAAAACATACTTTTCTCCCTTACTTTTTTCCTAAAAACACGAAGGCGGACATGCTAGAGTCCGCCCCCGTACTTGGCAAGCTTGAATCCCGCTGTTTAGCCATTCCTCGTCAAATCGTCGTAAAAGGCGGTTGTTGCGGCCATAAAATACGGTGCCAGCCAAATCAGGCCGATTCCAAGAGTTAAAACACAGAGCAATTGCCAGCCGATAAAGCGGAGCCAGAGCAGGCCCAGCCGGCCATAATTACCCTTCATTAGCTCAATACTACGGCGGATTGCCTGCCGGGCACGCACCGATGAGTCGTCGGCCACCACAAAAAGAGCCAATCCATAACGCATCTGCAAAATAAGCATAAATAATGCATAGCTGAGAAACATAACCGCTTCCAGTGCGATAATCGTTGGCATAGGGCTTGTTTTTATAAAGAAAAACAAGGGGATTGCTAACAGGAAAAAAGGTATCGCCCACGCCAAACAGATCAGAACGATCAAAAGGTAGGTGCAAAGTGAGGTAGCAAAACGATTGAACCCGTCGAACAACAAAGTGAACGGATTGTTTTGTCCGCGCAACGTGGCCAAAAAGAAAAAAGTCAGACCGACGACCAGCGGAGCAGAGAAAATAATTTGAAGTAGTGGGCCAACGAAATGAAGTAAACTCACTCCAACCAATAAAATCAGGTACGCGGCCAGTACAGCGATGGATTTTCCCCAATTGCCGGACAGCCCTTTGCGGGCAACGGCGGTAATTTCACGAATAGGCGTCATACTTTTCATGAGGTTCTCCTGATAAAACAGCAATGGACTGATGGAATGCCGGATTGATGGATTGTTGAAACCTAAACCCGGCATTTCTCATTACATCAACCCCTCTTCTTCCATTATTCCAACCATCCTTTAATCCATTATTCCTCAACGTGAAGAGCTTTATCAATATCCGGCACGGCGGAAAGCAGTTTTTGTGTATAAGAATGCTGCGGATCGTCGCAGACCTGATCCGCTGTACCCATTTCGACGATTTCACCTTTGAACATAACGGCAATGCGATCACTCATTTCACGCACGACAGCCAGATCGTGACCGATGAAAAGATAGGCCAGTCCGCGTTCGCGCTGAATCCGTTTCAGAAGCTGAATGATGTCTGCCTGCACTGAAACATCGAGCGCTGAAACCGGTTCATCGGCTATGAGCAACTTTGGCTCCAGTGCTAGCGCACGGGCCATACCGATGCGCTGGCGCTGTCCGCCGCTAAACTCATGCGGATAACGACCCAGCCAGTCGGGATTGAGCCCGACATCTTCAAACAGCGCGGCAACTCTCGCCTGTCGGGCGGAGCGTGTCGCCCCGATCCGGTGAACAAAGAGCACCTCTTCAATCGCCGCGCCGACACACATACGCGGATTGAGCGAGCCGAACGGATCCTGAAACACCATTTGCGCCTGGCGTCGAAACTGTTTAAGTGCCGTACCCTTTAACGCCGTTACATTGCGCCCATCGAACACCACCCTGCCCTCGGCAATCGGCTCCAACGACAAAATGGCTCGCCCGAGCGAACTTTTTCCACAGCCGCTCTCGCCGACCAGACCAAGCGTTTCGCCCGGCTTCAGCGAAAGGCTGACCCCGCGCACTGCTTCGAGTTCGCCGTAGCGGACACTCACTTTTTCAACTTTTAAAAATGTATTCATATTTACAAAATCATGGACAACAAAATCATTTTTTCAGAGTGATTAATTCAATGTTATTCCTGTTGAAGTTAACCCACTGAATTCGAGTTAAACAAGTATGGTCAAACAGCCTCGCGAGATGTTTTCGATAACTGGATTGGTTTTTTATAAGGGATGAAATGTGCAAAGATGTGTTTTCCTGCAGCAGGCAAAGTTTTTTGGTTCCAACTACACGGCCATCAATGCATACATCTAATGAACGCGCCCGGGCCTCCCTATCACCGAGAAAATGAAGAATTGCTTCTTCATAAAGCGCAACATCCAAGAACGCACCCCAGTCTGCAAGTAATGCCTGAACCGTTTCCCGAATCAACCGGTCTTCCGGAAGAAATTCTTCCCAATATGGATCGTTAATTTGAATTTCCTGGCGAATCCTTTTTGTGAGTTGCGTGGAAACAAAGCGGTGCTCCACAGACGGAGGATAAAAATTGATCAATTTTCCATGCCGCAGATCGGCAAGCAACAAGTAGTTGAGCAATTGGTTTTCGTTTTGACCAACCAACAGATCAACCGTTTTAAGTTCGTATATGAACCCCTGCTGAATGAGCATATCGAGATAATATCGTTTTTTGAAATCACGATGACTTACGCAAATGAAAGCCTCAGGTAACACGTCAAAACCATCGGCACGACAACGAAATGTCAGTTCACTCTGATAAACCTCTTCATCATAAAATCGGCCCAGTTCATTTTGAAGATCAAACGCATGCCGCATCACAACCCGATCAATCGCATGGAACTCGTCCTGCGAGGGTGCCCGAATAGAAAAACTGCAATCTATCGGCACGACCAGCCCTCCCTGCAATCCTTTCCAAAAAAAATGATTTTGTTATCCATGATTTTGTAAACTTATTTGTGCAGTCTAGGAACCGCTTTGAGCAGTTTTTTTGTGTAGTCATGCTGCGGTGTACTCAGAACGGTTCTGGTTGCGCCGGATTCGACGATTTTACCGTTATTCATGACATAAACGCGGTCGGCGATATTTGCGACAATGCCAAGGTTATGCGTGATTAGGAGGATGGAAAGTCCGCGCCGATCGCGCAGCTCAACAAGCAGGTCGAGAATCTGTTTTTGGACGGTGACATCAAGCGCCGTGGTTGGTTCATCGGCGACGAGCAGATCGGGGTTACAGGCCAACGCCATGGCGATCATAACGCGCTGTTGCATACCGCCGGACAGTTCGTGGGGATAGGCTTTAGCCGTGCGTGCCGGATCGGGCAGCCCAACGTCAGTAAGCAGCCTTTCGACCTCCTCCGTAATTTTAACGCCTTTGCGATGCAGACGGATGGCTTCACCAATCTGCCATCCGACGGTGTAAACAGGATTGAGCGAGGTCGCCGGCTCCTGAAAAATATAGGCTATACGCGCGCCGCGAAGCTTCCGAAGTTCGGAAGATTTAAGCAGTAATGTATCCAGCCCTTGAAAA
The DNA here is from genome assembly GCA_044352355.1 of Pontiellaceae bacterium. Taxonomy (GTDB): domain Bacteria; phylum Verrucomicrobiota; class Kiritimatiellia; order Kiritimatiellales; family Tichowtungiaceae; genus Tichowtungia. Next base: position 3,760 of record JBILEA010000115.1, on the reverse strand, counting down.
ATTATCTGTCCGCCGACCATACGCGCGGCAGGCTCAGGAATCAGCTTGGCCAGCGACAGCGCACTAATGCTTTTTCCGCTGCCGCTTTCGCCAACGAGCGCGACAATTTCGCCGGAGAAAATCTTAAAATTTACGCCGTCTACCGCACGCACGGGATTAGCGATGGAGCCAAAATGGACAGCGAGGTCCTGAACGTCAACTAGTGGTTTGGCAGAAATTTTATTCATTCGGCATCACCCTTAATGCGTAATTCTTAACTCTTCGATGAACCATCAAGTTGCTTTTCAAATTACGCATTACTCGTTACGTATTTCTACCTCATCCGGTAAATAAAAAGTGGACTGGCCATGCCGAACACGAGGAGCGGAAGACACCCGCCAAAAAAGGCAGAAATGATTTCCTGCTTACCGAGTGCCTGGGCTATGAGTTGGAGGATGTAGAAACCAAAAAACAAACTCATGGCGACCATGATGCCGGCAAAGGTTCCGCGCCGTCCCGTATGCGCGCCGATCGGTACACCAATAAGAGTGACGATGAGGCAGGTGAAGGGTGCAGACAATCGACTATAATAATCAACCATCAATCGTGCCCGGGTGTTACTGGAAACATCTTTTTTGGAGCGCAGATAATGGCGCATTTCATGTGACGAGAGATATTCAGGATCTTTGATCTCGGCCATAAAGGTTTGCGGTGTTTCGCTCAGATCACGCATTTCCTTTTGGAGAACTATTTCAGGCGGCCCGTCGAGGTCACCATTTTCTTTGTAGGATTGAATGGTTAGATCCATAAACCACCAGCGCCCGTCGAGCCAGAGCGCCCTTTCGGCATGGTATTTGACGGCATCAGAACCGTCAGGGCGCTGTTCAATAAGCTCGATGTTGTACATAGAAGAGTCTCGCGTATCCATTTTTTGAACCATCCAAACATGGCTGCGATTTTTAAGTGCCAGCGTGCGGGCAAAATAGATTTCATCATTACGACCGGCCCGCTGATACTTCAGGAATTTTTCAGCACGCCACGCGGCATTCGGTGCTATTTTCTCATTAATAAAAGCGGTGAGCAGACTGGCAATAAGCCCGATCCCGATAAAAGGAGTAACGATGCGGTAGATACTGACTCCGCCAGCGCGCATGGCCGTAATTTCGCTATAGCGGGTTAGCCGGGACAGGCTGTAAAGCATGGCCAGCAAAAGGCAAACAGGCAGAATACGCACAGCAATGGACGGCAAAACCTGACTGTAGTAGTAAAATATTTCGAATGGACGGACGTCGTTTTCAAGAAAATCGCTAAAATTGTCGAAAAGGTCATTAATGATGAAAAGAAGCGTGAAACTGAGCATGCAGTACAGCAGAGGAAGCAACAGACTTTTCAAAAGATATCGGGTTAAAATTTTCATAAATGACCCATACCCTAACTGGTTAGACATTCCACCGCAAGTTTGGAAGCTGAGGAGTAACAAGTAATTCTACTGCGTAACTGAACTCCGAAACACAGGCGGAACTTCAGGATCTTTTTATTACGAGTTATACCAAGTACCGCTGTATTTTGGGAAAATAAGAGCGACCGTCCCGGTCGTTTGCCGCCTTTGGAGGATCTGCCCGAGGCAGAAAAGCAAGCGGGACGCTTGCGCTACGTTCGAAAAAATGCCGAACTTCATCCGCACTTGGTGTTACTCGCTACACGGTACGCTTTGCTTGAAGAGTGCAGATAAATAACTAATACTCTCAGGATTGAACGGAGGAATCCCATGTCCACTCTTGAAGTCCATATAGAAGACCCAGTGACTTTCGTAATTTTTGGCGCAACGGGCGATTTGACTCGTCGCAAACTAATGCCAGCTCTATATACCCTCTTTAAAGACGGCGCGCTGACAAACGATTTTATCATCGTCGGTTTTGCGCGACGCGACTACGACGACCGAAGCTTCTGCAAACTAACGGAAGAAGCCCTGTGCGAGCATAGCCGCACCCCAATCGATGAAAAATCACTCGCCGACTTCTGTTCACACCTGCGTTATCATCGTGGTAATCTTTCCGTTCCCGTGGCTTATGCTGAACTGAAAGAAAAATTTGATGCAGGGGCCCTGCCTGCCAACCGGCTTTTTTATCTTTCTATAACGCCAGATCTTATCGACGCCACCGTTAATAATCTCCGCACGGCCGGACTGATTACTCCTTCACATTCCAAACCTTGGACGCGGGTCGTTGTGGAAAAACCATTCGGACGCGATCTGGAAAGCGCAAAAGCATTAAATCAGGCTTTGCTCGACCACTTGGATGAAACACAGATTTATCGCATCGATCACTACCTCGGCAAAGAAACCGTGCAAAACATTCTTTCGTTCCGCTTTGCCAACACAATTTTTGAACCGGTATTCAACCGTACCTACGTCGACCACATCCAGATTACTGCGGCTGAAACGGTCGGTATGGAAAGCGGACGTGGCGCATTCTACGATGAATACGGCGCCCTGCGCGACATGGTGGTTAACCATCTCTTCCAGTTGCTTTGCCTGGTAACGATGGAGCCGCCGGACGGTCTTGATGCACGCTCCATTCGTAATGAGAAAATGAAAATCCTGCACGCACTGCAGTTATCCAACTCAACGAAACATCACCCGGCCGTGTGTTTTGGGCAGTATGGCCGCAGCGGGGAAACGATTGCTTTTCGCGAAGAAGATCGGGTGAATCCAAAATCAAAAACTGAAACGTTTGCCGCGTTGAGAATGGAAGTCAACAACTGGCGCTGGGCGGGCGTACCGATCTACTTACGTACCGGCAAGCGGCTGGCAAAAAAAACGACAGAAATTGCTGTGCAGTTCAAAGCCCCGCCCCTCGCACTTTTTCAGCACGTCGCCTGCAAAGGTGACGTTTGCGACCTGACCGGCGTAAAACCCAACACGTTGATCTTTCGCATCCAGCCTGACGAAGGGATATTCCTTCAGGTTTCTGCCAAGCGCCCAAGCATGCAACTCGTGGTGGAAAGTGTGAATATGGATTTCTCCTACGTTGGCAAATGGAACAAGGACTTACCCGAAGCCTATGAGCGGCTGTTACTCGACGCGCTGCGCGGTGATTCCACACTATTCACCCGCTCCGATGAAGTTGAAGCCGAGTGGGAAGTGATCGACACCGTCCTCGCCAGTAAAGCTGAAAGCGAACCGTTCACCTACGCACCCGGCTCGTGGGGACCGACGGAAGTCGATGCCCTCCTGTTTTCCACTGCTTGGAAGAATGAATGAAAATAAAACTCATCTACGCAACAACAGCGGACTTCGCCGAAGCAACTCGGATTGCCGAGATCGTCGTGACGGAACGGCTGGCGGCATGTGCCAATATCCTGGATGGTGCCACCTCAATTTTCTGCTGGGAAGGAAAGCTCTGTCGCGAAAATGAAACGGTGATAATTCTGAAAACAATGGAAGAAAAAACCGGTTTACTGATCGCACGAATTAAAGAACTCCACTCGTACGAATGCCCCTGCATCGTCGCTCTGCCGATTGAAAACGGAAACATTGAGTTTTTGAACTGGATTGAGCGCGGAGTTTCCTCAACGTAGAGTAAGTGTCCCCGCTTGCTTTCTGCCTGTGGCAGATCCGACAATTCAAAAAACTGGAAGAACGCTCATTCTACCTTAACCCGTCTTTCGCTGTTCGCGGGCTGAACCGCCTTTTTTCTTCGAGTTTGACTCAAAGGTCTTCACTACATTTCTTTTTCAGCTCTTCAAGTCGCGGCGGCGGTTGCTCCGGCAAGGTCAGGCT
>JBILEA010000013.1:0-26019 GCA_044352355.1 Pontiellaceae bacterium | reverse complement strand
ACTGACGGACGATAAATATTATCTATTGAAAGAATTCGAACAACTTCTCCACAATAAGGTTAGCTCCATTGGCAAACACCTCATTCTAATTTTGGATGAAGCACAATTCTTAAGCGAAGAGTGCCTTGACGAGCTGAAATGCCTGACCAACTACAACCAGCAGGAAACGGTTCTGACGGTTATCCTTTCCGGTCAGCCCGAATTAAAAGCAAAACTAAGCGCCCTGCCGCAGATCTATCAGCGTCTCGGCATGTTTTGCTATCTGAAAAATCTGCGTTATGAAGAAATGGTGCCCTACCTCGAGCACCGCTTAAAGACAGCGGGCGCCGAAAAGACTGATATTTTCAATCCAAACAGCATTGACCCCCTCTTTTCATTCTCCGGTGGATGCCCCCGCCAAATTAACCGCGTCTGCAAACTGGCTGTTGATCGTGCCTGTTTGATGAAAAAGAATCAGGTTGATGCAGATATGATCCGCATGATCGTCCGCGACATCGAAAAACATTTCGGTTAAGCCCGTAACAAATGAAAAAAGCACTCATCGTTAGTTCTGGCGGTGTCTTTTTACTTATCGCTTTGTTTGTTGCAGATTACTTCCTTTTCGAAAGCCATTATGCCAACCGAATTAGAGCTAATCATTTTTTACGTAGAGAGTTATGGTCATTAGGAATCGCTCGCGGTGAAACCCCATTTAAACTGACTGTTCCGGAAAAACCAATTCTAAGAGCTCGAGATATCACGGATACGGCGGCCCGCATGGTAGCCGACCCGTTTGCAGTGCAGGAAAACGGACAATGGTTTCTTTTTTTTGAAATCGATAGCGTTTCTACCCGTCAGGGAGAAATCGGGCTGGCAACCAGCACAGATACCACAAACTGGGTATACCGGCAGATTGTATTAGATGAACCCTTTCACCTCTCCTACCCGTATGTTTTCAAGTGGGACGGAGTTTACTACATGATCCCGGAAACCCACCAAGCCGGAGCCATTCGTCTCTACCGTGCCGACCCGTTCCCAACACATTGGACGCATGTCACCAATCTGGTTCAAGGCGTTTATCAGGACCCAAGCATCGTCCGATATAACGGCCGCTGGTGGATTTTTGCCAGCACGGGGCAAAATGAGAATATGAATATCTTTTATGCCGATCAATTGACTGGCCTCTGGAGGCCCCATGCCAACAATCCTGTGATCGCCAAAGATCGCACCCGCGCACGTTGCGGCGGACGAATTCGTGAAATTGACGGTAAACTGATCCGTTTTGCGCAAGACTGTCTTGATCGCTACGGGCATCGTCTGCAGGGTTATAAAGTGACTGCGCTCACCCCAGAAAATTACGCCGAAACCCCCGTAACGGAAAATCCACTACTTGCACCAGACGGGTCGGGCTGGAATGCGCATCGAATGCACCAGCTGGACCTTTATCAAACGGCTACAAACCACTGGATCGGATTTGCTGATGGCAACGCACACTGAACGAGCCCTTCTGTCCAATTTACTCGCCGGATTAAACTGCAAAATGCACTATGCACGTCGTACAACCCCAGTTTTTTAAATCATGCACAACAAACCAAAAGCTATTGTCACCATAATTGCCGACAGCGGATTTGTTATCCCTGTATATATTCTAATTCTATCACTTAAATTCTATGAACCAAACCAGCGTATTCACGTTCTGGGAATCTCACTTTCCGACAAGGAAAAATCTCTTTTTACCCAATTTGAAAATGTATTTGTGTTCGACTCCTCAATTCCCCGCAGCAACAAGCCGGGAGCCATGCGCATCATCGCCGATATTCTAAAAGGCGAAGCCTTGCTGACCGCAAAAAACTGCGAAGAACCCTGGATTGCACTGCTTGACGGCGATTGTATCGCAACCGGCTCGCTCGAACCGTATTTAGCCCCCGCAGAACCGGCACTGTATGCCCGTTCGCGAACAGCCGAAGAAGACGCACGTATCTTTCAGTATTACCGTCTTCCCGGCGAATCAAAGAATGCTATTCCTGACCGATTCCTCAACCGCTGGCAGGAGGACGTCGGTCAAAATGAAACACCGGCACGCGCCACGACCGTTCTTTCAGGAAATCTAATTCTGCATAGGGACTACCTGGACTTCGCCCGCGTCTGGCAGGATTTTATGCAGAAAGTACTGATTTATGACGATCCGTCGAAAACAGATATCGCTTATTACATGCCTGCTGAGTTCGCTCTGAGTGCTTGGCTCCTATTTGCAAAAAATCCCCCGCCTTTGCGGGAAGTACTTCTCAACAGCAATCCAACAGCCTATTTGGCGCATCTCGGGCCGGCCCCCCGCTATTGGCAATTCTGGACATTAAAAAAACTTAGTTATTTCGATTCAGTGATTCGCCTGCTTGATTGGGCGAAAAAACAAGGGAAACAAATCCCAGTATTGCCATTCGCACTCAAAAAGCGTAGTAAACCGCTCGTTGAAGTAACCGCTTATGTCTATGAGGCTTTTTTCTGGATAAAACAAAAAACTAAGTATCTTCGTAAAAAGTTTGTTGGCAATTCACCGAATCGGCAGGCGCAACGTTACCGGCAGTAATAACTTTGATTGAGAAAAAGACTGGGGATAACCATATGAGAGATAAACCGAATAACGACATGAACTTTGTTGACCCCACTAAAACGGATCCGACTATCACACCAATCATAAAAACCGCATCAGAAGAAATATCTCTTCAAGAAACTTCCAGCTCCACGGAAAAGTTTACCGAAGAAACCGGCGGGCAACCGCAAATAGCGGAAAAAGTTGCCCAAACACCTCGCTTCGACAAAGAAACCCCCTTCCGAGTAAAAGATCAATTTGACGATCTTGACGCCATCCCGCCAATCCTTACGCGCAACATGACCCGTCCTTCTAAAATGCAAGGGCCAGGAGCTGGATTGGCAGAAACCGCGCGTCCCGGACGCACCGTTCGCAAAGCAAATGACTTTCAGGATTTCTTCCGCAACTTAGACCTGATCAAAATTGTGCGCGGTATTTATCGAAGATTCTGGATCGCATTGCTTTCCGCTTTTGGCCTGATGATTTTGCTCCTGCCAGTCGCGCACAGCTTGAAGGGAGGCACCAGCTGGGCGGCCTCATCCGTTATCATCTACACCAAACCGACTCAAAAACAGATCGATACACAGGGTTCCTCTTTCCTGCTTCGCCCTCTCACACAGGATACACTGGTTGATATGTTCCTTTCACCAGCCCACATAAAAACCCTTGAAGATACCATTGGGATAAGACCGCTCCAGAAAAAGGTCTCATTCGAATCACAAAGCAAATCAGATATCGTAACCCTGCAGGTCAACGATATGCCAAATGAAAAAACGGCTATTGAGGCTGTCAACAAGCTGAGTGAAATTATTATTGCGAATAATGACCTCTATTACAGACAAATAGCCTCTGCGGCATACGACCAATACAAAATGCAACGGGACGTTGCGGAACAAAAATTCAATGAAGCTGTAAAAGCCGTCGAAGCATTTCAGCTCAAAAATCAGTTGCTCGAACTCACCACGCAATATCAAAGTTACTTTTCGGCCGTTAATGCTGCCAGCGAACGTCTCAGCATTGCGCAGGTCGCCCACGAAGGCCTAGTAGTTCGCATAAAAAACTACGAAAAAATGATCGCCGATTTGCCGGACGAGGTGCTGAACGAGGCACTGGAAGACAATCCGCTTAAGCGTCGCATTTCCAATGCCGAAGCGGCCCTGCTTGATGCCCGCATCCAGTACGCCGCCGATAATCCGAAAATTCTGCGACAGGAACGTGAAATCGAAGAACTCCGCAAACTGCTCAAGAGCGGCAGTTATGACGAAACGCGCGAACGCACCTATCTGAAAAATCCGCTCAAAGGACAGTTGGAAGGCGAACTGCTCAAGCTTCGCTCCGAAGAAAATGTCGCCGCACAACAGTCGGTGGCTCTGCGAAAAGATTTCGCCGCCCTGCAATTGAAATTCCAAGACCTGCCGCGACTCGAAAAAGAATACGGCGCTCTGCTTGAAAAACGCGCTCAAACCGATACCGCGCTAAAATCCCTGAAAGCCAGCGAAGAATCGGCTCGTCTCACCATGCAGGCCAGCCTTTCCGACTTCAAACTCATCAGCCCAGCCTCTTCCGCTGAAGCTACCGCCGCTTCGCTGATCGGAAAAATAATTCCCATCGTCGGGTTCATTTTCGGCTTTTTTGGCGGACTTATTCTCGTACTCATCATTGAGTTGCTCGATGCGAAAATCCGTACGCAGCAACAGCTCGAAAGTGCCTACGACGCACCCTGCCTTGCTTCTATTATTGAAATACCCCGCTTGCAGGACTACGACACCTATCAGTTGCTCCTTCCCTCGCTGCGCGAAATTTCAGAACGCCTGAATGTGGTCCTGCAAGGTCAACGCGTTAAAGCACTCGGATTCTTCAGCTCGCTGGATGGAGAAGGCAAAAGCATTCTGGCGTTTAACCTGGCACGCTATTACAGCTCACTGAACATCAAAGTGCTCTTCGTTGGCTTCGACGCAAGCACCAACCCCTGCCTGTCGGCCCCCGCTGAAACAGGCTGGCCGCAAAAGGGTATCGAAGACTATCTGCGCGGCGAAACAGAACTTGAGGATATGATTTTAAACGTAAATGGGGTGGATGTAATTCGCGTGCAAAAAGCGAGTCCCGACCTGCTGGATCTTGCTAAAGGCGCGGCTATGCCCCGCCTGTGGGATCTAATCCGGCAGAATTACGATCTCATTATCACTGAATCGCCTGCCGTGCTCGACCATCCTCTCTCGGGTACCATCGCAGGCTTCCAAGATGAAATGATCTACGTGTTAGCCTCGTCCGTCAGCGATCGTCGCATGGTAGATGCTGGGCTTGAATTCTTAGAAGACCGAGGCCTTGCACCTCGTGCAATCATCTTCAATCGCGTCGACCCCTATTACCTTGAAGATGTACGACAACAGCGCATTATCCGCAATCTTGCCGAACGCCGCACCCCGCTGGACGATCTGCTTATCCGCCTCCAGCCGCTAACCAATCTGTTCGCCCGGTTTAAACGTTCAGCCGCCCGTCCGGAAAACGAGCCGATACCTTCAGAAAACGACCAAGAAACAGCCGCCGAATTCCCCGAAGAGGAAGACCTTCCAGAATTTATCGGCGGAGAAGATTTCGTTGAATCATCCGAAAGCCCTGCGGAAGCCATGGACGCTCTGCAGGACAGACCCATCTCCGGACTCATCGATGAAGAAGTTGTTGAGGAAGAGACAAAAGAAATAGAGCCGCCAAAAGAAGAGAGCCCCGCTATCCAACAACGCCCCAAACAGCGCAACCCACGAGCTCGCCTATTCACCCTCTTTCGTCGTCCTGCCAAAAAGAGTATAGAACTCGAAGATACAAAAGTAGCCGATGAATCGTCCAATACAGGTACTCTGCCAGAATCTAAAAATGAACCGCCTGTGACAGAAAAGGAATCCGAAGAGCTGTCCTTTAAGGACTGGCTCGGCAAGACGGATAATCGGCCAGCAGGAAAACCAGGTAAGAGGTCTGAAAACGATGAGAAATAAACTTTCCATTGCCGTTCTTTTACTGCTGCTGGCGGGGCTGACTCCGGCTACGGACAATATACCTGTCCGCGCCAATCCTCAGGACCAAATCACAGCCACTCAGAAGCGTTCCAAATTCGCACCGGAATATTTCATTCCGCATAGTCCGGATGAGCGCAAGCTTCAGATCGGCGACGAGGTGGAAATCGGTGTCTTTGGACAACGTGACACCATTGCCGAAAATGTGCCTGTTGCTCCAGACGGCAAACTATATTACATGTTTCTGCCTGGTATTATGGCCGAGGGTCGGACAGCCGAAGAAGTCGCTGGGGAAATGGAATCCAAACTGGGTCGTCTTTTCAACAACCCTGAAGTATCTATCATTCCCACCAAATTCATTTCCAACCGGTTTTCCATCTTCGGAAAAGTCGAAACGGGCGGCATTTATCCTCTAAATACACCCACCACCATTCGGCAATCCATCGCTAAAGCAGAGGGAATAGCCCTCGGTAAATATCACGACAGCTGGATCCCTATTCATAACTACAAAGACAGCTGGATACTCCGGGGACAGGAAAAAATTCCAGTCAACTTTGCAGCCCTCATGAACAAGGAAGACTTCTCCGAAGATATCTATGTGCGTCCGGGCGATGTTATCTATATTGCCTCTGCTCTGGGCCGCGAAATTTACCTCATGGGCGAAGTCAACCAACCCCAATCCCAACCCTTCACAGCAGGCCTAACACTCACTCAGCTCATTTCAGGGCTTGATGCTGGCGCGGGCGGCTATAAAGAGGCCACCGCCGACATTAAACGCATAGTTATTCTGCGCGACGCGATGAACGACCCCAAAGTTTTCAAAGTCAATCTGGACAATATCATGCGTGGCAAGGAACATAATGTGTTCCTCGAAGCGGGAGATATTGTGTTTGTTCCTGAAAAATCCTTCTTATTCACTCGCAACCTCGTGAAGGCTATGGTTCGCACGTTTGTAAATACGTTTGCAACTGAATTTGCAACTGATCTAAACCGTAAATACCTATTCCCAACAGGTACAACCACACCATGAAAACAAACCGATTTACTACGTTCCCCGTTCTGCTGATCGCCGTGATCACCATTGCTGGATGCACCACATTGCGTGACAAGCCGCGACTTGAAAACAATAAGGAGCTCTTGCCCGCAGAAGTGCTCGAACTGCCCAACCTCGGTGATTTGAGCTTAAAGGAAATGCAATCGGGTGTCTGGATCCAAACGAACCCCGACGAATTAATCGACACCAAATTTCTCACCCAACGAAAAAACGGCCCCTACCTGCTGGGTGTCGGCGACGAACTCCAGATTACACTTTACGGAGAAGGCGATGCTGAAACACGGCGTGTATTACCCATCGACCCTTCCGGCAATATCACCTATATGCTACTCGGGACGATCCCTGCGGCAGGCCGTACCATTGACGACCTTACAACAGACATGCGTCAACGCTTAGGGGCCAAGCTTAACTACTCTATCCTCAGCGTCATCCCCTCCCGTTTCAACAGCCAAACCTTCACCATGCTCGGTCAACTCACGAAACCGCAAGTTTACCCATTGCAAGGGCGCACATACATTCTTGACGCCATAGCCCAGGCTGGAGGCCCTAAAGTCGGCGTCATCCGCGATGTCAGCGCCGATATACACGACTATGCTCATGCTACTCTCGTACGCGGCGGTGAAGTCATACCGGTCGACTTCGAACGCCTCATCTACAAGGCAGATGCTTCACAAAACCTGGAAATCCTTAGCGGAGACATCATCACGGTCCCTTCGGCGCTGGATCGCAAAATTTACGCCTTAGGCGCTTTCAATAATCCGCAGGGAATTCAGTTTGCATCATCACAAACCACACTCATGAATGTGGTTGTTCAAGCTGGCGGTATTAATCGGGAAACTGGCGACGGACATGTACTCATTATACGAGGCAATACAGCTAACCCGAAAGTTATGCTCATGGACATGTCTCAGTTTGATTCAAAAAAAGCCCGTGTTTTCAAAATCATTGGCGGCCGCGCATTAGATGTCACATTGCAGGCTGGCGATATCGTATATGCTGTGCCGAAGAAATTCGGGTTCTTCCGCGATGTGATTAAAGGAGCCATAAACACCTTTGCCACAACACTTACCAGCCAGGCGGCAAACGATATTTATCAACAGAAAGTCGACCCGTTCAACTTTGGGACAAATCGTCCGGAGTAAACTGTTCACTGCACCTCAAACGCCGGTTGTTTCACATACAACCGGCGTTTTATTTTTCGCAGAGCAACTATTCCGCAATTAGATCGTAATCAAGAGCGTTGGTTATCTGAACATCAAATCGGTCGCCGGGAACCGCATCAAACTCCGGCAGTAAAACAACGCCGTCTACTTCTGGGGCCTCTCGTTGTGACCGCCCGATCAAACCGTCTTCCCTAAAACCGTCCATCATTACCTCAATGGTTTTACCAATCTGCGCCGCGCAATGTGTAGCAGACACAATCCGCTGAGCTTCCATCAAAAGAGAACGGCGTTCGGTCTTTATGGATTCAGGCACACTATCTTCCATTTTAGCTGAAAGCGTTCCCGGCTCGGCGGAATAGGTGAACACCCCGGCGTGGGTAAAACGGCCTTCTTTCACAAAGTCCAATAACTCATTAAAATCAGCCTCTGTTTCCCCAGGATGCCCGGTAATAAAAGCGGTGCGAATCGCACAGCCAGGAAGAATTTCACGGATCAAATTTAGTTTATCTGCGGTTTGCGCCTTGCTGATCTGACGCCCCATAACCTTAAGCATCCGGTCGGAAATATGCTGAAGAGGCATATCAATGTACGGACAAAAGCGCGAGTCAGACGCCAACACGTCCAGCACTTCGCGGGTGAGATGCTGCGGACAGGCATACATCAGCCGGAACCAGACATCCTCTTTGATTTCATCACGCAATCTACGCAGTAGCGACTTGAGGTGTAACTCTCCGTCCCAATCCTTACCGTAGGCGGTAGTATCCTGAGCAATCAGATTTAGCTCAACGGCGCCCGCCTCAATCAGCGCCCTCGCCTCAACAATAATATCATTCATCGGGCGGCTGATTTGCTTTCCTCGAATTTTTGGAATGGAGCAGAAGGTGCACGGATTGGAACAGCCTTCAGAAATTTTTAAATAGGCGGTGTGCGGCGAACCCATCCGCAAACGCGGACGGATCAGAAATTCGCTGTACCCTTCCGGCTCGCACGTCGCGACCTTTTCACCAAGCAGTCCGGCGCAGATTTCCGGCAAACGGCTGTAGTCATGAAATGAAACTCGCGCATCGGCGGCTTCCAAAAAAAATTCCAATTCTGGACTGTCGGTCACGCGTTTAACGAGACATCCGACCGCGACGACGGCACGCGGCCCGCCGCCCCCTTTAAGACCGCGCAGTTCATGCAGCACGCCTGCAGCCTCTTCACGTGCATCCTGAATAAAACCGCAGGTGTTAACCAGACAGATATCGGCATCAGCAGGCTCCTCGGCAATCATCCACCCGCTTTCAACAAAACGTCCGAGAATAAGCTCAGAATCTACGGTGTTTTTAGCGCAACCTAAACTGACCAACGCAACCGCAGGCGGATTGGCAGACGGAAAGGATGGAAGATTGGAAGTTTTTTTCTTCATGATTTCAAGGTCTCGTTTCTTTATCCATAATCCATTCTTCCGGCCTTCCACCATTCCATTCTTCCAGCCTCAGTTTTCCGGGAAGAAGTCGCCCAATGTAGAACCTCGTACCGGCTTCAATCTCTTCGATGCAACCGGAGGTGTTTCGCACCGCAGCAAAAATTCGCGACAGGAAATCACCGATGCCCCGAACACCGAAACCAGCCGTTGCTCAATCCAGTCTGAGGTAACAACCAAAACCCGTTCCGTCTCTTTTGCATCATGAACCATTTGTTCGATCACACCATCCGCCGTTCGATTCGAAGGTGAAAAAACCACTTCGAAATTCGGCGCATCGAAAGCTATATCGCGACCGCTCTCACGGCCGTCAAATACCACAGTAATACGCGAAGCCATCCCCGTTGCAGCACGCTCTATACTGCGCACCAGCCGCTGGCGGGCTGTTTGCAAATCATCCCGCCGCCCATCCAGCGCACCATCCTGATGCATTAGGTTGTAACCATCGATAATGAGCCAGTCGAAATCCATATTCTTCCCATGATAGAAAAATCAACGCGGAAGCTTGATTTTGCGGCGTATATACGTGGGTATGTCGAGATCCTCGCCATTCCAGATGGTGCGTTCTGCACCGCCAAAGGTACGCGAGCGCGGCTTAAGAACACCAGCCAGCTCGCCTTGCTTGCCGTCGCCGGCAAGCGGTTTAAGTCCGCCACGGCCATCGTCGACCAAGGGTTCTTTCCACGCTTCAGCCGCCAACACGATGGCAGAAATCCGTCCGGTAAAGGTCGCATCAACCGCGACCCCCATTTTGACCCAGCATTCATGTCCTTTCGGCGCAAGAACCTCCATAATCTGCTGAATTTCTGAAAGCTTCAGATCGTCTCCGCCGGTGATGCCAATAATTATACCGGGTGCGGTTTCAAAAATGGAATCATCTTTAACCAATGGATGGTTATGTAGCGAATCGATCAGAGCATCGGCACGCCCTTCCCCAGTCGCGGTGGCCGTGGCAAAGCGGCAAAAGGAATCACAATAACTTAGCATGGTTTGCAACGAGGGAAAGTCGAGGTTGCAGACGCCGGTGTAAGCCATCATTCGCCAGACGCCAATCACACCGGCAGCCAACGTTCGACTACTATTTTCAAGGCTTTCTTCAAGCAGGACATTTCCCTCCGGCTGAATAAGCGCGTTAGGCATCTGCACAATCGCATCGGCATAAGTTCGCAGTTTGCGTAGCGCACTATGCGCCTTGCCTTGAGCCACCAATCCTTCAAAAGGGAATGGCAAAACGGTGAAAAACAGGGTCGTAGCACCGAGATGACGGGCTATACGGGCGATGACCGGTGCCGCGCCGGTACCGAATCCGCCACCGAGGCCCACTATGACGATAAGCAGATCCACGCCGCTTAAAAGGGTCTCAATCTGACCGGCGGCACTATCTGCACAACGCCGCCCAACTTCTAGATCGCCGCCTGTGCTCATACCGTCGGTAAGTGCTTTACCGGCCGCGAGCCGGTTATCGATATTTGAACAGGTTTCCAAGGTTTGGAAATCGCAGTCCATGACGGCGAATTCCATCCCTTCAGGTGCACGCGGGGCAATACGCGCAATGGTATTACACCCCGCCCCGCCCAAGCCGAATACTAAAATCTTTTTCTGCAAATCATTCATGACTGCCTCCACCCCAAAGTTTAGAAAGCAATTTTCGCCACACCGCACGGGCGGGCGGCTCCGGCTTAATTAAACTGGCGGCATAGCGCACACAGCCGATGGCGGCCGCAAAACGGGCCCCCTCTTGCTTTGTCGACAACCCAACGCAGTCGTGAATGCGACCAATCTGACAAGGCGCATTAAAAACCTGCTGAGCCAGATCCGCAATACCTTCCATTGCCGAGCCACCGCCGGTCAAAACAACCCCGGCACTAAGCATGCCGGCAAGCCCGTCGTCTTCGATCTTTTCAGCAATCAGTTTGAAGACCTCCTCCATGCGGGCGTTAATAATCGTGTACAGCGTCGCGGCACGCACAACCCGTCCGCTAAAACCGCCTTCGGCAGGAATGGAAATATTCTGATCATTCTGCAGGCGGTTAATCAGTGCGCTGCCCGATTCTTTCTTGATTGCCTCTGCCTGCCGGCGATTCAAGTTGAGTCCACTGCAAATATCCGCCGTCACATGATCGCCGCCTACCGCAATGGAGCCGGCCAGCTTAACGAGTCCGGCATTATAAACAATGTAATCCGTGGTGCCGCCGCCAAGATCAATCACCACCACACCCGCACGTTTATGCTCAGGTGCAAGCACGGCCTGTGCAGAGCAAAATCCGCCAAACGCGGCATCGGCACAAACGACCGGCACGTTTTCGGTCATCTTCTTGAGGTTTTCGACTACAGCACGTTGACCGTGTATAAGAAGCATACCAACGCGCAATTCTTCAGCCAGCATTCGCTCGGGATTGACAATACCGCCGCGCCCGTCTACTTCGAAATTCTGCTGCAAGGTGTGCAGACGGATACGATCATCGGGTAACGGGATCTTCCGGGCCACTTCAAGAGCCTGATCAATATCTTCCCGTGTGATTTCGCCGCCGGGTTCTTCGTATTCGTTAAGCACCGGAATTCCACCGACATGCAGCAGACTTTCGGCCCGTCCGCCGGACGCGACCAGATAGACGCTTTCGCCAATCGATTTGTGCGCAACGGCCTCGGCGGCCTCCATAGCGCGGCGCACAGTATCCAGCGCCAATTCAAAGTCAACAATTTCGCCTTTGCGCACACCACGCGATTCACATTCACCAAGCCCGGCAACCATTAGGCCGCCGTCCTCACGCACTTCGGCCATTAAAACCTTAATCGTCGTTGTGCCGATTTCAAGCGCAGTAATAAAGGGTGCAGCCATAAAAAAATTCCTTATTCCTTTACCAATACCGGTTCATGAAACGTCACCGGCACATTACGTCCGTCCGGTGTCAAATCAATGGTTTTAACACGGCGGCCCTGTTCATTTGAAAGTTGCAACACACTGACCAGTCGTATCAGTTTTTCACGCCCCGAATGCAAGGGAAAACGGACCGTGGTTTCGCCGTTAACAACAGCCGTTACAAAGTCAGGATAACGAATATCAAAACTGGAAAAAGCAACCTGCGCTCCAAGACCAAGCTGATCGGCTGCAGCCAGAATATCCAGGCATTGACGAGTTCCCGGATTGTCAATGCGGTCTCCAAGACGCAGTTTTTGCGAGGCCAGCCCTTCAATCAGCGGAAGAGCCTGTCCGCTACGAGTCATCGGCAAAACCACTCCATAGCGATCCATCAAAAAAGGTAATGCACGCGGATTCCAGCGGATCTGCGCCATCGCCACCCGCTCAATCACCTTAATCATCAAGGTATCCGGAAG
Source organism: Pontiellaceae bacterium (assembly GCA_044352355.1). Taxonomy (GTDB): domain Bacteria; phylum Verrucomicrobiota; class Kiritimatiellia; order Kiritimatiellales; family Tichowtungiaceae; genus Tichowtungia. Next base: position 13,424 of record JBILEA010000013.1, on the reverse strand, counting down.
CTTCCGCTCAATGGTGACGGATTCAACCAGCGGAACCTCTTCGAACTTTTTACGTAATTGATCAAAATCCAACGCAAACAGATTCATGCCGGTGCGCAGTCCGGCCCGTTCACAGAAAAAGTCCGCAGGGAGCCGCCCATCCGACGTGATATCAATCACTTTAAGTTCAAATTTTGGATTGCGGGCAAAAAACAGTGACCCGGTATATCGAAGCCCCATAAAAACTCCGTACACCAGCGCAACGGCGGTTGCCACCAAAAAAAGAACCACCAACCCGCGCCGGGCAAATGTTTTTTTCGAGGCTCTGCTTTTAGTTTTGCTGTAATATACTCTTTGAATTTTCCGTCTGTTTGCAGCCATGGCTGTTCTCCGTCGCTGTGCTCACCTTTTTATAGCGAAGCGGTTTTCATGATTCGATCACAAAGCACCGAAAACTCGATTCCGGCTGCCGCCGCCGCTTTGGGAAGAAGACTGTGCGAGGTAAACCCTGGGATCGTGTTGAGTTCGAGCACAAATTGCTCCCCTGCGGGCGTCATACGAAAATCAACTCGACCCAACCCGCGAGCACCGAGTACTGCAAAAGTTTCACGTGTGGCCGTTTGCATCCGTGCGGCGGTTTCCTCATCCAGTTCAGCCGGAATGACATAACGAGTCGTATCCACTTTGTACTTGGCCGTATAATCATACCACCCCGCCGCCGTTACAATCTCAACAATTGGCAAAACCTCACCATCCACCATACCGACAGTAAATTCACGGCCGGGAATAAACTGTTGCACGAGAATTTCGTCGTCATATTTCAACGCATCCTCCATGGCCGGGGTCCACTCGGACTCATCAAAAACCAATGAACAGCCGACGCTGGAACCCTGACGCGGCGGTTTGACCGCGACCGGCAGCGTAAGGGTACGCTGGTCGCCACGACGTAACGTTTCACTTTCCGGAACCAGCACACCCGCTTTGCGTAAACAAATTTCAGTAAGCAGCTTATCGAACGAACGACGACTGGCTTCTGCGTTCGCACCCACATAGGGCAAGCCCAACTCGGTCAGCCGGGTTTGAACACCACCGTCTTCGCCGAAAGTGCCATGCAACGCAATAAATACCGCCTCAATTCCCGCAGGCACTGTAAAATCCGGCGAAATAACGTCAATTTCAGTTACAGTATATCCGGCTTTTCGCAAGCCGCCGGCAATCGCCGCGCCGGATTCGAGCGACACGTCGCGCTCCGCAGAAAATCCACCCTTGAGGACGGCCACATTTTTAAATGATTTTGCGTTCAAATTGTTTCCTGTCAGTTAATTCCAACGTAAACTATATCATGCAAAGGAGAACGTCATGAAAAAACTGATTCTGCCATGCATTTGACAAACAATTGCCCGTTTCTAGAAGCAATCTTCTATCTTATACTCTGCAAAACAGCTTTTGCTTTGGCCGTTGGCTGATGGTTTTCAAAAAGATACGAATAGGCAAACAGTGCATAGCCACGGCAGCCCGCCGCACGAACCGCCGCGATCTGGCGCCGGATTTCATACGGTGCCGCCTTGCAGTCGATCCCGACCACCAGTCGCGTGGATGTCGCGCTGTGCCCCAACGATTTGCGAATTTTGCCGAGCCTTTCATCAAAAAGCTGCGAGTTGTAATTCATCGGTACAAGCCAGTCGACGTACTTTTCTTTAGCCCAGCGGCGACTATCCTGAAAGGCTGTGCCGTAACCCAAATCAAAATCGGCCAGTACGCTGGAGGAGATGATGCACTGCGGTCCTCGGCGTTCCTTAAAGGTCTTATTTAGCGACATCACAACCTGAGAAACCGCTTCACGTCGAAAGACGCCCCAGTTATTTTTATAATTTTTCTTAACCTGCTCGATCGAAAATCGATCATAGGAAAAGTCCGCACGTTTCTTAATCTCTTCCGGCGAGGCTTTGGGATAAAGCTGTGATGCTACGTCTTTGTAGTCATAAGGGAAACGGATGTAGTCGAGGTGTAGCCCGGCAAGGTCGTAGCGCGATAGTTCTGCCGCAATCTGCGTGAGATGCTGGCGGACGTCCGGCAGTGCCGGGTTCAGAAAAGAATACCAACCACTAGTCGGGCGCATACGCTGCCCCAACGAATCGACCATGAACCACTCGGGGTGAGCCGTCCAGCTTTGCCCGGCGGAACGAGGCGGGTCTTTAAGCCCGCGCCAGCCGGGTAGCACATTCATGTATGCGTGCAAACGAACGCCTCTTTTTTTGGCACGATCAGCAGCAATTTTCAGCGGATCCCACCCTGGATTCCGTCCAGTCGTAGCGACGTCAGCGCCTGTAAGCTCAAAAGCCCATGGCTCCACTTTACTCGGATAAAAGACGGTTCCATTACCGCGAATCTGAAAAAAGATGTCCGTAAACCCGGCACGGGCGCAGTTGGCAATAATCGCCTCTACATCAGCCGGTTTCTGGTAATCAAACCGGGTTATCCAAATCGCACGCACCTCGGGCTGAGACACCGGCGCGGCGCCGGTTAAAAGTAACAAAATCAACAAAGGAAGCAGGCTTGAAACGGTAAAAATAAGTTTTTTCATGTGGCGGAGCATAATTGATTTTTACGATGTTTGGAAAAAAAACTGTACTGTTTTTATAAACCTTGGAGAATGCAGCTTAAATTCCTTCCAACCATTGGAAAACTCGGAGACAATAAATTATGAATGGACTGCTGTTCCCTTTAATGACGGCCAGTGTCGGACTGGCGTTCCGCCAGAGCGCAATGAACGGAAAAGTGATTGTCATTGTACTGATTCTTATTTCGGTGGGAGCCTGGACTGTCCTGCTGACAAAGTTCGCCCAATTGCGCCTTGCCCGGATATCAAGTAATCGTTTTTTGAGAGCCTTTCATGAACAGGCCCGTACGACCAATCTGTTTGTTAAAAAACAGAGCATGCCGGAAACCCCGCTCAACACCATCTATGAGGCGGGCTGCAAAGCTCTGATTAATCAACTCACTCTGATCGGCGTTGACCGCGATGAAATTCTGATGGGCAACGCCTACCCTCCCGAACAGCGCCGGCTTGATCCGCACCAAATGGATCCCATACACGCCGCAGTAGACTGCGCGCTCGCGGACACAGCACTTGAGCTGGAAAGCCATATGGGACTTCTATCAACTGCTGTTAGCGTTGGTCCATTCCTGGGCTTGTTGGGAACAGTCTGGGGCGTTATGGGCACATTCAGCGGAATGGCGGTGGCCGGGTCGGCGACGCTTTCGGCAGTGGCACCCGGCATCTCAGGCGCACTGTTAACCACCGTAGTTGGACTGCTGGTTGCGCTGCCTTCCTCCATCGGATACAGCCTGCTTTCGACTCGCATCCGCTACCTTTCAGTGCAAATGGATAATTTTTCTCAGGAATTCACAGGACGCATTCAGCAAGAGTTTATGCTGACTTATTCAAAATAAAGGAGCCTTGTGAGAAGAAAAAGGAGAACCAGCCTGATCTCACTCAGAGAAAGCAATGAGATCAACATCACCTCCCTGATGGATATTATCGTTATCCTGCTATTCGCTTTCATCATTACCATGCCCATCATTGAACAAAGTCTTCCGGTTAATCTGCCGAATGCAAAGGCCGGGCCGATGGATTTAACAAAAAAACATCATACCATCGAAATATCCATAAAAGACGGCCTGTCACTGGATGGCACAGCTATGTCGCTGCAGCGCTTGGAAGAAAAAATGCGCGACATCGGCTCCGCCAATTCTAAAACGACCGTGTACGTGCGGGCCGATGAAAAAATAGATTATGGTCGCGTGGTAGAAGTTATACAGGTTCTAAAAAACGCCAAGATCGAGACCATGGGACTGGTGACACAGGCCGAGTAAACGCCGAATAAAAACGTGAAAAATCCTCCGGCAAAAAAAATATTCGGGCAGGTCTCCATCGCACATGGAGCCATCATCCTGCTGACTATTTTGATGTCGTCATTCCGGGGATGCACCCCGAAGCCGAAAGAGATTCAATTCTTTGACCTTACTGGGGCCCCCTCTCCGGCACCCGCGAATGAACCCGAGCCAGAAGTAGCGCCTGAACCGGAAATTAAACCCAAGTCCATACCGGAACCTAAACCCGAACCGAAACCTGAAAAGAAACCGACCCCTAAGCCGGTTAGCACCAATACCCCACCGAAAAAAGTCGAAACCAACGCTCCTCCTAAAAAGACGGAAGTCAAAAAACCGGCGGTCACCAATACGCCGCCTAAAAAGGCCACAACCAACGCTCCGGCCAAGCCGAAGACAGAGGCAGATCGACTAGCCGAAATACGTAAAGGCGGCAAGCGAGTGCCGAATCCAAACGCGAAAACAAGCACACCAACCCGCAAATCGGTTGACTATAGCGGTCTGCGCTCCGCACTAAACAGCTCTATAACTACCTCAGGATCAGGAACAAGCACAGGAAAAGGCTCCGGATCTGCCGGCGGAATGTACAGTCCGTTTGGTTGGTACTACGACAGCGTAAAACAACAAATGTATGCAGTTTGGCAGCAACCTGCCGGGGCTCCGATCGGCCTGATTGCCGTTGCAACCGTTCGGGTGGAGCGCAATGGAACTGTTTCCTTAAAATCCATCACCCGCCGGACGGGCAACACATCGTTTGACCAATCGGTGCAGAGCGCCTTGAATGCAACAACTCGACTGCCAATCCCGCCGCCTGACCTGCCCGACCTAAACATCGAAATTTTCTTCGAACTGGCAGATTAATCTTCCTATTTCTATATTTGTTTGTTACCGTTCCTATATGAAGAACTGCTATGTGCTGTTAATTTCTGTAGTACTTACCTTTTCTGCAAGGGCTTCCTTGCCTTTGTATGAAACTTTCAACACGTCCGAGTCGACCAACGCTTGGACCTTCAGTGAGGGTGCCGACGCCATAATCCAATCAAATGTATTCTTTGAGGGAAGCGCTCTTCAACTTAATTCAGGGGCTATGGCCCGCGGACTGTCCAGCAACAGCGACTCGATCTGGGTTCGTTTTCATGCAAGAATTACAGATGCTCCGCAAGGCGCTCCTGAAGTATCTAACAGCAACACCAGCGTGGCTTTCTTCATCAATTCAGACAGGAAGCTGGTTGTCTACGATTCAACGAATGCAACCATAACCAATATACAACTGGAAACCAACGATTGGATCAACTTTGACATCTACTGCGACTACCAGGCCAACCAGTGGATGATGACAGTCACTACAAACAACGGCACGGCAACGGCAACCAATACCGGATGGCTGGCTCTCTATTCGACTGGAAGTCAGTTAGAATCTCTTCTAATCGCAAATAACGGTAGTTCGTCGGTTTATTTTGATGAGTTGCAAATCAATAATACGGAACCGACAAACAGCGTCGTGGCTCGTATCGACACAAACGGAAATGATATCCCTGACTGGTGGGAAAAGCACTACTTCGGAAATGCCGGCGTAACCAACATCTTCGATAAGGCACGGAACGGAATTATGAATCTGCGCGATGCCTATATTGCAGGAATCGATCCGACCAACCCTGATGATGCTCTAAGAATCAACAAAATGGGGTTGACTGGCCGCAAACTCGGTTGGGAACGCAAGCCAGGTCGTGTATATGATGTTTATTATGCAGAAAACTTAATCACAGGCTTTGGCTCAAGCCCAATCCGTACTTTCGATGGGGAAATCGCTGAGTTTGAGGATGATGAAACGAATCGCATTCAACGCCCCTCTGGCTATTACAAAATACACGTTCGCAGACGTTGATCAGATTAGTCATTAGAAAATTTGCTCTTTTGTCGTTTAATGGAAACCGTTGATCAATGGCATATTCTCTGGCGCGGAGCATCTTTCCCTATGAAGTGTTAAATTTTGTAATCATACAAAACCGAGTTTCTGTAAAAATCCACTTTCATCCGCCCAGTCATTGCGCTAAGGATAAGCGCTATGAAAAAATGTTTTTTTACCCTCCTCTGTCTATTTCTGATCACACCATGGGTTAATGCTCAAGTGCGAGTTGTTAAATCCGCTGACCGGAAAATCACCATCGATCTTTCAGATCTGCGTGCGGCGACAGATCCCGCCTCGCAGACTTTTCTAAAAACCTTGGAAAAAGATCTGCGCCTTTCCGGCTGGTTTGATCCCGTGCGCGGCGGCGGCGAAATCAGATTAAATGGGACAGCAATCTCCTCCGGCAACGCTACAAAGGCCAGCGGTCAAGTTGTCCGCCTAAACGACCAAACAATCCTCCTGTCCAAGAATTATGACGGACAATCTCGCGCCATCGCCCATCGCATGGCCGATGATATCGTCCAAGCCGTCACCGGACATAAAGGAATCGCCTCCATGCGCATCGTGCTGGTAGGAAACCGCACCGGAAAGAAAGAACTCTATCTCTGTGACAGCGACGGCGGAGACGTACGACAGCTTACCGGTGAAGGGCGTATCGCCATTGCACCAAACTGGAGCCCAGACGGAAACAGCATTGTCTACACCTCCTACATGCGGAACTTTCCTGATATCTGCCGCATTGATTTGAACCGCAACCAGCGCACTTCACTGGCGAGCTACAGCGGCCTAAATACGGGCGCCTCGATCTCTCCTGATGGCAAAGATCTAGCGCTGATTCTTTCCAAAGACGGTAATCCGGAGCTTTATATTAAAAATATTCGCAGCGGAAAATTAACCCGCCTGACAAATACTCCACGCGCCGCCGAAGCCAGCCCGGACTGGTCTCCGGATGGCAGTCAGCTGGTGTACGCCTCCGACCAGGGCGGCACGGGCAGACCTCAGCTCTACACTATCTCTCGCGACGGCGGGACCCCTCGACGCATCAGTAATCGCGGGACAGAAAACGTCGCCCCCGATTGGGGCCCTAACGGTCTGATTGCCTGCGCCAGCCGAACTGGCGGACAGTATGTAATTGCTGTAATCCAGCCTGCCTCAGGCCAAATGACCTATCTCGTCAGCGACGGCGCCGATTATGAGGATCCTTCGTGGGCCCCGGATGGACGCCATATCGTCGCGGCCCGTTCCGTTAAATACCAATCATCAATCTACCTCCTTGACACAGTAAGCGACCGTCCGGTAGCTTTACTCCAAGGTAACGGGAACTGGTATTCGCCTGATTGTTCGCCGTAATAGAAACAAGTTAATAGTGAGGTCTGTTGTTATGAAGAAGAGTGCTCCTTTCATTTCGGGTATATGTTTATTGATGGCTGTCTCCACACTTACTGGTTGTAAGAGTCTTTTTCATAAAAAGAATCCGGCAGGCGTTTACGGCTCAGACGGGCTGTACGGTGCCAACGGCTCTCTTGCTATGGGCGACCGCTTTACAGGCGGAACAGAACATCCCGGCATGTTTGCTCCGGTTTATTTCGACTATGATAGCGCACAGGTAGCTGACAGCGAACGCTCGAAGATTGAAACCGTTGCACAGAGTCTCAAGCAGAATGATGCACATGCTGTCATTATCGAAGGCAATTGCGACGAACGCGGTAGCAATGAATACAATCTGACTCTGGGTGAACGTCGTGCACAAGCCGTACGCGCCTATTTGGCGGGTCTCGGAATCGGCGCAGACCGAATTCAAACTAAGAGCTACGGCGAAGAGAAGCCGGTCAACATGGGGCATGACGAAGCAGCGTGGGCTGCTAACCGTCGCGGTGAATTCGTGCTTTATTACTAGCACATGCCGCGCTTCCCTGAAGCGACCTTTACATGCTGAGTTCCATTTTACAGCTTTCACCGCTAGCACAGCTGCCCTTGGCTCAAGCCGGGCAGCTGTTGCTTGTAACGGGCGTTTCATTTGCAATCATCACGCTGATTAATAGCACCTACCGCTTTCACCGGATGATCCAGCTTAGCGAAGATGATCTCACGACCGTCGAAGATTGTAACGATTTCTTTTTTATTCAGGTCACCCGTTACCTAAGCAAAATAAACCGTACTTCCTCTGGCTTCGGTGTTTTTGTTGTTCAATTTCTTACCGAAGTGCCGTCCAAACGGAGCATACAGGAAGAACTGCTCAACGAACTTAAAAAAATAGTCAGAGGCACCGACGACAAAGCCTGTCTGTTCCGCGACGACTGTGTAGCGGCCATCATCGATACCGAAGAAACGAATATACCTGCCGTGGCGCAACGCATAGCAACCGACCTGAAAAAAGTCTTAGAAAATCTTCCCGTTGTAACCGCTTTTCGTATCGGTATCAGCAGCTTCCCTCTGCATGGAATCAACACACAGCAACTCATCGATTCAGCCACCACCTCCCTCGAAACCGTCTGTTTTGAAAATCCACAACCCTTCTGTATAGCCCCCTCACCCGCACCCACTTCCGCCGCCACAGAAAAAGAAAAATCAGCCGGAGAAATCGGCGAGCTCAGCCGTGAAGATAAAAACGCGGCCATCGACCCGCTCACCGGTGTATTAAAACCCGCCGCTGTCGGATCCTACATGCGCAAATATCTGGACGAAATACGTCGCAGAAAAGAACCGGCTGTTCTCTTCTGTGTTGGGATCAACCGTATCGACCAAATAATCCAGCTGCACGGTGAAACGGCGGCCGACGACGTGATCACCGGCGTCAGTAAAGTCCTCAGACGTATAACCCGCGACTGCGACCTCATCGGCCGCTTTCACCGCGATGACTTTTTGATTCTAGCCCCATGCACCCTTCAACAAGGCCAAGCAATCGCCACCCGCCTGCGCGAGGCCGCCCAAAAAGAGGTTTATACTTCCGGCGGGAAACGAATTAAAACTTCCGTCAGCATCGGAATCACCGCACACCCGGAGCACGGACGCAATCTGCGCAAACTTTTTGGTTGTGCATACCGAGCCCTCGAAGTCATTCGTGAGTGGAACACCACGGCCTGCTTGGTTTACGACCCTGCGCAACACGCAAAAAAAGGATAAATATGCCCCACGCGCTAAAACTAGGCGTCAATATTGACCATGTTGCTACACTGCGCCAAGCGCGCGGCACCCTCTATCCAGACACACTCGAAGCCGCCAAAATCTGTGCAAAAGCCGGTGCGGTCAGCATCACAGTTCACTTGCGCGAGGATCGCCGCCATATTCAAGATTCCGACGTCTACCGACTCAGCAAATCCTGCCCGCTCCCCATCAATCTCGAAATGGCAAACTCGGAAAAAATTATTGATATTGCACTCGACGTCAGACCGGCCGAAGTATGCCTCGTCCCCGAAAAACGGCAGGAACTCACCACGGAGGGCGGGCTTGATGTCATTGGGAATTTCCAATCATTGGAAAAAACCGTCAAACGGCTTCAAGATAACGGTTCTATCGTCAGCCTGTTTATTGAACCGGACGAGAAAATCATCGCAGCTTCTGCCAAAACCGGGGCGCGCGTCGTCGAACTGCACACGGGCTCCTTCTGCGATGCAGCCGATCCAGCCAAAGCGGAAATGCTCCTGAAAAAACTAATCTCCGGAGCACAGTATTCGCACTCCCTCGGCTTGCAGGTCAACGCGGGACACGGAATCAATCTCGACAATATCTCTGATATTCTAAAGATCCCCCATCTAGACACACTCAACATCGGCCACAGCATCGTCGCCCGCGCCGTTTTCCAAGGTTTGGAAAATGCAGTTCGCGAAATGCTCTCCGCTATATCAACTGAGGTGACGTGACTTCGTTTTTTCAGGGAAAAGGTGTCAGCAAAAGGTGCAACGTATCCAAAAACATCTGCTTATCCTGATCATCCTGAAAAATCGTTTCTCGGCGATTCCCCCGGCACATCACATGATAGGTCGCCCCCGAATATTCTATTCTCAATTGCCGTCCCATATCCTCGTTAGCTCATCCAAGACCTCCCAATCAAGATAAAATGTACATAGGTGTACACTGACATTTTTTCTGACACCTTTTTCTCGAAAAACTCTACCGGCCAGAAAAACTGCCGATCACAAACAGTTCTTAACCCATCCGGATTCCGCTAAACTGTTACATAGCGAGTGATACTCTGTGTTGAGCCGTCGATGAGGGTGGCCCTTCTCATTTCTGTTTCTGATCACGAACATTCTGAAGGAAGGATTCTATACGCTGTTGACGGGCAACGCGGGCGTCATCCATTTTCCGAACAAGTTCGGCACGCTGGGTGTCGAACTGAACGAGGCGTTCCTGGTCGGCCTTGTCCATCTGATCGGAATATTTCGTGAACTCCGCCTGCAGTTCGTTCAGGAGGGATTCGCGCTTGGCCGGATCTTTTTCTTTGCTGATCTGTTTGCTGAGCTTGTTGATCTCCTTGGACTGGTCCATCGCCTTCTGAACAGAGGCCGGCACCTGACGCTTATCGGCAGCAGAACTGACCAGATTCGTGCTCGCAGCAAAACCCGTACCTGTGATAAACGTCATTATCGCCATCAAATTCAACCACTTCTTCATCATCTCCCTTTCATTTTATTTCGAGATTTTCATTTGCAAACTGGGTAAAAAAGATACGTCACAGAAAAGAAAATCCGTCCATCATTTTTTGCATATTCTGTTTTAACAGCGGAGCATCTTTGGATTCAGAATAACCAGCAATGATATAAACATCTTTTGTGTCGCCAAGAAAAACGCAAAATGCAACCGCCATCGGGTGGGCATTATTCTCTTCAAGTCTCGGTTCAAAGATATGGAGTGCCTGATGTCCCGCCACAGTTGTCGGCTGAACATGTTCCTCGTTATGATGCCACCCCCTGATTATAGCGTTGTACACTTGTCGCTTTTCAGGGGAAAGCAGATGTGAGAACGGAGGAACCGGAGCTGTGAAAAATAAAACGTGTGCTGACAGAAAAAAATAGGTTTTTCTATCCGGATCTTTAAAGAAGAAAATTTCTCCAAAGCGCTCACCACCTGCCTGACCCGATTTTTCCCGATTATTCCATGCGTTCTGAAGCCGATATATCATCATCTGCTCTGTTTCAGCACCTGCTCCAGAAGAACACGTTGATAAATCAATCTGCTCTAAGCCCGGCGGAATTTTGAATTGATATCCGCTCCATCCAATCGTGGGGTTTTGTATAGAATCCGCACGCACCACAGCGGGCTGCATGGGTGTCGCACATCCTGTAGAGAGCAAAAGGAACAATCCAAGTATTCCGGAGGTTGCATATATCTTTATTGATCCAAAATGTTTTTCCATCATCGCATCGCCTCCACTTTAAACTCTGCTCAACTTATTTTGCCATTCGGTCCTTTCCTTTGGCATACCAAAAGCACGTTCGACTACGTCTCAGTTCCAATGCTTGGGAACCGAAATCATTAATTTATAGGACTTCTCTGACCCCTTCTCTGCTTTTGCTCTCATTCTAAGAGCTTAAAAACTGCTGGCATTAGTGAATAACGAGTGCCATTTCCTGCATTTTTAATTTCTAATAATAATGTATTGGACATGTCGTATACCTGGCCGCTTCCGACATCTTTTAAAATTATTGTTTTATAAGTATACCCCCCGCCCCAAGTCAGTTCAAATTGCATAATCTGGAAGATGGCCCCCTTACTTAAAACACCAATAATTGTATTCCCCGCATACTGCATTCCGACATGTGCTTGGTCTACTTCTGGAGGCAATGCTCTATACATCTCGCCATTTTGTGTTTTAATGCGAACACATATTTCAGGATATGTTTTGCTCCCATTCTTTACAATGTAGGTATCTTTTTGCAACTCAAGCCTATCACCCACTTGGTAGGGTGTGCTGACATGAACACATCCGCACATTAAAGAGATCCCAATAAAAAAACATATTCGAATCATACAACCTCCTAAAACGGCTTAGCTTTATCAATATATAAGTCCAATTTATGCTGCTCAATTCCTTGAGTAAACGGGTTATATAACCCCGCCCATGCCCCACCAAACATATTCAACGGGCTCAACCGAGGTACCGCATCAAACGCGTTTACGTTGTTTACTACCTGTTTAAATCCCCAAGTCGCTGTGTCCCATTGAATTTCACCGCCGAATGTCTGCATATTCAATTGGTTGCGCTGACTATCGCTAATTAAACCAGACGCGCCCAAAACAACCAGTGTCCCTTGACTATGTGCATACAAATTCTCAACCCCACCACGAATCGCCATCGCTACATAAACTGATGGGGTAAATGTAACGCCAAGTTCTCCAAGCAGTGAATGCACAATTGAACCAAACCCGAAGACTAACGAGGGATTCGTAATAGCAGCAACTGGTTGGCCAATTTGGTGCTCTATTTTATTTGCCAAATCGCCAGCATATCCTTCGGTGTAGAAACCACCGCTTAAATCCATCCCGCTAATCGCAAGATTTTTTGCACCATCCATAATGCTTCCGTAATTGTGATATATGTCACCGGACAAGAAGCTCGCAGGAGCACCAGCCAGAACTCCTGCAGCATGGAATCCTCCCGTCGCTATTTCATAAATAGAAAATTCCTTTTGAAACGGGTTTATTAACAACCCCTTATCTTTCTTCCATGTGTCAGACATATCAACAAATGAATTGTAGACTGCCCATCCGGCACCCACTCCATGTGCGAGTGTATTTTTAAGGATATTTTCTCCAGTATCAATTGGATGCTTCGCAAGCAATCCTGTCGGGTCGACAAACATCATCGGGTTCGCATGGACGTAGCCGTACATATTGACGCCATCGGTTGCACCCAGCGGGTCGGTGGTTACGAAGCGTCCGAGGGTCGGATCATAATAGCGCTGGGTGAAGTAGATCAGGCCAACCTCGCGATCCATTCTTTTGGAGGAGAACTGCCACGGGTTTCCAATCGCCGTTTGATGATTGGCGATTTCCGATTGGGTGGAGTCGTAAATCTTGACGTTGCCATAAGCATCATAACGATAACTTTCGGCAACCGTGCCGGCTAATTTATCAACCAAGCAGACAACATTACCCCGGAAATCGTGAACAGGCACATAGGTTTTCCAAGGGTTGGAAACGCCGTCGCGCAGTTCGACGGCAACCGCCGCGCCAACCTCAGCACCTAGCCCCTCGCCGAGCATACGGAACTGGATAAGGTTCAGATCGGCGTCGAAAGCTCCGATTTCCGACTGCCCGGACCACAGATAGTATTCGGTCGAGGTGGAACTCGACCCTCCGGTTCCGGTGGTAACCGTTTTGGCAACGCGGCGATTCAGATAATCATAGCGATACTGAACCACGGAAGACACCGAAGACACGGAAAGGAGACGGTTCAGCGCATCGTAGGTGTAGGAGGTGATTTGGAGCGGGTTGGTGTGAACCGTTTTCTGAACGAGGTTCCCGCGCAGGTCGTAAACATAGCTGCTGGATGCAGAGGCATTGTAGTTGAGCGTGAGCGTTCTGGAATTGGTCTTTCCGCCCTGATCGGTTGCGGCAATGAGCAGCGTGTGATTGGTTCCGTCAACCGGAACCGAGATGCCGCCTCCCGCGACTTCCCATTCTTCGCCGGTCAACTGGGCTG
>JBILEA010000012.1:0-26123 GCA_044352355.1 Pontiellaceae bacterium | reverse complement strand
TACACTGAGCAGCTGCAAAAATCGGTCGAGCGAGGTGCCGTAAAAAATCATAATCAAAGGGCTTGGCTCGAGACTGGAAGCCACAAAATGCGCAACCGATATTTTCTTTCCCCCGATACCCCAGCAACTGCGACCAATGAAACGACCGCGTCCAAGCAGCCGGATGACCGTGTAGAAAAAGATAAAGGGAATAAACTGTAAAACGACAAGCAACAGGGCTAAGGCCCAACCAAAAACGGCGCGCAGGAAATCGCTCATCTGGTTGCGTGGACGGGTTTGCGCTACAAGCCAAGGATCTTCGATTTCGAGACAGGTGCCATCTTCCGGATCAATAATACGATTGCCTGCAACAATTTTCCCCTTAATCTCAAGATTGCGACCCACATAGGTATCAGAGAGAATGATGCTATCGGATATTTCACACTGACGGTCGACGAGGACATGGTCGGAAATAACCGCACCGGGACCAATCGCGGAAATAGCGCCAATACGACAGTCGTTACCAATGGCCAGCGGCGCCGTAAAACTGACAGAGGGCGGCGTAATCACGTTATACCCGATCGAGGCCCCGTCCGTGAAGGAATAGCCGCTGGAGAGATAACGGCTCATTTCGTTCCGCACCATTTCCATATTGAGCTGGTAGTAGTGCGAAATGTCACGAATGCAGGTGAAATCAAGACCTGCAGATTCCGCCACACGGCAATTTATATCATCGCAATGTTGGTTATGAATAAATTGATTGATCGTATGACGGTCACGACTAATAAAAAAAGCGGACTGGCTTTCGTGGCGCACACAGCACCCATCAAAAAGAATCTGCATTTTTTCTGTCGTGAAATTCTCGCGGCGGCGAGGGAACATCGCGGCGCCGATATAGAGTAATCCATCGCTCCAGCGATCCGCATCGCGAGAAAGATACGACTGTGGGTCATCCTCGGCGCGAATGAGACTGTAATTAATATTCAGCCCCCATTTTTCGCCATTTCCGCAGAACATTTCGATATATTCGGCGGCCTGTCCGAGAATGATCTGTACGTCGGTTATTTGGAGATCCACGCAAAGTTCAAGCCAGTAACTCAACAAGGGGCGACTGCCGATGGGCAATAGCGCCCACGAACGGTCACCAAAAACCTCAGCCCACGGCGGGTTACCGCCTGTATAGAGCACTGCTTTCATTATTACAGTGGAACAGATTGTTACTACTTAGCCGCTTTGATCGCTTCTTCGACGGTATCAAAAATCTCAAACACCTTATAAGCGCGGGTAATTTCAAACACCATACGCGGTTTTTTCTGAAGGCAGGCCAGCTTCATATCGCCGCCGCGCTCCGTAATGCGTTTAAGTGCCGCAATCAGTGAACCGAGCCCTGCACTGTCCATAAAGTCTACGGCGGACAGGTCGAAGACGAAATTTTTGATATCGCCTTCACCAGCCTGCCAAGCGGCAAGCTGTTCGCGGAATGCTTCAACGGTGGCTGCGGTAAGCGGACCGGACAATGTGATGATGCCAATTCCCTGTTCTTTTGTACATGCTACGCTCATGGGTATCTCTCCTGTTCCTAATACGCCCCCCGCCCAAAAAGGACGGCTGGGATGGTTTTAAACATAATGCAAATATCCTGCCAAATGCTTCGGCTATGTATGTATTCCATATCCAGACGCACTTGCTGTTCAAATGGGATCGTGGACCGTCCGCCAATCTGCCAGAGGCAGGTAAGCCCGGGCTTAACGTGCAGCCGCTTGCGGTCTGCCAGCGTGTACTTAGCCACTTCGGACGGTAGCGGCGGCCGCGGGCCAACCAGTGAAAGGTCGCCGGCAAGCACATTAAAAAACTGCGGCATTTCATCAATACTGAAACGACGCAAGATACGTCCTACCCGCGTGATCCGCGGATCTTTTTTCATTTTAAAAATTACACCGCCGGCCGATTCATTCTGTGCCATCAACTGTTCTTTGAGTCGATCCGCACCACGACGCATAGAGCGGAATTTGTAGAAATTAAAAATTCGGCCGTTCATACCGACACGGTGCTGGACATAAAGCACCGGCCAGCCGTCTTCAATCACAATCAAAACGGATACGATAACGAAAAGAGGTATTAGCAAAAAAATAGCAATGAGACTGCAAGCCACATCCATCAGGCGCTTAATAACCAGCAAGCTGCTCAGTGCCCACTCCCAAACCAATAAACGGCTTCGCTGCCGCCAGCGCAGGCGTTTGATATCCGCCTTCGACACGGGCAGGTCGAGTGTCTTGAACAACTCGCGTCTGGCCTGATATACCGATTCATTCATCAGTCAGTTTGTCTCCTGAACACATAACTTACAACATTCTGCGAATCTCGTCTATAGCGCTCTACGCAGTCGGCGGCAACATTCGTAATCAACAATCCACGACCGCCTTCGGCATACTCATCAAAACCCGGCTCCGTTGCGGTGGCGCAGGAAATATCCCACTCGCGTCCTTGGTCAATAAATACCAGCCGGCACCCGTGTTCGTCGAGAATAAGCTGTACCCACATCGACTCATGAACACCAAGCCGGCTGTGCTCAACAACATTCATGGCATGCTCAATGGCAACCAGTCGAACGCGCGCAGCAAGGTCTTCATCCGCCCGTTCCAGCAAAATTCTCTCCATCTCTTCCGTGCGCTCGGAGACGGCTTGCATTTCGATGGCAATAAATCCTTCCATGAGCACTTTGGACAGTTCGGTCATGCGAATCGTGATCGCCGTGCAGTCATCTTGGCCGATGGAATAGCCTTCGGCCTCAATGAGATCGAGTAGAGCGGCGGGACGATTAACAGCATAAGGATCGGCAGCAACGCGTATAAAAAGGTTACTCAACTCCGCTTCTCCGCACTCTTCGCCAGTTTTATGGTGACGTGCTTCAGAGAGTCCGTCGGTATAGAATAAAATATTCATACCGGGGCAGGCTTTTAGAATCGTTTGATCCTCCTCAGCAAACGGTCGGGACGGACCGAGCGGCAGACCCACAGGAATACCTCCACCTCCGGCAGGAAATGGGATGGGTTTCCCGCCGCAAATCAACAGCGGATCGGGATGGCCACAGTTCATACAGACCCAACGTTCAGCTTCCGGATCGTAGAGAGCTAACAGCATGGTGGCGTAGTAAGCCGGATTATTAAGTGTCGAACAGAGACGCACATGCAGTTCGTTGCAGATAAACGCAGGCCCACGGTCATAGAAGTTCCGGATCAGCTCAGTAGCGGTTGCTTTTAGCATGGAAGAGATCATGGCCGGGGCAACTCCGTGTCCTGACACATCCGCCACATAAACGCAACAACGCCCATCCGGCAAAGAGATCACATCAAACGCATCACCACCGACATCCATGGATGAGCGATATTTTATACGGATTTCAAAAGGCCCGGTAAAAAGCGGTTCGGTGGAAAACATCGACTGCTGAATTTTTCCAGCGAGTTCCAGTTCGTGTGATACACGACTCTTCCAGTGAGCCAGTGCATCATTACTGCGCTTGAGTGCCAGCGCATTGCCGACCCGCAATACCAGCTCACGCGCATCAAAAGGCTTACGGATATAATCCATCGCCCCAAGGTCAAACCCCTTTTTCAGATCTTCAATCTGCCCCTTGGCTGTCACCATAATCACGGGCACATCAAGG
The DNA here is from genome assembly GCA_044352355.1 of Pontiellaceae bacterium. Taxonomy (GTDB): domain Bacteria; phylum Verrucomicrobiota; class Kiritimatiellia; order Kiritimatiellales; family Tichowtungiaceae; genus Tichowtungia. The sequence goes on along the minus strand of JBILEA010000012.1, from coordinate 22,480 downwards.
GTTGCCGGGAGTTTTTTAACGGCCCCGCACAATTCAAAACCATCCATGCCGGGCATAACCACGTCAGCGAGGATCAAATCCGGACGTTCATGGCGCAACATCTCTAAGGCCGAAGGCCCATCGACCGCTTCAAATACTTCACAGCCGTAAGAGGAAAGGAGTTTCTTCAGATAAAGCCGATTGGGACGTTCATCATCCACTACCAGCACTTTGCCACCCAAAACCGGTCGCACCGTACTCGGCATGACCGTTTCATGCGAATCATCTGCCGCAATAATGCTCATTTCTTGCCGGCAACAAATTCACGGGCCCATTTAATCAGCTCGTTACACAGCACAGTGCAACGTTCCATTTTCCCGGCGCGAAGTGTCAGTTCGATCTCCTGCGCCAAAACGGAAATTTCCGGGAGGCCCATGGTGCCGCCCATACCTTTAATCGAGTGTGCCGCCACACGGATCATTTCATTAGCTGAAGAGTTTAAACCGGTTTGCATATCGGTGGACATTCGCTCAAGCTCTTCGCAAAACGCATCAACTAACTCATCATCCATCTCGAAGGTTTCAACTTCAAATTGACTGATTCTTCCATCCAGATCGGGAACCTGCTTGCGAACCATCTCTATTGCACGTGCAATGGCCATAACTCCACCCCTTCCATTCATTCATAGATGCAGGGTGATCATAATCATTTTAAATCTAATCGTGCAAGCCTTTCGCTAACTACCAAAATCAAAATCAAGGTATTGAAGAAGTCCGCCAGTTAAGCCAGTATAAAAACTTCTGCATGCAAAATATCTTCACAGATTATCCAGACATCCCCTGGAAACAAGGCTGGCGGTTTTCATCCGGTCCGGAGGATCACACCCCCTTCATCGCAGGTGCTACCACAGGGGAGCTAGCCGAATCCTGTGGCGGGTGGGCTCTCCAACTAATTGACCCGGAAACTCCCTGTGCAACCCGTCTCCTCTACAACGGTTTTTCCATTAGCGCACACCGGCAACCCAAAAAAAACCGAATTGACGCCCTGCTGACAGAACCCGGCATACTCTGCGGAACCGTCACCGGACTCCCGATGCCGCAACTGACTTCAACCACGACAATCACCAACGACAACAACTTCAGCTGGATACAACGAGGGCGTACAACCATTCTCCTCCTTCATCAAGAAAACCGTTTCGCACTGGTCTGCGGCGAGCTAACCCCTGAACGGGCCATCGGAAAAGCCGAAGCCGCACTCGATGAACCCTTTGAAATCCTCGTGCAAAACGAAACAGAGGAACGCACAAATATCTTCCGCCTCTTTAGCGCCAACCCGCGCCATAACCCACCCGTTGCACTCGCGGCCGAAACGCTGACCGCCCGTTTACGCGAACGTACCGGCGCGCTCCACGGCTTATGGAGTCTGGCCGACGGCTTCGCCAATGAAACGTTTTCGCTCAACGAACTCTATCCACTCGTTCGCGCATGGATGCTAATTAACCCCTCCGTTGCACAGAAATTAACGCAGACAGCACTTTCACTTCAGCAAAGCAACGGCGGCTTCCCTGCATGGGTCGAAGCGGGGGGAATGACCTCAACCTCCGCACCGTGGCCATTGATCGCCCAAGCCTTTGAACTGGCTTGGCAAAGCCATCGCGATCCAGCATTGCTTAGAAAGCATCTGCCGGCCCTGCGCAAATATGCACAATGGGCTTTACGCCGTTTCGACCCGCACCGCGACCGCATTCCCGCCTGGCAGAACGAACAGGAAATCTTTGTTCCGGAAACGTTCGTGCGCAACAAAGCAACGCCCGAACTGACCGTCATGCTGATCGCTGAAATCGAAGCGGTACTGCGCCTCTGTAAAGAAAGCGAGCACGCCGAAACGGCGGCTGAATCGCTTGTCGAGGAGCGCAATCAACTGGTGCAAACCCTCAATACGGTCTTTTGGGATCCAGCTCTCAAAGCATTTTCCAATGCCTGGAAAGACGGACACTATCTGCACGAACCCTCTTTCGGATCATTTATGCCACTGTTCTATCGCGGGCTTGACCCCGAAAAACAGACCGCCCTGCTCGAAAATTTTGAAGAAACCCACGGATTTCCGGGACATCACGCTCCCTCCTCGTGGAAGCAGGAGGAGATCGATAATACCGCCAGCCTGCCAGCCGTTCATCAATTTATGGCTCTGGAATCGCTCCGGAGCGCCGAAAGTGCCCAAGCCCTTCTCATGCTCTTTGTCCGCCGCGTGTGCGATGGATTTGCGGTCTGGTTTGAACGCGAAAATCTTGAAGCGGCGCGCAACACAAAAACTGGCTCGTCCGCCTATGCACTCGGCCCCGTCACGGCGGCGCTCATTCTCACAGCACAGGCAGAATTTGAGCGCAACGCGACCAACGCCCCGTCAACAACACAGTTGATTCTGCGCTGGGGTCACCGCATGCGAATCAAAAAAGCCGACCTTCGCATTGCGGGCGTTTTTCTGATTGCCATTCTGATCATACATTTAACCTATGCCATACCGCGCAAACATAATGTCGAAACCCGTGTCGCCGAAGCCGCACTGAACTATCAGCAAGGCCGCTACACCGAAGCCCTTCAAATCTGCCGGCGCTATCCGCACAGCGCCCTGTCACGCCTCCTTCAGGCCAATCTGTTCATGCTCACCGACCGCCCCGATTCAGCCGAAGGGTTTTATCGGCAGGCCCTCACGCAGGAAACCGAAAGTCCGTCGGCCCTTTTCGGACTGGCACTGGCTTTACAAATGAACGGAAAATTTAAAGAGGCAGAAAAACGCTACGGTGACTTCATCGACCTCTATGAAACAAGCCACCCAGACGCCGCAAAACTGGCCAATGATTTTATGATACTAACCAGAGAACAATTCAGTAAACCGCCGCGCTGGCGACGGGTTTACGCCCTGCCGATGATGAACGACCTTGGATTATGAAGTTTACCAGCACCCCGCTTTCAGTGTATTTTTCGCGCCTATGAAAAAACTTCTTCAAAAATGGACTCCCATCGTCGTCCTGCTTTTGCTGGCAGGATGCTTTCGCAACAACATCCGTACGGAGACTTTTCAAATCAAACAACTGCGCACGCAGGATAGCGCCACGCGCCTTGCTCAAGCCCTGCGCCCGATAGCCGGCATCAAGGATGTCCGCCCGAATCTTGAAAAACACACCCTCACCGTCGTCTTCAACGGACTTGAGGGCTACATCAAAAACATTGAGTACGCCATCGTCAAAGCAGGATTCGACCTGCCGAACTGGCCCGCCGACCCCGCCGACAAGGCTAAACTGCCGGAGAACATGCGCTGATGAAACTAACGCTGACCGCGCGGCCGCTTGAAACACAGGCTGGAAAAGCCTGGATCGTTTTTGTGCAGAACAAAAAGCCGCTGCTCAGCGGTACTGCGGAACTGAATAAACTGATTTCCGGACAGCTCAAAAAAACCGGCTTCAGCGGTGACTACGCTCAAACCCTCGTTTTCCAGACCGCAACCGGCGATGTCGTCCTCGCTGGTCTCGGCGACAGTAAACACTTCCGCATGGAATATCTCGAACGCGCGGCATCCGCCGCCATCCGCGCCGGAAAGAACGCAGGTATCAAAAACTTCGCCACCGTCACCGCCACGGAAATCGGCAAGGTCTCCGAAGCCGCCTTTGTACGCACTGTCGCCCGCGGTGCGGCGTGGGGAACCTATCGCTTCGACACCTTCAAAACCGGCGGCAAAAAAACCAAAGGTGAAATGTCGATAACCTTCGCCGGGCCGTGCGAAAACTCCGCCGCCTGCCGCAAAGCGCTGGCCGAAGCCGAACTCGAAAGCAAAGCCCTGCTTGCCACCGCCGACCTCGCCAACCTGCCCGGCAACGAGGCCACGCCGCAAAAGATTTCCAGCTGGGCGCAAAAAATGGCTAAGGAAAACAAACTAGCCTTTTCCGTCCTCAGCAAAGCCGACTTGAAAAAGAAAGGCTGTAACGCCATCCTCGCCGTCGCGGCTGGCAGCGCGCAGGACGCCCGGATCATCACGCTGAAATACAAAGGGACCAACCCCAAAGCCAAACCGGTTGTCATCATCGGCAAAACCATCACCTTCGACTCCGGCGGAATTTCCCTCAAGCCCGGCAAAGGGATGGAATGGATGCGCTATGACAAATCCGGCGGCATGGCCGTACTGGCCGCCATGCAAATGGTCGCCCTGCTCAAACCGGAAACGCCGGTCATCGGCATGCTGGCCATAGCGGAAAATATGCCCGGCAGCCGCGCCACCCGCCCCGGCGATATCGTCAAATCGCACGCCGGAAAAACCATTGAGATTTTAAACACCGACGCCGAAGGCCGGCTCGTCCTCGCCGACGCCCTTTCGATCGCCCTGCAGCACAAACCCGCCGCTATCGTTGACCTCGCCACGCTCACCGGCGCGGTCGTCACCGCGCTCGGCCATACCGCCGCCGCCGTCGTCGGCAACAACCACAAACTGAACGCCACGCTGATTAAAACAGCCGACGCCGCCGGCGAACGGTTATGGGAACTGCCGCTCTGGCCGGAAAACATGGACGACATGAAAGGCACCTTCGCCGATCTGCAAAACATGAGCAAATCCGGAACCGCCGGAACCATCAACGGCGCCGCCTTCCTCGCCAACTTTGTCCCCGAAGAAATTCCGTGGGCGCACCTCGACATCGCCGGCACCGCCTGGGAAGAATCCTCCAAACCCTGGATGGATCCCGGCGTCACCCTCTTCGGCGCTCGGACGCTCATTGAGTGGATTAAGGAAATGAAATAAAGAGGGTAGAACCTTCTGCCTAATAAACTTTGGGATCATAGAATAATGAATATAAATATCCTAAACATCTTTGGCCTGACTCTAGACATGATAGGAGCAACACTTGTCGCCTTCGAAGTTGTTACACAGTTCCGAGGTGAGAAGTTTGAGGCACCGCCCCTTCAATTTGGAGGAACAAGCAAGCCAATCCCAACTGAAAAATTTAAAAAATGGGATATTTTTCGCCTCTTCTGGATGAAACTCGGCTTGGGATTTTTGATATGTGGGTCTCTGCTTCAAATCTATGCAAATTTTCTACAGCTAAAAAGCACTTCGGTTTTGTCGGAGAATATAACCTGCAAACAAAACAATGAGGTTTCTAGCAAATGATCGAGTTGTTAATCATCGTCATTCTCCTGATGCTTGCATGGAATTATTGGTACGTAATCTTATCGTTTATTCTCATCATCCTCGCTGCCAAGCACGCACCTCGCCATATCCGTCACATCCTCAAAAACCGCTACTTCGCAAGCGAGGAATTCCTAGCACGTAAAAAGGAGATTGCGGCGCTAGTCGCTGAGCACAACGACGTCGCGGAGTATGTCAAAACTATCCGCAATAACGGATCATTCGAGATAGGCTTTTCCTCAGCCGGGGAGCACGCACACCTAGCTTCGTTTGAGAATACAAGCCATCACAACTACCGGAGGAATCGGAATGTTTCGAATTTCGCCACCAACATACATAATTGCTCTCTCCAAGTCGTACGTAACGCTGCGCAGAATCCCATCAGGTGTCTAATAAAATACTTCGACATCAATGCCACCGAGGAGACCCTTGCGGATATCGAAACACTCGGAGAGAGAATTTCTCGCCTTGAGAGTGCCATCACCAACCTCAATGAGAGGGAATCGAGTATCACCAGAACATTTGCCCCTCCCGAGTTCATCTTGAAGTATTTCCGATACGAATTCATGCAACACATTGAAGTGGAGTTCTCGTCAGTTCATGTCCCTTACCCTGTCTATGTCTTCGAGTACGTTAGTGCTGGCGGTAATAGCGGACAGAAAACGACCGTGACGTTTAACATCCAGACGATCGACTCACTTATAGAAACTCTGTCCGAGAAGATTCGCTTCCGGAAAAGCGCAGATGGGCAGCGTGAGCTAATGACAGCAAAGTTCCGCGAGTATATCAAAAAGCGCGACAACTATACCTGCAAGCACTGCACAGTATCGTTAATGGCTGAACCCCATCTGCTGCTCGAGGTTGATCATATCCTACCGGTCTCCAAGGGTGGGTTATCCACAGAGGACAACCTGCAGACATTGTGCTGGCGCTGCAATCGCACCAAATCGAACAAGGTACTTGAATTCTGATATCTAAAGAAAAAAATGAACCTGAACGGAAAAAGAGCATTGGTAACCGGCGGTGCGGTGCGGATGGGCCGCGCGATTACCGAGACGCTTATACTGGATACGCCAGATTTCTGAATTTAGGTGGAACGCGACCGCCGGGCGCGTTTTCTCCTGCGGCAGGGAAAAAGCGAGCTCGACCGTTGTCGCGCCGGAGCGGCGCTATGCCGAGCCGCGCAGGCGGAAGATCTCGCTCCACCCGAATCGCTGGATGGTTTTGCGGATACAGGCAGACTCTAAACAAGACGGCGGAAGTCGTCGTTTTTCATTTTGAGCAGTTTGAGAATCTGCCGCTCGACGCCCGGCGAAATATCTTTACCGGCATGATTCGGAACCGGAAAGGTGTTTGAGCCGTTTGAAAAAAGAACGTGATAACCTTTCTGCCGGACAACCTTATATCCCAGCCTGCGCAACCGCTTTTCGATCTCTTTGAACTTATAGGGCATAAGCGAGCCGGGTATTCAGCAGTTCCCGAAGAGCCTGACGTTCCACGTCCACCTGTTCGAGGTGATAATCCATGGTCATATCAACAACACCGGAGAGTTCTTCCAGCGCTTGATCTCTGGTCAGGCCGTAGGCGAAGAGGTTGGCGGAACCCTGCACGCGGGCCAGATAACCTTCACCATCTTTTTTAACGAGAATTTTCATAGTGCTGTCACGGTACAACAAAATGCTGCTTTTTCAAGCTTTGAAGCGGGCGGTGGATTTTTCTTTGCCAAGGATGGTCAGGAACGGGCGCAAGGTCAGAATGCGACCGGTAGATTGATGCGGGAACAGCAACCCTGATTCCCGGCGAAGCGGTGTTTGCCAAGATCAATGCCCGGCTTGCGTAAATGAAATACTTCTTCCATCCGGCGGCTGATACAAAACGTAGGAGATATTCGGTATTTATTGCAGAGTAGAGTAAGCGTCTCGCTTGCTTTCTGCCGCTGGCAGACCCGCCGTCGGTGGAAAACGAGCGGGACGCTCGTTCTACTTTTTACCAAATATCATGCGGTTTTGGTATGAGGTGGATACGCAAACGCACCGTTTTCTGACCAACCGGTTTCCCTTCGGTGTCCTGTACCGAATCAAAGATGATCACATCCGAATTATCGCAGTCATGCATTTGCGCTGGAAACCGGATTACTGGCAGAGCCGGTAACAGCACGATCCCGCATTACTTCAGATTCAGCCGAAACGGTTCTTTGATGTCGCGTTCGCCGGAGTCACGGCGGAGACAGTTTTTCGGCGTGATGTGCGGATTGTTTTCCAGACAGAAAACGGAGAAATGCGCGTAATCCATCAGCGACATTTTCGGCGCCGGAATATTTTCCGCTTCTTTGACTTCCGGGAATTTAAGCATTTTTCAGCTCCCTGATTCGAACTCACTTGGATGATTGGATTAATGGATTACTGGATTATTCGGTCAACATGAATCCACTCATCCTTTATTCCATTAATCCTCACTTAAAAGGTTATCAATCCACAATTGCCGCTGCTTGTAAAGCCGCCGTTGCACCGGCAGGCGGTTTGTGCATAATGCAGGCATGATTCTAAAAGGCAAACGGGCATTGGTAACCGGCGGTGCGGTGCGGATCGGCCGCGCGATTACCGAGGCGTTACTGGCCGAAGGCGCGGAAGTAATCGTCCATTTCCGAACTTCGGAACGGGAAGCCGATACCTTCTGGCCGAATATCATTCAGGCCGACCTCGGCGATCCGGCGCAGTGCGAAACGTTGCTGGAGCGCGCTTCGCAGCAGTTCGGGCCGATCGATATTCTGGTCAATAACGCAGCCGTCTTTCATCAGACCAAACTGGCCGACGCCACCTACGACGCCGTGATGAAGGAACTCCAACCGAACCTACTCGCACCGCTATCGTTGATCCGCGGTTTTGCGCGGCAAACGAAGACCGGCAAGATCATCAACCTGCTCGACCGGCGAATCACCTCGCACGACACGACCTGCATTCCGTACATGCTCAGCAAAAAAGGACTCGAAGAGCTGACGAAACTGGCGGCGCTCGACCTCGCGCCGGGAATCACCGTCAACGCCGTCGCCCCCGGCGCGATCCTTCCGCCGCCGAAGGACAGCGATAATCCGGCGTGGGAATATGCCGGAACCATTCCGCTCGGCAAACGCCCGACGCCCGCCGACGTCGCCAGCGCCGTTCTCTATCTGCTCAAAAACGACCATATCACCGGGCAGACGATTTTCGTCGATGGAGGTCAAAATCTTCTTGGAGAGGAATAATGGAAGGATGGAAGAATGGAATATTGGGGAATAAAGAGTTGCCGCTAAGAATCTGTTGATCAAGTAACTGGTATTGCATCATTCCAATATTCCAGTGTTCCAACATTCCAAAGGAGTTCACATGGATCGGATTTACATTAGAGACTTGGCACTGCGCTGCATCATCGGCTTGTATCCCGAGGAGCGGACTAATAAACAGGACGTGATCATCAACATCGTGCTGGAAACCGACCTGCGTGCCGCCGGTAAGAGCGATTCGCTCACCGACACAGTGGATTACAAAACCATCAAGATGGAGATTCTGGATTTCGTGGAGAACAGCAGTTTCAACCTGATTGAGTCGCTGGCGGAAGGAATCGCGGTGATCTGTCTGAAAGATGCCCGCGTTCAGAGCGCCACGGTCACGATTGATAAACCCGGCGCACTGCGCTTCTGCCGCAGTGTCGCCGTTGAAGTCACCCGTTCACGCGGCGATTAATAGCTTAGAAACCCATGATCGCGAGGTAAGCATCCCAAAGCCGTGCGCCGCCGAGCAACCAGGAAAAGGCCGCGAGCGAGATATACGGGCCGTACGGGATTTGGCTCTGGATGCCTTTGCGATGCAACGCGATAAGACTGATTCCAGCCACAGAACCAATCAGCGCGGAAAAGAAGATGATGTAAAGGACCGCTTCCCATCCGAGAAGAGCACCGATTGCTCCCATAAGTTTGACATCGCCGAATCCCATCGCCTCTTGCTTGAGTGCGGCGGTTCCTAGCTCCCGAACAATCCAAAGCGCACCAAAGCCTGCGGCAAGACCGATCAATGAATCTTTAAGGCCGTTCACCCAGGTTGCTTCGCCCTGCAGTAATGGGAAAAGCATGCTTATGATCGGGAAAATGATCATTCCACCAATCGTGACACGGTCGGGAATGATCATGTGTTCGAGGTCCACAAAGGTACCCAGCAACAATCCAAAGACCGCGAGCATGTAGATGGGGGTGAACCAGGTGAACCCATAGATGAGCCAGAGGGTCAGAAAGAAAAATCCGGTCAGCAGCTCAACAACAGGATAAACCACCGAAATGGGTAATTTGCAGTTGCGGCATTTGGCTCCCAGCAGGAACCAGCTGAGTACCGGGAAATTGTCATACCATTTGATTTTACTGTTACAGTTCGGACAGGCCGAAGGCGGCCAAATAACCGATTTTTCGTGCGGAATGCGGCAGATACACACATTGAGAAAACTTCCCATACAAAGACCGAGCACGAAGATCAACGCCAGCCAGTAGATAGTCCAGAATTCTGTCATGAGTACACCGCCTTTTCTAATGCGTCACGCATTGCTCCGATATCAGGTTCTATTCCGGTCCAGATACTAAATGCTTTCGCCCCCTGATGCAACAGCATGCCAAGACCATTCGCAGTTTGTGCTCCAGCAGCCTTAGCCAGATGAAGGCAGGCGGTTTCGGGATACATATAGATCAGATCAAAGACACGCTGGCCTTTACGGAAAGCCTCTTGCGGCAAGAGAGATAGATCCTCTTTTTTCATGCCGACCGGCGAAGCCTGAATAACCAGATCCGCGGCATGACAGGATTTAATCTGTTGCGGTTTTCCCAGACATTGGAAAAGTTCAATCTGCGGTACCATGAGGGTTATTTCCTTCACGAGGTTGGCGACGCGGACAGCGTCCACGTCAGCCAGTGTCAGTGACTTGGCACCCTGCTGTGCCGCCATCAAAGCCACTGCACGCCCTGCCCCGCCACAACCAAGCACAAAAACGTTGTCGCCTTTAACGGTTTTCTCGAACGCCTCTTCAAGCGCTTTGAGAAAGCCGTAGCCATCGGTGTTATGACCAATCAATCCGTTTGTTGAAAATTCAACGGTGTTAACTGCACCAAGCGTTTTTGCACTGGGATCCAAGTTTTCCAAACCATGAAAAGCCACTTCTTTCAGCGGGATGGTGAGATTGACGCCCGCATAGCCTTCGGAGGGAAGTTGCGCGAGGCGTGAAATCAGCTCGCCGGGAGGAACGTCGAGTTTACTGTATTCATACTCGGCGCTGAGCCCAAGCGCCCTGATGGAGGCATTGTGCATGATGGGCGAAAGCGTGTGACCGATCGGATGGCCGAGGACTGCCAATTTTTTCATGTGTTTTATTTTCCAAGCCAGCTTTAAAAATTATGCGGCAGGTTTAGCCTGCTCTCCGGCATTTTGCAAGCCTACCAGCTCCCGAACGTACACGGATGCAGATTCGAAACGGAAACGGCTCCGTAATAAATTAAACGAGCGGGACGCTCGTTCTACTTTTTCTTCCCTGCGATACGGTTCAACCCCGCCATAATGGCGCGCACAGCGGCCTGATCAATATTGGAGTCAGAGCCGACACCAAAAACAATCCCTTTACCTTCCAGTTTCAACGGGACATAGGCCAGCGCCTGAGCATCCGCCCCTTTACCGACTGCCTGTTCGTGATAGTCGGCCACACTAAAATCAATGCCGACCAGCCCGCGCACTGCATGTACAAAAGCAGAAATCGGCCCGTTACCATCCGCAACCGCTGTTTTTTCGACGCCATGGATGCTGATACGAACTTCGCCATGGATGAACGTCGGATCCTTGTCGTCGGGACGAGGCCAGTAGCCGATCAACTTAAAGGGGCCAGACGGATTGACAAATTTTTCGCGAAAAACGGTATAGACCTCTTCCGCTGAAATTTCACGTCCGACGGCCTCGCTATAAACCTGCACCTCTTCGCGCAGTTCGGGTTGCATCGTCTTAGGCACCTGAATGCCGTAGTCCTGTTCCAGCACCCAGGCAATTCCTCCCTTACCGGACTGCGAGTTGATACGAATCAGGCGTTCAAAATTTCGCCCCAAATCGGCCGGATCAATATGCAGGTACGGCACTTTCCATTTCATGCCGAACACCTTGGCCGCCTCTTCAAGACGATGCATGCCTTTATTGATGGCATCCTGATGCGAACCAGAAAACGCCGTGAAGGCATATTCCCCGGCGTAAGGCTGCCGATAATAAACCGGCATTCCGGTCAGACGCTCAACGGTCACCGCGATTTCGTTCAGATTGGAAAAATTAAGCCCCGTTTCAATGCCGCGCGAAAATAGATTGTTGGCCACCGTAACCAGGTCGACATTACCAGTGCGCTCTCCGTGTCCGAACAGGGTGCCTTCGACCCGATCACCGCCGGCCAGCATAGCCAGTTCGGTCGCTGCAACAGCCATACCCTGATCGTTATGGGCGTGTAATGAAATCTTCACGCAGTCACGATGCGGAAAATTATTGATAAACCACTCGATCATATCGGCGTAATGGTTGGGCGGGCGGCGCTCAACCGTGGCGGGCAGATTCAGAATCAGCGGTTTTTCGGGAGTCGCTTTGCCCCATGCGTCGTAAATGGCTTTACACATGTCCAAGCAAAACGGCAGGTCGGTATCCGTAAACTCTTCAGGCGAGAACTCGTAGCGGATGTCGCTTTCCGGCATAGCATCGGCCAGCGTGCGAATCCGGCGAGTAGCTTCGACCGCTGCTTTCAGCGTACCTTTTTGATCGGTACCAAACACCTGTTTCATGTGCAGATCAGAGGTGGCGATGTAGGCATGGATAATCCCCTTTTTCACCCCCTTGAATGCTTCAAAGGTACGATCAATCAGGTGCGGGCGGCACTGGGTCAGTCCCATAACAAATACCTCATCGGGAATATGGTTACCCTCAATCAGGCAGCGGAAAAAATCAAAGTCGTCCTGACTGGCGGAAGGAAATCCTGCTTCGATTTCTTTGAACCCTATACGACACAGCATGTTGAAGTATTCCAGCTTCTGATCGGGATCCATGGGATTGGGCAGCGCCTGATTGCCGTCGCGCAAATCGACCGAGCACCACGAGGGGCTGACGGTCAGGGTTCTCTCCGGCCATTGCCGGGTTGGCAGGTCAATTGACGCAGAGGCTTTATATTTCGGTGTTTTCATTGTTCTTCCTTTACTATTTTTTTGCTTTTAAACCCACTATGAAAATAAAAAAACCTCTCCGGGCTGCGGAGAGGTTCGGCAAAATCATTGTTGGAGGGTCAGATCAACAAGCGCAGAACTCCCGCAGGGTATCCCCGGCGAGTAGAAGGAGTTCAAGACGGTTGTTTATGCTACGCATATTGTTAATCACTCGATAATTGAATAGGTCGGACGGTAAAGGTGCGGGTCTGGTTTTGTCAAGACACGCTTTAAAAAAAGCTACAGCTTCACTTTACTTTCTCAACCGTTGCACTGTTATTGAGCAACAGGTGAGGATAAAGTTTCTGAACGAAGTCAACGATGCTCTGTTTGTACGCATCCGATGTTTCATCTTCGCGATCCCCGGCAATGGCGATATAGGCCCACTTATTGGCAACGCTATTTATAACACGGTCCCACGCCAACCAAAGCATACGAGCATAGTGACTGGGGGTTTCGCGATTCTGACCGACAAACCAATACGCGTAATAACCGTAATATGTCTTACGCTCGCCATCCGCACCGCGATAGTTACGAACGGTCTCCAAAACGGCCACCTTGAGCGGAGCACGACCTTCCAATGGAATTTCAATAACCTGTGGCGCGATAACGTTCCAGAAATGCTGGTTAACAATGGTGCTACCCTGTCCGACCAAACAACGTTCCGGTCGGTGAATACTGTCGCGCTCGCGCCCAGAGAGCACAATCGAAACAAACATGTCTTTAGCGGACGCGTTGGTATAAATGGATTTTATAAACTCGGTGTCTTTCGGCAACGCGTCGTATTCCGCCAAACTCATAGTGAAAAGTTTTTTACCGGTCACCGGATCGGTATTCGGCAATTCCAGCTCGCTGACACGATACTGTTTTGAATTTTCAGCATCATGAGAATAGCGCAACTCGTCACCGGTCCATCCGCCATCAAGCGAGACTGGCAAAGTTAATTTCACCCCGGCCTGATCGCTAAGCGACACATCCACCGTAAAGGCCAAAGCCAGCGCGGTAATGATCAACAAGCCAATGAGTACTAAGTGCGGTGTAAAAGGACGGATTTCCATTTTTTCATCACCTCAAGGAATTCAAGATTCAACACGCCACCGATAACCACCATCATACTAATAGCGGCCGTAAAAAGAATGTAACCGGAATAGTCATGGTAAAGACCGAGAGCCAGCTTCCCGCCGAAAGCCTCTGCCACAATGGCCACGGTAACGATACGTGCAATATTTCCGACAACTGCCAGCGGGATGGACGTCATAAAAAGAATCCATTTACGAACAATTGTGCGCTGCGTGAAGTAGGCGTAAACAGCGGTCAATGCGGTCATAGCAAGCAATGAGCGCAATCCGCTACACGGGTCGGCCACATCAAATTCGAAACCGCCAGCAACGTTTGAATAAATGGCCGTACCTGAACGAATAGCTCCAATGCCAATACCGTTCAACATACTCGTAGCGAGAACCGTTGAAAAAATACGCAAGGGAAACGCCATAATGTCCATAAAATTTAACGGGATACAAAAAGCGAGGTAAGCACAGGGGAAAATCAGTTTTTTAGCCAGCTCCCAGCCGAAGAGATAAAACGGGATGCCCCAAATCAGCAGAACCAAACTGACCAGCGAAAAATGAGTCTGCTGCATCTTGGCGCCCAGCCAATGCGTCATCAACGCCAAAATCACCACAGCCAACCCGCGATAATCCGTGTGCATATCGACGGCGAAAATCTCCTTCCGTTTGTACCAAATCACACCGAGACTCACAAAGGGGATGAAATAACCGTGCGAATAGTCAGCGCCGAAGGAAATGGTGTCCTGCCAGCGGGCAAACATCCATTGAAAGGCCGAACGACTACCAACGTTTACGACGGTATTTCCCAGCATGTGGAACATCATAAATAATAAACCGACAATCACAGAAACCAATCCGATTTGCACCAGCTCCGGTGTTGTTAACGCCCCGAGCCGCCAGCGTTCACTCCAAACTTTAATGGATGACTGATTCTGCATAAATACCCTTAATTAAAGCTTGAGAGGACTCTTCGGGAAGGCCTTCAACCAGAACTGAATCCAGAACTGGGTTACATCTTCCTCATCAATTCTCAAGCCAACCCCCATACCGATACAGCTGAAGTTATGGTTAACAAGGATTTTCCGCTCATACCACTCGCCGTATTTTCCGTCATAACTGGCCGAAAACTCATACGACCAATCATCGTTCGGGAAAAGTTTAACACGCGGCGTGAAGAGCGAGCGCTGACGATCCTCATCATCCAAATAGCGGTATTCGAAACTGTATTCGCTCTGATCATCGGTGACAAAATTGAGGCGTGCATTGGCTGGATTCAGATCGTGAGTATACCAGTCATATTGAAGGTCAGACTGTATAGAAAAGTTATCGGTCAGACTCAGCTCGGTGTCGACCACCAGATTACTGAAGCTTCTTCCGCCGGCAGGCTGGTCAAACCGTCCGGTGGTGTAAATATCACTATTCACAAAATTAACGATCCGTTTAACTCCGCGCTTAGTTTGCAGATAATTGCGGGCACCGAAACGGACCTCATTCTGCTTATCGAGCGCATCAACGGCATCAAACTGGTATATTTCATCCGGGCGCAAGTCCGGCTTGGCGCGATAGCTGTAGTCGGCATACGGCTCGGCCACATGACGCAAACCTGTTCCGAAATAACTGCTCTTATCCGTCAGCGTCTTATACGTCTTGAACGAGGTCAACGTACCCACTTCGTAAATATTGCGATACTTCGCATCCGAAGAACCGTCTTGCGTATCGCTGTACCAAGTACCGCGATAACCTGCACGCGGGATAACATTCAAGAAGTCCTTGTAACGCAACGGCAGGAACAGCTGGTTATAACTGTCAAACCGGGCGCTGCGATAATTAGGGTCAGCCTTGGGAACCGGGAAGAAATTGGTCTCAGCATGAAGCATTTCAAGGAAGGCCGCGTTATTTTCGCTTTGGAAAAAGAACGGCGAGTCGCCCAGACGCGAACGGTACCAATCGTAGGTCAGCTCAGGAAGACGATCAACCGTGGTATAGAAATCGTTCATACGACGATCAGCCCGCACACTGGCGGCATAGTTGTCGGCGGAACGTTGCACAACCGCATAGTTTTCCGGATTGGCTTCATTCCGGAACTCGTCGTTGAAAAAGTCCTTCGTGATAAGCGGATCGCTCAGCCAGTTGAGCTTGGTAGCAAAATAGGTCTGCTCATCAATCTGCTCGCGGTGGGTAAATTTAACGCGGTAGCGCTGGGAATCAATCAAGCGCTCGTCATATCCCATATTGCGACTGCCGCTGCTGTACGGATCGCTGTCATCGATGTAATACGTCTCAATGGCACCGCCGCCGCGCGGAGTTTCCCATTTGAAGTCCTGTCCTAAGCCGAGACCACGACGGGAATATAGATCAAAATGCGTATTAGCTGTGAGCCAGTCCGTCGGATGCAGTTCAGCGCGACCCATAATAAAGGCACCAAGGCGTCCGCCAGCACCAACCGTAAAAGTAAATACACGATACCCGAGATGGCGCTGCCAGACCGGCGTATAAAAGACCGGAACCGGACCGACGTAAAAAGTAACATGCTTCGCCTTGATGAAGACCCCGCTGGGCTTATTCTCATCAATAACCCGAAGTTCCTTCGCTTTGGCATAAACGAGCGGCTTTTCGCCCTCGCAAGTGGTCATGGTAACGCCACGCATGAGAAACTCATTCGTTGAAACACGTTCGGTAGTTTCAGCGGTGATATAAGCCGGTTCAAAGTACATGGACGATTTTCCGAACGTACCTTCACGGGTCTTATAGTTATAAACCAGCTTCTGCCCTTCCCAACGATTCCCCTCACGAAGCATCAAAATATTGCCATCGGCATTAATCTCACCGGTCTTCGAATTCACCGTCACACGGTCAGCCTGCAGGCTGGCACCCTGTTGCTGAACTGCGACATTTCCCTCAGCGATCAGCAGGTCACCCTGATATTCCATCCGATCAGCGGTCACTTCAACCGCCTCAGCATCACTCGACATACGTTCAGGAAGCGGCTTCGGTTCAACGCGCTGCACACCGAGTGCAGGTCCGCCGCCGCCCGACTCGTCAGGAGAATCGGCCGATACCACGGGGAGAATCGGTGCCTGCACACCAGCGACCGGTGCGGCTGCTCCGCCGGGGAAAAGCACACGCAGACGCTCGGCAGCCTTGGCGGCGTATTCCGTGTCACCAAATTTATTAATGACCTTGTTGTAATAAATCACAGCAGAATTGGTCTGCATTGGACGAGGGACGCGCTCGTAGAATCGCCCGATTTCATAATTATGCTCCGCATCCTTTCCGTGCAGCTCTTTACCGAACTCCTGCGCTTCAGCAATATGCTGTGAGTTGGTGTAAAGCTCGGGAAACAGCCCGGCAGAAAGTTGTGCCTGTTCACGGATATCCACACTGTACGGCGTGGACTCAACCAGCTCTTTAAAACTGTCAATTTTCGAAACGGCCGCTTTTTCAGCATACGGGCTGTTCGGGTAACGATATTCCGTTGTTGCATAAGCAACGATCGCCATTTCCTGATCGTCATTCTTCTGATAGGCCTGCCCGATCATATACTGCATCTCGGGCGCACGCTCCCATTGCGGAGCATTCTTAATGATTGATTCGAAAAGGGGAACGGCCCGCTCAGGTGCGCGGTAGCCGCCGAAGAGCCAGCGCATTCTCTTACGATTCATCTCTTTTTCAGCGATAATAAACTGCTGATCAAGGATGGCATCATAATCCGTGATACTGGTGTAATACTGCTGAATCAGCTCCTCATATGCAGTGAATGCTTTTTTGTTTTTGCCCTTTGCAAAATAAATCTCGGCTACCGACTGCTTAGCCGAGGCCGCCTGGGCACTTTCCGGCCAGCGTTTTACAAAAATTTCATACTGCTTCCGCGCGCTTTTAGCATGGCCGCGTTCCCTCAGTGATTCCGCATAGCTCCAATGCTCTTCCGCCGTCGCCGGTTTATAGCTGAACGGATTAAGGTAAAAATAGTTTCCGCTGCGGGTTTCCTGATACGGCAGAGCGGTTGAACAGCCCGTCACGGTAAGCAGCGTAAAGACAGCCAGAAAGCCTACGATAAAAGCGCAGTTTTGTTTTAAATTCATATCTGCCAGAGAGTACGGAAGCCCCTCCGCCTTGGCAAGAGCGAAGCCACGGTTTCCAACGCCTCTTTGAACCTGACTAAAGAATGCCGTTGACCAGATATTCGCAGCCGCGTCCATGCAATTGCTGCAGATCGCCATCGGAGGGCATACGGCCATCTACGATGACCCACGGCAGCCATTGTCATATCCCGCTCGAGTCAGGTAGCTTGTAAAAAATCGACGATTTTTTCACTCTGTGGGACTTAGGTCGGTCTTCGCGCGATTCAGTGCGCTATCGTCGGACGAAGCGCAAGCGGCGGCCGACCAGCATCATGATCCCGGCCAGCCCGAGCAGGCTGATCGCCGTCGGCTCAGGAACCACGTAGTTCAGCTTGATATCGTTGCCTTCCTGGGTGAGTGAAAAAGACGCGCTGGCCCGAATGCTTGATAACGTAGCTAGCTTGCTATCCCGCCAGACCTCGTTCGTAATCGAAAGATTGCTGAAGCCCGTTGTCGTTCCGGCCACATCATAAATAATCCAGCTCTGATTGCTGTCCCAAAAGGCATTGGACCAGTCCACGGTGCCGCTATCTACATCAAATGCCAGCGAAAGCTTGGTG
Source organism: Pontiellaceae bacterium (assembly GCA_044352355.1). Classification (GTDB taxonomy): domain Bacteria; phylum Verrucomicrobiota; class Kiritimatiellia; order Kiritimatiellales; family Tichowtungiaceae; genus Tichowtungia. The sequence goes on along the minus strand of JBILEA010000012.1, from coordinate 4,350 downwards.
AGACCAGTGAAATTGAGATTACCGTCAATAATGATCTGATCAAACACGGCGGGAGATTCTTGCATCATTGTATTTCTCGCCAATTCCCAAACTACTGAAGCACCGTCTTCATACGTCAGATTGCCGGCGAAGGTCTGGATTCCAGGGCTGTTGCCAGGGGTATGCAGACCAGCGATCGTCGTATTGCCCCCGATTTTTCCGGAGCCGCCCAGCGCTGCGCCGAGAGAAACCGTGAGCGCGCCCGTCGCATTGGTCTGGTCGCCATCAATAATGAGCTTACCGGCAGTCACGGCGGTCGTTCCCTTGTATGTGTTATTCCCTGTGATCTTTAAAGTGCCTGAACCGGTCTTGGTCAGCCCGCCGGTATTAGTGATCACACCGGAAATGGTCAACGTCTTGTCACTATTCACGCCAAAGGTTCCGGACGAACTCAGGTTGATGTTGTTAGCCAATGTATTGCCGGTGCTGTTAGACAGTGTCCCGCCCGCCATAGTCAGCAGTCCGGAACCCAAGGCATTATTGTGGTTGGCCACCAGTACGCCGTTGCTGAGAATTGTGCCTCCGCCGTAGGTATTATCTCCGGAAAGGATCCACTTGCCGGCATCTGCTTTTACCAGCGCAACCCGGCCTGTACTGTCATCGCGGTTGTCAGTAATAATTCCGGAAATGATGTTATCGCCGGTGTTGGAGCCACCCAGCGTCAGCGCACGAGTGGCTCCGGCATTATTGGTGGCGAAATTAAAATTGAGAGCTGTAAAGGCCAATGCGCCGGTTCCGTTATTTCTAATTATTGCGCCACCCGTATGGTTTGTGGCGGTTCCGTTGCCAATCAGCACCTGTCGATCAGTGGAATCACCATCGCCGCGGTAATCAAGAGTGCCGACCAATCCTGAATTTCCGAGATGAATGAGATTTCCGGCACCGATAGAACTGCTGACGCCCTGATTGGCCAGTGAGGACACCTCTGTCGAACCGCCACTATAACCCCAAAATTTCCCGGTAAAACTGCTGTTTGTTCCGGTCAGTTTCAATCTGCCTCCACCGCTGGATCTGAGGTCTCCTGCCCCTGCTATAATTCCGGCATATTCTGCCGTTTTGGTAGAAGCTGCGCTAATTGCCCCATCTGTGGATACCGTGATTCCGCGATTAGACGACAGCGTCATGTCTGCATTCAAGACAAGAGCCCCGGCACCTGTCAGCTTCAGACTGTCGGCAATTACCGTATCAGGCCGAGCGCCCAGATTTTCATCCTTGGTAATATACAAGGTTCCCGCATTAACCGTTGTACCGCCGCTGTATGTATTGGTTCCGGACAACGTCCATCTTCCAGCGCCGGTCTTCACCAGCGCAACACGGCCCGAACTGTCATTTCGATTGTCGGCAATGGCGCCGGAAATGGTACTAGTTGTGGTATTTGTCCCTCCCAAGGTCAGTATGCGACTGGCTCCAGCGGTTGTATCCGCGACATTGAACACCGAGAACACCGAATTAGTGAAGCTGATGATTCCGTTGGCATTAATCGTTGCACCCCCCGTGTCTGTACTGGAGCTTCCGTTCCCGATCTGTATGCGCCGGTCGGTGGAACTCGTTCCACTGACCAGAGTCAATGCTCCGGTGGTAGTGCCACTGCCCATCCGGATCGTCGCATTAGTACCCAGAGAGCTCGCCAACCCGGCATTTTTTATAGTGCTCACCAATACCGTTCCTTCGTTAATTTGAACCTGCCCGCCGAACGTGTTGTTCGTGCCGGAGAGATTCAGAACCCCTGCGCCGGTCTTAGTCAGCCCGCCGGTATTGGTGATCACCCCGGAAAGTGTATTCGTTCTGGTGCTCGCCACCCCGAAGAGTCCGTCAGAACTCAGGTTGATGCTGTTCGTCAGCGTGACGGAGACGCTGTTGGACAGTGTTCCGCCAGCCATGATCAGCAATCCGGAGCCCAAAGCGCTGTCGTTATTCGCCATCAATATGCCGTTGTTAAGAATGGTCCTACCTGCATAGGTATTTGTGCCGGAAAGCGTCAGGGTTCCCAGATCGTTTTTAGTGAGCGTTTTCGTTGCATCGCCGGAAACCACGCCGGTGACGGTGAGCGTCCTGCCATTGCTCACCGCCCATGTTTGTGACGCGCCCAACGCGACATTGGGATTGATGGTAAGATTGTTAGTCGCCTGGGTCATGTCTATCCCGGCCGTACCAAGCGTCAGGGTTTCTGTACCAAGTGCTTTAATAGTGATCGCTCTCTGAATATTGCTGACCATAATGCCTTGCCATGAAACATCAGAGCCCAAGGCATTTGTCGCGGCAGTCGTAGCAATTGTCCCGCTCCAAACAGCGACATCGCCAGCGCCCGGAACGACACTGCCCGACCAAGCATTCGTTGCTGTGGCTATGTTATTCGTATTAACATTCGCTCTGGTTATGTTTGCCGCCTGCGTCGGGGCGGCGGCAACGGAAAAGAGTAAAGTTACTAATAATTTTTTCATTCCAATTAGCTCTTATTCGGAAGCGCTGCGCACTCCCTGCAAAAGAACTTCAATGTACAAAAAAACGGCCTTCGCGTCAAATCATTAGTAAGGGGGTCGTATTAGCCAAAATATTCTATCCTTGGCGTGCATTTGCTCTCTTACGCAGGTAGAGTGCCTTCCCGTTTTTTTGAAAGGAACATTTTATGGCTGGCGAATATGTATACAACCTGCAGAACCTGACCAAACAGCATAACAAGAAGACCGTGCTGGACGATGTGACTCTGGCCTTCTTCTTCGGCGCGAAGATCGGCGTGATCGGCGGCAACGGCTCCGGTAAATCATCGCTTCTGCGGATTATGGCCGGTATTGACAAGGATTTTATGGGTCAGGTGCAGATCGCTAAACGGGCCCGCATCGGCTACCTCGCACAGGAGCCGCAACTCGACAACTCGAAAACCGTTATGGGTAACGTGATGGAGGGTGTTGCCGCCTCGCAGGCCATTCTCGACCGGTACAATGAAATTTGCGACCTGCTGGCGACAGACCTTTCCGACGAAGAAAGCAATAAGCTCAACGATGAGCTAGGCGAACTTCAAGATAAAATCGACACACAGGATTTATGGAGTCTCGAAAGTCAGGTTGAAATGGCGATGGATTCGCTCCGCCTGCCACCCGGCGAAAGTTCGGTTGAAAATCTCTCCGGCGGTGAAAAGCGGCGCGTGGCTCTCTGCCGTCTGCTGATTTCCAATCCCGACGTACTGCTGCTTGACGAACCAACCAACCACCTCGATGCTGAATCGGTCGCATGGCTGGAAGAATATCTGAAACGCTATGCCGGCACGTTGGTGGTGATCACCCATGACCGCTACTTCCTCAACAATGTCACCGAATGGATTCTGGAACTCGATGCCGGGCGCGCCTTCCCATACAAAGGCAACTACGAAGCCTGGCTCTCTCAGAAACAGGACATGCTCGCCACACAGAATAAACAGGCCGCCTCACGAAGCAAACTGCTCGAGCGCGAACTGGAATGGATTCGTACCAATCCGTCCGGACGCCGCGCCAAGAGCCGCGCCCGCATCCAGAACTATGAAAAACTCGCTCAACAGGAAATCGACACACGTGAAGACAACGTCGAAATTCAAATTCCCTCCGGCGAACGGCTCGGCAACCTCGTTGTACGCGCCGAGAAACTAACCAAACATTATGGTGATCGCATCATTATGGAAAACGTCGAATTCGATCTGCCGCCCGGCGGCATCATCGGCGTTATCGGAGCAAACGGCGCCGGGAAAACCACCCTCTTCAGGATGATCACCGGACAGGAACAGCCGACCGGCGGGAACCTGTCCATCGGACCGACTGTTAAAATTTCCTACGTGGATCAGTCCCGCGATTCACTCAATCCCGACAACACCGTTTACGAAGAAATCTGCCGCGGCAACGAATGGCTCGACCTCGGCGGCAAACGGATGAACGGCCGTGCCTACTGCGGTAAATTCAACTTCAAGGGGGCCGAACAGCAGAAAAAAGTCGGGGTTCTTTCCGGCGGCGAACGCAACCGGCTGCACCTGGCTAAACTGCTTCAACGCGCAGGCAATCTACTGTTGCTCGACGAGCCGACCAACGACCTTGATGTCACCACGCTGCGTGCGCTCGAAGAAGCGCTGATCAGCTTTGGCGGCTGTGCCGTTGTCGTCAGCCATGACCGCTGGTTTCTCGACCGCATCGCCACGCACATTCTGGCGTTTGAAGGCGACAGCAAAGTCACCTGGTTTGAAGGCAATTATGAAGCCTATCACGAACAGCGCCGCCGCCTGCTCGGTGACGAAGCCGACAAGCCGCACCGCATCAAGTTTCATCCGGTCTCACACAGCTAAGCCTGACT
>JBILEA010000011.1:0-26124 GCA_044352355.1 Pontiellaceae bacterium | reverse complement strand
CTGACCTTGCCGGAGCAACCGCCGCCGCGACTTGAAGAGCTGAAAAAGAAATGTAGTGAAGACCTTTGAGTCAAACTCGAAGAAAAAAGGCGGTTCAGCCCGCGAACAGCGAAAGACGGGTTAACAAAAAGAACTGGCTGTTCTTCGGCAGTGCTGAAGCGGGACAGACCAGCGCGATCTTCTACCCGCCGTGGGAAAAAGCAGCCAAAAAAACCTGCCCCGGACTCCCGGAACAGGTTAAAAAAGGTGAAGGCCGTTTGGATTGCTCCAAACGGCCTTCGTAGATCCGGCAGCGTGCTACTCTCCCACAGTCTTGTCTGTAGTACCATCGCCGCTGAGAGGCTTAACTTCCGTGTTCGGAATGGGAACGGGTGGATCCCTCTCGCTATAGCCACCGAAAAAGTGGTTGGTCTCGGTTATTTGCGCCGTTATCGATGTAAGACACAGGGGTCTTATCCTCGCTTAACTGCTAACAGATAACTGTTAACCGAAAAATTAACTGCATAGATTAGGGAACTGCGAACATGCGTGCCGTTATAAAAGTAAGATTAAGCCGCACGGCTAATTAGTACTGGTAAGCTTCATGCGTTGCCGCACTTCCACACCCAGCCTATCAACGTCCTAGTCTAGAACGAGCCTTTAGATTCTTGCGAATAGGGAAGTCTTATCTCAGAGGGGGCTTGGCGCTTAGATGCTTTCAGCGCTTATCCTTTCCATACATAGCTACCCAGCGATGCTCCTGGCGGAACAACTGGAACACCAGAGGTATGTTAATCCTGGTCCTCTCGTACTAAGGATTAATCTCTTCAAACTTCCTGCGCCCACGGCGGATAAGGACCAAACTGTCTCACGACGTTCTGAACCCAGCTCGCGTAACGCTTTAATTGGCGAACAGCCAAACCCTTGGGACCTTCTCCAGCCCCAGGATGCGTTGAGCCGACATCGAGGTGCCAAACGACTGCGTCGATATGGACTCTTGGCAGTCATCAGCCTGTTATCCCCGGAGTACCTTTTATCCGTTGAGCGACGGCGCTACCACTAGCAACCGCCGGATCACTTAGACCTGCTTTCGCACCTGCTCGACTTGTAGGTCTCGCAGTCAAGCTCCCTTATACCTATACGCTCTACGCATGATTGCTGACCATGCTGAGGGAACCTTTGCGCTCCTCCGTTACTTTTTGGGAGGAAACCGCCCCAGTCAAACTGACCCTCTGACACTGTTCCGCGCCCGGTTTCACGGGACGCAGTTAGAATTCCGCTTAATCAAGACTGGTATTTCACCAATGGCTCCACTGTACCTGACGACACAGCTTCAAAGCCTCCCAGCTATCCTACACGTGATGAATCAAAACCCAATATCAGATTACAGTAAAGGTTCACGGGGTCTTTCCGTCCTACCGCGGGTATCCGGCATTTTCACCGGAACTACAACTTCACCGAGATTATCGTCGAGACAGCGCCCAGATCGTTACACGATTCGTGCAGGTCGGAACTTACCCGACAAGGAATTTCGCTACCTTAGGACCGTTATAGTTACGGCCGACATTCACCGGGGCTTCGGGTCGGAGCTTGCACCCCTTGCCTTAACCTTTCGGCATTGGTCACGTGTCACACCATATACATCCGCTTGCGCGTTAGCATAGTGCTGTGTTTTTGATAAACAGTCGCCTGGGCCCTTTCATTGCACCTCCTCGGAGCTTACGGAGTAAATCCTTCACTCTAAAGAGGGCCCCTTCTTCCGAAGATACGGGGCTAGTTTGCCGAGTTCCTTAACGATATTTCTCTCGCGCGCCTTGGAATATTCTTCCCTCCCACCTGTGTCGGTTTTGGTACGGTTACCTGTTTGACTCGCTAGAAGCTTTTCTTGGCAGCAGAGCATCGGTTGATCCGCTTTGGCCGTAGCCGCAGCGTCCATTCGCTTCTCGGAATTGTTCCAACGGATTTACCTGTCAGAACTCCCTACGAGCTTAGACTGTCACATCCAATCGACAGCCAACCTAGCTTCCTGCGTTCCTCCTTCGCTCAAATGTCAAACCGGCAGTACGGGAATATTAAACCCGTCTTCCATCGCCTACGCTTTTCAGCCTGGACTTAGGGGCCGACTAACCCTGGGCGGACGAACCTTCCCCAGGAAACCTTAGGATTTCGGCGGAGTGGACTCTCACCACTCTTGTCGTTACTCATGTCCGCATAATCGCTTGTATGCGCTCCACGCTGGGTTACCCCCACGCTTCAATGCACATACAACGCTCCTCTACCACGTGCTAATAAAAGCACATCCGCAGCTTCGGCAGATAATTTTAGTCCCGATCATTTTCGGCGCAAGATCACTCGACTAGTCAGCTATTACGCTTTGTTTAAATGGTGGCTGCTTCTAAGCCAACATCCTAGCTGTCTATGCAATCTGACATCCTTCATCACTTAATTATCTTTAGGGGCCTTAACTGGCGGTCTGGGCTGTTTCCCTCTTGACTATGAAGCTTATCCCCCACAGTCTGACTCCCGACGTGACTGAAACGGTATTCGGAGTTTGATAGGCGTTGGTATCCCGGTAAGGACCCTATTCCAATCAGTGCTCTACCTCCGTTTCGAGCATTCGTCGAGGCTATCCCTCAAGGTATTTCGAGGAGAACCAGCTATCACCGAGTTTGGTAAGCCTTTCACTCCCACCCACAGCTCATCCAAGTATTTTTCAACATACACTGGTTGGGGCCTCCCCCTGATTTTACTCAGGATTCACCCGGGCCATGGGTAGCTCACTCGGCTTCGGGTCTACCACATGCGACTTGACGCGCTATTCACACTCGCTTTCGCTTCGGCTCCACATCGTAGATGCTTAACCTTGCCACATATGGTAACTCGCGGACTCATTATGCAAAAGGCATGCAGCCACCCCCTAAGGGGCTACTACAGTTTGTAAGCGCACGGTTTCAGGTTCTATTTCACTCCGCTAACAGCGGTTCTTTTCACCTTTCCCTCACGGTACTGGTTCACTATCGGTCATTGATTAGTATTTAGTCTTGGAGGGTGGGCCCTCCGGATTCAGTCAGGGTTTCACGTGTCCCGACCTACTTGGGATACCACTAGAGTTTGTTTCGATTTCGCATACAGGCCTATCACCTTGTATCGGAGAACTTTCCAGAACTTTCCGCTATCGTCTCAAATCTCACGTTGTGGTCCCGCAACCCCAGTCGGCAAGCCGACTGGTTTAGACTCCTCCGCGTTCGCTCGCCACTACTTGCGGAATCACTTTTGTTTTCTTTTCCTCCGGTTACTGAGATGTTTCACTTCACCGGGTTTCGCTCTAAAGCCCTATTTTATTCAGACTCCAGTGACGGGACATTACTCCCGCCGGGTTTTCCCATTCGGACATCTCCGGATCAAAGCTTGTTTGCAGCTCCCCGAAGCTTATCGCAGCTTACCACGTCCTTCATCGCCTATCAATGCCAAGGCATCCACCGTGCGCCCTTAGTAGCTTAATCAAAAGACTACTATTGTAACGACACGCATGCTTATTATAATCTCAATTATAAGTTGCAGTTACCCTAATCTATGCAATTGTCAAAGAACACTTCCCCGAAGGGAAAAAATGTTTCCAGCTGTTTATCATTTATCCTGATCCCCGCCATCACTTGTACAGTTTGCACTTTAAAGTGGTGGGCGTGCCTGGAGTCGAACCAGGGACCTCGTCCTTATCAGGGACGCGCTCTAACCAACTGAGCTACACGCCCGAATTGGAAATTCGAACATCGAAACTCGAAATTCGAAATTCGGATTCCCTGCGATGAGCGCAGGTTGGTGGAGGTAGACGGGTTCGAACCGACGACATCCAGCTTGCAAAGCTGGCGCTCTACCAACTGAGCTATACCCCCAGTGCGGTCCGACCGGCTCTCAAAACAGCCAGTAGAATGATCTCACGATAATGATTTCGATATAGAAATGGTACGACTTGCTCTAAGTTTTCGTGGTGCTCCGGGTCGCGCCGGAGCGATACTTCATTACTGAAGCATTTACCCTATCCACCTGCCGGCCAATAAATTGGTCGATCAGGGGATTCTCCTTAGAAAGGAGGTGATCCAGCCGCTGGTTCCCCAACGGCTACCTTGTTACGACTTCATCCCAGTCATCAGCCACACCTTCGGCGCCTTCCCCCCTTGACGGGTTGGATCAGCGACTTCGGGTGCAGCTAACTTCCATGATGTGACGGGCGGTGTGTACAAGGCCCGGGAACGTATTCACGGCGCCGTAGCTGATGCGCCATTACTAGCGATTCCAACTTCATGGAGTCGAATTTCAGACTCCAATCCGAACTGGGGATGGTTTTTGGGATTTGCTCCACCTCGCGGTATTGCTTCCTTCTGTACCACCCATTGTAGCACGTGTGCAGCCCTGGACATAAGGACCATGCTGACTTGACGTCATCCCCACCTTCCTCCGGCTTTCACCGGCAGTCTGTTTAGAGTGCCCAGCATTACCTGATGGCAACTAAACACAGGGGTTGCGCTCGTTGCGGGACTTAACCCAACACCTCACGGCACGAGCTGACGACAGCCATGCAGCACCTGTGTAACACCCTCGAAGGCTACGTCCCTTTCAGGTCGTATGCAGTTACATGTCAAGCCCAGGTAAGGTTCTTCGCGTTGCATCGAATTAAGCCACATGCTCCACCGCTTGTGCGGGCCCCCGTCAATTCCTTTGAGTTTTAACCTTGCGGCCGTACTTCCCAGGCGGCGCACTTATCGCGTTAGCTTCGACACGGAAGGGGGTAAACCTCCCACATCAAGTGCGCACCGTTTATGGCCAGGACTACGAGGGTATCTAATCCTCTTTGCTCCCCTGGCTTTCGTCCCTGAGCGTCAGTATCAGTCCAGATAGGCGCTTTCGCCACCGGTGTTCTTCATGATATCTACGCATTTCACCGCTACACCATGAATTCCCCTATCCTCTCCTGTACTCTAGCTCTGTAGTTTCAAATGCCATTCCACGGTTAAGCCGTGGGCTTTCACATCTGACACACAAAGCCGCCTGCGGACCCTTTACGCCCAGTAAATCCGAACAACACTCGCCACCTCTGTATTACCGCGGCTGCTGGCACAGAGTTAGCCGTGACTTCCTCTTGAGGTACTGTCAAGTATGCAAGGTATTAACTTGCATACACTTACTCCCTCATGACAGGAGTTTACAACCCGAAGGCCTTCTTCCTCCACGCGGCGTCGCATGTTCATACTTTCGTACATTGACAAATATTCTCGACTGCAGCCTCCCGTAGGAGTCTGGGCAGTGTCTCAGTCCCAGTGTGGCTGGTCGTCCTCTCAGACCAGCTACCCGTAAGCCTTGGTAAGCCGTTACCTTACCAACTAGCTGATAGGATATGGGCTCATCTTAAAGTGGCAGGTCCGAAGATCCCCGCCTTCACATAAGGTGCCATGCGGCACCCGAGCACATCCGGTATTACCTACCCTTTCGAGTAGCTATCCCGGGCTTTAAGGCAAATTACCCATACATTACTCACCCGTTCGCCGCTCTCACCCAATACTTCTTTTCCGAAGAATTGAAGCATCAGGATCCCGCTCGACTTGCATGCCTAATCCACGCCGCCAGTGTTCGTTCTGAGCCAGGATCAAACTCTCCGATAATTATACGGAAACATTTTGAAACGTTTGCTTAAAACAAGTCATACCATTTCTAAATCGAAATGATGATCGTGAGTCATTCAATTTTCAAAGATCAAAAAAAACACCAACGCTTTTTCAACCTGCCTCAGCAGGCTTTTTTCGTTGGAGCGGCGAGTAACTTACGCAAACTGCTTTAGTCGGTCAACCGCTTTTTTAAATTATTTTTTAGAACAATTTAATCGCTCAATTCTCACTCGCCTTTCAGCTCGTTTTGTTTTGAACAAGGCGGGTCATCATACGCACCTCAGTTTGTTTGGCAACCCGTTTTTTAAATTATTTTTTAGAACAATTTTCTCACTCGATTCTCACTCGCTTTGCAGCTCGTTTTGTTTCGAACAAGGCGGGTCATAGTACGCATATAAAAAAACCGTGCAACTTTTTTTGTAAAATAATTTCACCGCCGGACAAAAATTATTAAAAAAGCCAATAAAACAGCCAAAAATACCCGCATAAAAATATCATCACAAATTATTGTTTCTCCCTCTAAGCCCTCTTGAATTATCAAAACTAATAATCATAAACGATTTATCACCAACGTTTTTCGCAAAATAAACTCCCGAATTACTTTGAAAAATCGCGCCTCATAATTAAGAATTATTTATGCAAAATATTATCCAATAAGCACTTAAAACAAAACGGCTGATTCCAAAAATTGGAACCTGCCGTCTTTTCTTTATCTAAGCCCTATAGCCTTCCGCCTCCGACGGATCTGCCACAGGCAGAAAAACCTGCTTTACTTCCGACTCTGCAACTTCGATAGCAGACGCAAAATCTCCATATAAAGCCAAACCAGCGTCACAATCAGCCCGAAAGCTGCATACCATTCCATGTATTTCGGCGCACCCTGCTCCGCGCCCTGCTCAATAAAATCAAAGTCCAGCACCAGATTCAGCGCGGCTACGACAACAATCACGGCGCTAAAAATAATACCCACTGGGCCGCTGCCGTAGATCATCGGAATCTGCACGCCGAAAAATCCGAGAATCATCGATACCAGATAAAACAGCGCGATACCGCCCGTGGCCGCAACAATACCGAGCTTAAAATTTTCCGTCGCCTTGATCAGCCGCGACGTATACGCCAGTAGTAGCGCGCCCAGTGTGCCGAACGTCAGCAAAACCGCCTGCATGACGATGCCAGGAAAGCGCGCTTCAAACAGGCTCGAAATCCCGCCGAGCAAAAGCCCCTGACACACCGCATAAATCGGCGCGGTAACCGGCGCAGCCTTCTTATTAAAAACCGTAATCAACGCCACGATAAAACCTGCGATACCGCCAATCATAATCCACCCGGTGCCGTCCTGCGGTGCCGCGGGTTTCCACGTCAGCAGGGTTGCCGCAAACAGCAATGCCAGCAACATCGCCGTACGACTCACCGTTCCTTGGATCGTCATCACTCCCGCGCCTTCATTGGCCACATCAAACGTCTTCGCATTCAAAGCTGGATTCGCTGTACGCATCATAAAGAAACCTCCTGTTAAATTAAGTCTCACGGAATAATGGAATGATGGAATTTTGGAAAAATGCATGGAGACTCACATCAAACCTCACGGTTTTACTTTCCTCAACATTCCTCAATTCCAGTATTCCAACATTCCACGGTTGTTACTGAACCATTTCGACCGAAAAAATGCAAAACTGTTCAACCAGTATGGCCCTGCCAGAACCTCACCACGGAATACACCGAACACACGGAACTGCCCGCTCTAAAAACGGAAGCCCGCCATGTCGAAATCACATAAGATCTTCTTTTGCGCCAGCCGCCGCATGATGAATTCGATCAAGCAACTCTTGTTCTATTTGCCTACAAAGATCATCTGCGCCGCGTGGAAATAATACTTCCCATGTAACGCCCCGGCTCTTGAGATCATTCAGCACCTCTGTCCGCAACAAACGCGGAATACAGATTTTCAGCAAAGACACGGCTGGGAATTCGTAGGCTATCAAACTCTCTTCGAATGGCTCAGGTTCAATTCCTTGAAGCATGAACAGCCCTTTTTGCGCCATAATGCGTGAATCAAAAAACCCCGTTGTCTCCACAAACTTCCACCCATTCCATGGTCTTTTTTTATTCGCATCAGGATGTGTGTTGATTGTCTGCGGATTCGCCACAAATAAAGCTGCTGCTTTACCGCCGTTAATAAACCGAAACGCTCTTGTTGATTTTGGTGGCGGGTTGCGGGCGGGGTGTTTGATGAAAATCATTCTTAACCGTCCCGTTGTATGCACACCCGGAAAGTAACGACAAAGTCAGCCCTAAAACCCACAGAATTCTGTATTTCATATGCCCCTTTGTTAGAAAATCTCAACGTATAGAGCCGAAAACGTGCTTACAAGCAACCAACCGAACATTCAAAATCACGCGACTTCCGTGTTTTCGGTGTATTCCGTGGTGAAACAGATGCTAGATTCCCCGCATGGATCTCGACCTGACAGCATTGCGCGAAGCGCTGAAAAGCGGCACATGCAAACTGCCGGCGCTACCGCCGTCCGCGCAAGCTTTTCTCGGATGCCATCTCCCGCAGCCACAGCTCTGGGTCGTTGATCATTCCCGGACATTGGGAAAACTGGCCGACTGCTTCCGCACTTTTTCCGGTTCCCGGAAAAAGAACATCCTGATTTTCCAAGGATTGAAAAATCAGGACATGGAACTTGTTGGAGAGAGCCTAAAAACACTGCAACATCTGCAAAACCGTTCAGCCGAACCGTTCATCCTGCTTACCGTTTTCCAATGTCTGGAAGAAAAATTTCCAAACATTGGAAGCGCTCTGGTTTTAAAACGCGGGGAGAAAATCAATCCCGATGAACTTTTTAAAACATTGGAAAACCAGGGCTACACACTCGACGTTGAAATCTACGAAAAAGGTTTTGCCGCACGTCGCGGCGGTATTATTGACGTCTGGTCGCCGACTTGCGATCTGCCCGTCCGTGTCGAATTTTTCGGCAATGAAATCGACAGCCTGCGCACCTTCGAGCCCGACACCCAGCGCTCCGTCGAAAAAATTGAGCAGGTCGAAATTTTTCCACTCAATGCCAAAGGCAACATCACGCTCGCCGAACTGCTGCCGGACGATGTTCTTAAAATTATTGTAGGACAGGCTTCTCTGTACACGGAGAGCCTGTGCTCCACACGCTCCCGAATACGGGAAGCGCGTCCTACAAACATTATAGAAATCGGTTGCGTTACCAGCGATGTCGTCGATATCGACCTCGGATTTTATGAAACAAACCTGAAGCCGGTCACCGAACTGCACCGCCCTGAAGCGGCCGAACAGCAGCGCAAACATTTTTTCCAATCCTTGGAAAAAATGATTTCCAATCATTGGAAAGTCGACATCTACTTGGAAACGCCCGGCGCGCTTCAGCGCCTTAAAGAGGCTTACCAGACCACTGCAAATCTGCACGTCGGATTGCTGCATGGAAGTTTCATCTGCAAAGAGCAGAAGCACATTGTCATCACCGAAGCGGACATTTACGGCTATCAGCCGAAAACCGCGCACGTTCGGCGCGGCGAAAAATCGGCCAAGGCCGTTGGAACGCGCGTTGCCGAATGGACGGATATTCAGCCCGGCGAGCTGGTGGTGCATGTCGATCACGGCATCGGCAAATACATGGGCCTCGTCGAAATGGAAATGTCTGGCCGCCGCCAGGAAATGCTGCTGGTTGAGTATGCCGAAAGCGCACGGATTTATCTGCCGACCGGTCAGGCTCACCTGCTGACACGCTACGTTGGCATGGGGAATTCCGCGCCAGCCCTGCACCATTTAAAAGGACAGCGCTGGCAAAACGAACGGGCTTCAGCGCAGTCGGCCATTGAAGATCTCGCCGCCAAACTACTTGAAACACAGGCAACGAGAGCGCTGAAAAAAGGGCTCGCCTGCGGGCCGGACACGCATTGGCAAAACGAATTCGAAAATTCATTTCCATACATGGAAACACCCGACCAGCTGACAGCAATCAAAGCCGTTAAAGCCGATCTCGAGTCGACACAGCCGATGGATCGTTTGATTTGCGGCGATGCGGGCTACGGAAAAACTGAAGTCGCGATGCGCGCCGCCTTTAAGATGGTAATGGAAGGCCGACAGGTTGCCGTACTCGTTCCGACTACCATTCTAGCGCAACAGCATTTTGACACCTTCACCGAGCGCATGGCGGCATTCCCGGTAGTTGTCGAAATGCTCAGCCGCTTCCGCACACACCACGAACAGAACGTAACGATCCAGCGCCTGCGTGAAGGCAGCGCCCATATCGTCATCGGAACGCACCGGCTGGTTTCCAGCGACGTGCAGTTCAAGGATCTCGGCCTGGTCATCATCGATGAAGAACAACGGTTCGGTGTGCGCGCCAAGGAGCATTTGAAACAACTCCGTCAGCAGGTTGATGTGCTGACACTCAGCGCAACACCAATTCCGCGCACATTGTACATGAGCTTAACCGGCTCGCGCGACATGAGCACGATTCAAACGCCGCCGCAGGAGCGCCAGCCGATTGAAACCATCGTTCTGGAATATCATGACGACATTGTTCGCGAAGCGATTCTCCACGAACTGGCGCGCGATGGGCAGGTTTTTTATCTGCACAACCGCGTGCAGACCATCGGTAAAATCGCCGCCAAAGTGAAAAAACTGGTGCCGGAAGCGCGCGTGGAATTCGCACACGGTCAAATGAGCGAAAAAGAACTTTCTGAAGTCATGCACCGCTTTGTGCGTGGCGAATTTAACGTGCTGATTTGCACGACCATCGTTGAAAGCGGCGTCGACATTCCGCGCGTTAATACGATCCTCATCGATCATGCCGACCGGTTCGGTCTGGCCGATCTCTATCAACTGCGCGGACGAGTCGGCCGCGCCCGCCATAAAGCCTACGCCTTCCTGCTACTGCCGCCCGGCGGCTCACTTTCCGACGACTCGCGCAAACGGATTGAAGCACTGAAACGCTATACCGGCCACGGTACCGGCTTCCGCATCGCCATGCGCGACCTCGAAATCCGCGGCGCAGGCAATCTGCTCGGCGCGCAGCAGAGCGGACACATCGCAGCCATCGGCTTTGATCTCTACTGCCAGTTACTCAAACGTAGCGTCGCCAAACTGCAAGGAAAGAAAGTTCCGCCGATCATTGACGCATCGGTCGATCTCGACTTCCTTGACCGCTCGCCATCGCTCGGCACAGCGGACAACGCGGCGTTTATTCCGTACAGCTATGTGGATGATGAAAATATGCGCGTAAAACTTTATGGACAAATTGCTTCACTAGCGACGGAAAGTGAAGTGCGCGAGCTGAAGAAAGAATTCGCCGACCGCTTCGGCAAGCTGCCGACCGCTGTAAAAAATCTTTTTGAAATCGCAAGGATTCGTATCGCCGCCGCGCAGGTCGGCGTGCAGTCGGTTCGTATAAGTGAAGAACGAATCATTCTGATGCGCAACGGCGGAGCCGTCATGCCCGACGGACGCTATCCACGACTAAAAGCCCGCACCGCCACCTCCCGCCTCAACGAAATTCTCACTCTCCTCAAAACCCTCAAAACATAAACCGCCCACGACCGGCGAAGGCAGAGGCTAACGCGAAGTGATGGCCATGAAAGAAGTGCAAGACCATCACACGAATGTCTCGAATCAGTGTTCGGGTGAGAAGTGTCCGATAAGCTGAATTTCTGGTTCGACATTGCTTTCGTTAGAGCGTGTCTATGCCATTTGTGAGCACGTAGTAAAGCCAGCTAAAGATCATGAGAAACCATCCTGCGATGACTTGCAGGATCGCTAGTACAATCCTGATCCTGATGTTCCAAGCGCGTGGCATCCAGAAAATCAGGGTGATGAACAACAATCCAAGACTACCCCACCGACAAAGATCGAGCACACTTTCTGACAAGCCGCCAAGCATAGGCTGCTGATCTGAAGAATGATCTCGTAAGACCCAGTCTATGGACTGGAATATAGCGTGAAGCACAATGAAGACAAGCCATGCAAAGAGCCATCGCCTCGCCATAGATAAAGCCCCTATCGGATTCTGTATTGTCGTCACAATGAAATACCTTTCTTTGTCGAACAGTTTACTAAGGACTCGGTTTCGACTATTACAGAAAGTCCGGTGTTAGACAGAACGATTTGCCGTTTTGTTTCCGGGAAAATAGCGGGACAGGCCGTTTTTGAAAAGATTTATCAATCAGCAAGGCAGGCTTCCAGCCTGCCTTGAATCAGAATCCGTTAAATCCGCACTACTATCCGTCAGTTTCTTTTTTCTGTACGCTTCCTTCCTCAACCCTTTACTCAACAACGGCTAAACAGGGAATTTTTTGACAAAATCATTACCGACAAAATCATGAATAACTTGCCTCTATCCGACTCTTGTCGTGCCTTCGGCAGGTCTGCCAAAGAGGAAAATGATTTTGTCGGTAATGATTTTGTCGAAATCCTTTGGGTGCGGCTTTGCCGCGCTAGGTTATCTGCGGTTAAATAATATTCGTGCCTATTCGTAGGATTCGTGGGAAAAACTCTCCATGAACAGCCAACTGAAACACCTGATCGAGGAATACACTACGCTGGAACGCGAAGTGCAAGAGCTGGTGAGCGCGCAATGCCGCGAAGTCTGCGGACTCTGTACCGCCTGTTGCTGCCGCGCCGATCTGTGCGAAGAAGCTCTGGAGAGCCCGTTTCTGTGCGCTGTGCATGGCAAAGATGAACTGGACAGCGACCGGTACGGATTTCTAACAGAAATAGGCTGTGCGCTTAAGATCGGCCGTCCGCCCGTCTGCTATGAGTTTTTCTGTGACGAGCTGATGGCTGCCCAGCCGGATGCCCTGCATCGCGAGGTACTACTGGTTCTCGGCCGCCTTCCGGCCTATGCCGGAGAAAACGCGCACGGCGAGACACATCTGGTCGAAATCATGCAAGAGGAAGAACTGGAGCATCTCGCTTTCCAGCGTCTGGAAAAACAGATGCAGAACGCCCGCGAAGCGCTCGATTGCATCCGCGCTTTTTACGACGGAGGATTTCTTCCGGAACATGCCAACAGGGTTCTGAGCAAGATTTCTTTGTCTTCTGAAAACTGAATTTTCGGAGTAGCAAGGCAGGCAGGATGCCTGCGATACGCACACTGACAGCAGCAGCAAGCCGCAACGCAGTTGCTAAAACTTCAGATCGGCTTTTTTCAGGCGGACGGCGAGCTCGTTCAGTACGCGCTCGTCGTCGGCATCACCGGTGGATTCAAAAACCGCTCCGAAGCGGATAAACGGGCCGGTGTTGTCCCACGGCACCGTGGAAATGCCGAAGTTTTCGATCAGATAAAGCGAAACCTCTTCGGCATTTTTAAACTGCACATTGCCAGCCGCTTTCGGCGCTTTGACGTACAGATAAAACGTGCCGCCGGGCATCTTGGCGTTGAAGCCGACGCTGCGGAGCACTTCAACCATGCGGCGCAGACGCAGTTCGTAGTGCTTACAAATGCCTTCGGCGAGGCTTTGATCCGCAATTCCTTTGCAGGCGGCATGCTGGATGGCCTTAAACTGTCCACTGTCGCAGTTGTCTTTAATCATCGCCAGCGCATCAACGGCCCATGCTGCGCCACAAAAGAAAGCGAGTCGCCATCCTGTCATGTTGTAGGCTTTACTCATCGAATGCAGTTCGAGGGCGCATTCCTTGGCGCCGGGACGCTGGAGAATAGATTTGCGCGGGCCGTCATAGACCAGCGTGGCATACGGCGCGTCCTGCACGATAAGAATGTTGTGTTTTTTTGCGAAGGCAATCAGTTCGTCATAAAACTCATCCGTTGCGACCGCGCCGGTCGGGTTGTTTGGATAGTTGATGTAAAACAGTTTACAGCGATCAGCCAATGCCGGATCAATCTTTCCAAGGTCTGGAAGAAATCCATTTTCTTCCAGTAGCGGAATGTTCACCACTTCGCCGCCAAGATATTTGGTATGCGTGGCCATGACCGGATAACCGGGAACGGTTTGAAATATCACATCGCCCGGATTCACAAACGCCAGCGGCAGCATGGCCAGTGCCGGCTTGGTACCGATGCTGTGGTTGATTTCAGTTACCGGATCGAGATTCACACCGAAGAATTTCTGCATGTATTCGGCAGCGGCCTGCTTAAATTCGGGAATGCCGTTGTCGGAATACCCGCGGTTGGACGGCTTATCGACTTCGACTTTCAACGCTTCGCGAATAGGTGCCGGAGCCATGCCGTCGGGTTCGCCGACACCAAAGTCCAGAATTTCAAGATCAGGGTGCTGCTTACGCGCCTTGGCTTTGGCACGTTTTATTTTTTCGAATTTATAAATCTCGGTAGATTTTCCGTAGTTTTCGCCACCGATACGTTCAGCAAAAAGTTTTTGTGCGTCCATCATTCCATAGTTCCTTTGTTTCATCTTAAAACGATTCGCCGCCCTCTGTTCCAGACCGAAGCGGGATATCTTTCGGAATCAGTTTATTGATCTGCTTTTCGAATTCCTCAATCGAATACTTAGACAAAGGAATACTCACATCAGAATTCACCATGATTCCATTCTCAATTGATACGTTTTCGCGAAAAAAACCGATCACCAGTTTCTCACTGATCACGTCTACTCCAAGGAAGATGATATCCACGATTTTTTCGCGGGCTCCCTTAAATTCTTTTGAAAATGCATATTGTATGTGGCGGGCATGAGCACCATGTAGCGTAAATTCCTCATCACTTTTACAATGATGATATCCCCGTGCTGCAAGAATTTTTCTCATACTGGGCTGAAATATCATAGATCCCCCTTTCCCGGACGTTTAAAGCAAATTGGCGGCCTTTTCAGCGATTTCCGAGCGTACGCCCTCCGTTAATAACATATGAGCCGCCAACGTTTCCCCGCGAAACTTATCCACCACAGCGCTCAGTCCATTGGAAAGACTATCTACATACGGATTATCAATCTGGTAAAGGTCCCCCGTCAGTACAATCTTTGTGTCGTGTCCTACGCGGGTGATTACAGTTTTTACCTCCAGCGGCGTCAGATTCTGCGACTCATCTACGATCATAAACTGGTTGGGGATGCTTCGCCCGCGAATATAGGTTAGCGGCTCCACATCAATCAACGGATTGGAGGCCAACAGGTCGCCACCGCGCTTATTCGGTGACGTACCAACACGGCTATGCACAATCAGCTCTAACGCATCATGAATCGGTTGCATCCAGGGATCCAGTTTCTCTTCAATCGTGCCGGGCAGATAGCCCAAATCGCGCCCCATTGGAAAAATCGGGCGGGAAACCAGCAAGCGTTTGTAATATTTTGTATCCATCACCTGATGGTACCCGGCAGCAATTGCCAGCAGTGTTTTACCTGTGCCCGCTTTGCCTGAAAGCGTCACCAGCTTGATTTTATCATTCAGTAAGGCATCCATCGCAAAACGCTGTTCGCGATTGCGAGGTACAATGGGCGCGCCCTCACCCATCGTCAGCAACTTCACCAACCGGTGCGTTTCTGCATCATAGCGTGCCAACATCGTCTGCTTGGGGTCATTCACATTCCGCATCGTCACATACTGATTAGCAAAAAGGGTCTCCATCCCGGGAATTACGGCATAGCCCTCCTTCGCAAAAAAACTGATCGCTTCCGAATCGGTGTCCAGCACCGCTTGGCCGGTATAGATTTCGTCGACCTCCCGGATCTTATCATTCTCGTAGTCCTCAGCTTCCAAACCTAAGGCATCGGCTTTAAGACGCAGATTGATATCTTTACTAACCACCGTGCAACGCACATCCGGCTGTGCCTTCTGCACATCCATAGCCATTTTTAAGATAAGATCATCCGCGGACAGGCCCACTGAAAAAGGATTATCCTTATCAGCAAAAATTACTTGGATGGTTCCGCCGCTCTCCAGCGTTACGCCGTCAGACAGCCGACCCTGCTTGCGCAACTCATCCAGCGCCCGTGAAATCGTACGGGCATTGCGCCCTCGTTCGCTGAGCTCACGTTTAAACTGATCAATCTCTTCCAGCACCTTCAAAGGAATAATCACATGATTTTCTTTGAAGTGACGGATAGCGGTCGGATCGTGAAGAAGTACATTGGTATCCAGAATAAAATTTTGCATAACTGACTATGCACATTTAGAGCGACTTGAAAAAGTTAGTTTTTCTAAAAATGGCCAGCAAAAGCAGTCTGTGAATTTCCAGTATTCGGAAAACTTCACAGTCTGCTTTCCTAGCGAGACTACCAATCGGGACGGGAAGAAGTCTGCATCACGGGTTGACGGGTGTTCAAAGGAACGGAATCACCCGTGAACCCGGCGGACTTCGGGGCGGGTCTCTTCATCCCTTTCTATATAAGGGGGTGAAGCCTGCGGTTGAAATCACCGGGGATTCAGAGTATGAAGCGGCATTGAAATGAAGACATTCGGACAAATACTTGAAGAAAGCGACTGGCCGCCGGTCTGGGAACAGCTGCAAAAGCTCTACCAGATTCCCGCTGAAGGCGAACCGGCGTACAAACGCGCATTTGATGAAGTGCGAGGGCTGGCTCCGGCGGCAACGGCCTTGAAAATTGAAATTACAGAGTGCGATCCGGCCAGCGAAGAATCGGGCGGCTACCGGTTCGGGGTTTCAGGCGTAGATGAAAAAGGCTCCGGCGGAATTGAATTCTCTCCGTGGAGTGAGTGGAAAGGCATGGAAATCATGCCGGAAACACTGGAACAGTTTTCTATAGCTGAAATTGTGGCGCACTGTCTGAAAGAAATGACTTTCAGCGGCTTTTCTCAGGAAGCCGTCCAAACCAAAGTGAGAGAACTGCAAGCAATCCATCACGAGATGCACAAGCCGTTCTGGAAGTGTTTATTTGTCCGGCGGTATATTTCTACAGAAGAGATTTCCGGAAAGCCCTTTCCGTTGTGGAAACGGTTCTTCCTGAAACTACAGGAAATCTTTTCCGATGTGATTAATTCGGTCTGGCGATGTTTTGCAAAACCGTCCTCAAAGTAGCGGGGTTAAATGCGACGATGGCAGCGCCTCTACGTCTCCCAAAACCGTTCCCGCCCGACGTTTCCGGAATCAATTTCTTTGTGGCGGGTTTCGGGCGTAATGCCATCGATTGCGTCTTGAAGTGTTTTTCTCTTCTTAGCCTTGGACAAGTCGAAGCCTTCTGCTTCAAATCCATCGGCGGAACAGGCGGTAAGATCGTTTTCATCAATCACCTGCTCGGCAACGGCGTACGGCGAGCCGTTTAGCCAGCTTGGGTCGTCCTTCGGAATGTCATTCAGACAGATTGCCACAACAACGCGGGTGCCTACATCCGTGCAAAGCCAACGTTTGCCGGACATCTTAAATTCCATACCGATTTTGAAGTCTATGCGTTTCATGGTTTTTTATTGAGCAGGCGTTTCCCTTTTTCGGTTAGGAAATATTTTTGCGTCGGGCTTTGCGGGGAATCCGGCGCGGTCATTTCAATATATCCGGCGGCTAAAGCGGGACTCAGATAATTGGCGCGGAATGTTGGCCGGTGTTTCAGGTTCAGTTTTTCGATGAGATCCGCCGCTGACAGCCGGTTATGCGCCAAGGCTTTTATAAGCCGTTTTACTTGGTCGGTTACTTGGTCGCCTGCTTGGTCGGTTGTCAGCGTTTCCAGAATGACTTTCAGGATGAATTCGACAAACGGGGTGTTGCTGTTCTGCGCGTTGCTCTGATTGATGGCCTTGTAATAGTCCGGCTGGTGCGCGTGAATCATGCTTTCGACGGCAATATCGCCGAAAACCGGATTCCAGCGGCTCAGAATCAGCGTTTGCCACAAACGACCGGTGCGTCCGTTGCCGTCGACGAACGGATGAATGAACTCAAATTCATAATGGAACACCGCCCCGGCAATCAGCGGGTGAACCTTGGTTTCTTTCAGCCAGCGGAAAAGCTGCTTCATCAAATAGGGAAGCCGGTCGGCGGGCGGATCAGATTGCGGAACGTTTTAACAAACTTTAGTTCCTCCTCTTCATCCTCCAGCTGAGTGACGCTATTGACCGACGGCGCAATCTGAATCAGCTGAACAAACGCCTCGTTGAACTCCTTCACATAGCTCATGCCGGCGAGTTGCTTAACGAGATTGTCTTCCAGAATCTGTTCGGGCTGGGTTGTCATGAGTTCCTTTTAAAAGACCAAAACGACTCAAGCGACATATAAACTGTCATTTTTCGTTTTTTTTATCGTTGCCGTCATTTGGGTCGTTTTTTCGCCTGCGCTGTTCATCACGGGCATCTAGCCGGGCGCGGGTCATCCGCTCCCGCAAGCCGCCCTCTTTCAAAAAATCCTGCTCCAGCTTTCGAAGCTGCTGATCCAGCAGATAATTAGTCACCTTAATCAGCCCGGCAATCGCGTTAACGCGAATCGCCGGGTCGCTGTGTTCCACTGCCGCACGGAACGTCTCATAATCGGCATCCGGCTCGCGGCACAGAACACTCAGCCGCTTGGCATACCGGTGATCCTTTTCCCACTCTGCAATCGTGCGGTCGCGCATAAAATCGCGATAATCCTCGAGCAGTTCCTCCAGACTCGCACGGGCCACATTCGTCAGCTTCAACTCTGTTTCCTTCGACGTGCCGGAAGCCATGCTTCCCTCGATAATGTTTTGCTTCCCCGAACGCGCCGCCTGCACCATCTGATCCACCGTGCGGTCAAATTTCCAAAAAAAGTCGCGGCAAAACTTCTGCGTCGCCTGAAAAACAACCAGCGACTTCTGATACGACTGCAATTCCTGATAGCCGCCATGCGCAGGAATAAACCCCTCAGCCATTTTGCCCGCTCCCTTCTTTATCGAACAACAGATAAGACCTCAAGCCAATCCTTGGAACACCGCC
Source organism: Pontiellaceae bacterium (assembly GCA_044352355.1). Classification (GTDB taxonomy): domain Bacteria; phylum Verrucomicrobiota; class Kiritimatiellia; order Kiritimatiellales; family Tichowtungiaceae; genus Tichowtungia. Next base: position 7,644 of record JBILEA010000011.1, on the reverse strand, counting down.
TATTTCAGTCACTTGAGTCGCTTTCGTCATTTTCCAACCTCCAGAAACCCTACTTCATTGGCCACAAAAAACACAAAAATTCACAGAAAAACCAGCCGCCGTTTTTAACCGCGAAAGAGCGCAAGGAACGCAAAAACTTATTGGCGTGTTTTCTAAAACTCATCGGCTAAGCGGCATCTCATCATCAAAAAACCAGTTGTTATTCCCCATGGCTAAAACGGCCTTCTCGGCCTCCTCTGGCAACTGGCGCAGCCTTTCAGCAATTTTCGAAAGCCCACTGTTACTCAACAAATCAGGCAGTTTGAACGAAGGAACCGAAATAGCCGCTTTTCGCCCTTCAGCAGTTTATTGGCGTAGAGATACTGCTTTTCCGAAAGGTATTTGTAGAAAATGAACCCCAGAATGTAGTCGCGGAACTCGTCCGCATTCATCTTTCCGCGCAGTTCGTTGGCAATATTCCACAGCTGTTGCTCCAGCTGCCGTTTCTGATCACCTGACATAAAAAAACTCCAATTGCCGGTCGGCTTTTCCAAAGGTTGGAAAGTTTCTACCGGATTGTTCCAATGGTTGGAAGCGTGGGCTTGGGTTTTTGCAGAACAGTGCTGATGGTAGCCGTCTGCCAAACAATCACCGCCCTGACTGGAAACAGGTGAGAACTGAACTCGAACAGAGTCTGGTTTGATTTGTCCGCCTTCGCAAAGGCTAAGGCGATTTGGTGCCGGGGGAGGGACTCGAACCCTCACGATATTACTCGGCAGATTTTGAGTCTGCTGCGTCTACCAATTTCGCCACTCCGGCTTCGTGAGAAGGTGAGAAGATAGGAAAATGTCGAATGACGAACAAGGAATATCGAATACAGAATTTAAAATTCAGGGTTGTTGTCGTTTCCCCCATCAATCCATCCATCCCGCATTCCAATATTCCACTTTCTACTGTGCCGTGACTTCATCATAAAAACGGAGGAATTTGTTTTTATCAGGGCTTTCTCGCAACTTCATCGATTCGCGCGGATGCTGATTCATCTGCCCGGCAATCATATACGGGATGCTGTAGCCCCAGTCGATGGTTTCGCGTAGTGGTAGCGTCAATTTCTCGACGGCTTCGATAATCGGGCGAAGCTTAAACTTTGGATTACGCAGGAAGCCCAGTAGCAGCTCGGTGGGGCAATTCCCTGCGCCGCGGCCCAAGCCATCGATGGTCGAATCGAGCATCGTCGCACCGTGAATAGCAGCAAAAATGGTGTTGGCATAGGCCATCTGCTGGTTGTTATGTGCGTGAATACCAACCTGCTTATCCTTGCCCATGGCGGCCAGATAACGGCGCATCAGATCGTCGATCTGCTCAAAATAAAGCGACCCGAAGCTGTCTACAAGATAGACCATATCCGTCGCGCTTTTTCCGATCAATTCAAGCCCTTTGTTCAGTTCAAACTCAGGCACAGTAGAAATTGCCATCAGGTTGACGGAGACCTCATAGCCCTTATCCTTAGCCGACTTAACCATTTCGAGAGCGGCTGGAATTTGATGGATGTAGCAAGCAACACGGATCAGATCGATAACACTCTGACTACACGGCTTGATATCGTCTTCATCGGTTCGCCCGATATCCACCATCACACTGACTTTGATTCCAGGATCTTCCCCGTCGAAAAAGCGGTTTAGCGTATCCTCGGTACAGGATTTCCACACACCATACTCATCGGGGCTGAACAGTTTTTTGTCAGCCTTATACCCGATTTCCATGTAATCGACCCCGGCGGCAACGAGTGCCTTATGAATGCCATGTACAAATTCATCGCTGAATTTGTGGTCGTTCATCAACCCGCCATCGCGAATGGTGCAATCGAGCACCTTCAGTTGCGGCCAGTAATCCACCCACCCTGCACTTGTATCCTGTGGTTTTGTCATTTTTTTCTCCTTCAAATTTTCTCCGCTCTTCGCGGCATCTAGTTTTATTTTCATCCGCTTAAGTGCTTCGTTACGGTCTCCGGTCTGAAGCGACTCGGAATACTGCACACCGCCGATCTTCTGCCGCCAATAGTAGATCCCACTACGCAACTTCAGATTTTTAATCCCAGATCCTTCAAATGTTCCCATAATGCATCACCAATGTGAACAACTTTATATTTTTATGATGCATATATGATGCGCTTCTGCATTCCGGAATCAACCTTATACTTCAAATTGTTTGAAACAGATTCTCCATTACTTCATCATCCGGCGTTCCAATATTCCACGGAGGTACTTAATGGCCCATATCATCGTTCCGGAAGCTGAAAAACTGCTCGATCAGGAAATCAAAGTTCTCGATAAGGGCTTCGTCCGTTTAGTTGACTACATGGGTGGCGACAGCCGAATTGTTCAAACCGCACGAGTCTCCTACGGCGAAGGCACCAAAACCATCCGGCAGGACGCAGGCCTCATCGACTATCTTCTACGCCACGAACACACTTCACCCTTCGAACACGTTATCTTTGAACTGCATTGCAAAATGCCGATCTTCGTCGCCCGACAGTGGATTCGCCACCGCACCGCGCGCCTCAACGAAATTTCCGGTCGCTACAGTGTCATGAAAGACGAATTCTATCTGCCGCCACGCGGCCAAATCAGCCTGCAAAGCCTCGATAACAAACAGGGCCGCGAAAAAGAAGCCGTACCGGCTGAGTTGCAAAACAAGGTTCTCGAACTGCTAAAAAAAGATCAGTCGGCAAGTTTTGCAAACTATGAAGAACTGCTCAACGACGGCATCGCCCGTGAATTAGCCCGCATCAATCTGCCGCTATCCATGTACACGGAGTGGTACTGGCAGATGGATCTGAAAAACATGCTGCACTTTTTAAAACTGCGCATGGACTCGCACGCCCAGTGGGAAATTCAGGAATACGCCCGCGCCATCGCCCAAATTGTCAAAGCGGTCTGCCCAATGGCCTATGAATCCTTTGAACGCCATATCCTGCGCGGTGCGAAATTTTCGAGCGATGAAATCGCGGCCATCAACGCCCTGCTCGCCGGGAAACCGAATCCTCTTGAGGATCGTCGTCTTGCCGAGTTCGAAGATAAGCTGCGCGGCAACTTATCCCTGTTCGAAAAACCGGCTGAATAGCTACAAGCATTGGAAAAATCAGGCGACAAAATTCATGTGGGAGCGGTAATAGGCCAGTTCAGCGGCAGAAGCGACGATGTCGTAGCAAGCGTCATGCTGGCGCAAACGGCGCAAGTCCGCTTCCGGAAAATATTTTTTAATCGTCTGCGGATCGTCTTTTTTAAATTCTTCGCCGTTCGTCAAATCCAGCCACTGGATTTTCAACGCGGACACATCAAGTAGCCGGTAATGCAGCCGTCCGGTGAACGTCGGAAAAAATTTGCGCGCCAGCATCCAGTCAGTATGAATGCTGTTACCGGCCAGCAGCGGACGCTTCTGAATTGTTTTGGTCGGCGTACCGCACCAACGGTCGACAAAAGCTGTCAGCTTGACATCAACTTCATCCACCGGCACAGCCGAATGCGACTGGCATTTTTTAATCAGATCAGGAATATTTTTCTGAACCCACGGACTAAGCACCGCATCCTCAGGCAGGCGGATATAAAAATTAAGATCCTCCTCCGGCGGCGTGATTCGTTTAAGCTTGTTGTCCGTCAGCATAACGGACACCTGAAGAAGATGAGCCTCGTCGAGTTCGAGCGAAGTAAACTCGGTATCGAACCAGACATAGGCTGTAGATTCTTTCCGGCTCATTTCTTCTTCGCTTTAAGAATATCGAATGTATCCGAAGCAATAACCTTCTCTTCATCCGTATGGATAACGAGGGCCTTCACCTTTGAAGTAATCGACGTAATGATCGTCTTGTGAACCTTGTTGGCCCGCTTGTCTAGCTTAAGGCCAAGAAATTCAAAATTAGCCAAAACCTTTTCACGGACGATCGGAACATTTTCACCGATACCGGCTGTAAAAACGATAGCATCTACGCCGTTCATGGCCGCCGCATAAGCTCCGATATATTTCTGAATGGAGTACACAAAAATCTCAAGCGCTTCGATGCACCCTTCATAACCCTTTTCCACGCCTTCAGTAACATCGCGCATATCCCGTTTGCCACAAAGCCCCAGCAATCCGCCTTGCTTATTCATCATCGCACTAACCTGCTCAGCGCTGAGGCCCTGAGTTTCCATGATGTGCAACGGAATGTACGGATCAAGATCGCCAGACCGCGTACCCATCAGGATGCCCGCCAACGGCGTAAGCCCCATCGAAGTATCTACCGATTTACCGCCAGAAAACGCGGCGATAGAACCGCCGTTGCCGAGATGACAGGTAATAACTTTCAGTTTTTCAAGCGGACGCTTCAGCTCCTTGGCGGCCATTTTGGCAACATAACCATGTGAAGTACCATGGAACCCGTAACGCCGAATTTTATGGGTGGTGTATTGCTCCTTCGGCAATCCATACAAATACGCTTTGGGCGGCATGGTTTGATGAATAGCTGTATCGAACACAGCAATCTGTGGCATATCGGGATACAACTCATAAATCGCCTGGATCCCCATCAGATTCGGCGGATTGTGCAGGGGAGCCAATACCGAGTTTTTGCGAATGGCTTCCACCACATCACCCGTAATCAGAACCGATCCAGTGAAATCCTCACCGCCATGCACCACGCGATGTCCCACGCCAGATAACTCGCTGAGACTTTTCAAGGCTCCTTTTTCCGGATCCGTCAGCATCTGAAAGATCGCATTAATCGCCTTCTTGTGGTCGGGCAAATCAAGATACTGATGCTCCTTTTCACAGCTCGGCTTTTTACAATCCACACTGGCGCCAGAGATACTGATTCGTTCCGCACCGCCCTGCGCCAAAACGGTAAAGTCATGATCGCTGCCGACCGACTCATAGAGTTTGTATTTAATGGATGATGAACCTGAGTTAATAACTAGAATTTTCATTTTACACCTGTTTATGAATGTTATTTCAGAGACTGCACCGCCGTTATGGCTACAACACCCAAGATGTCTTCTGCACTGCAACCACGGGAAAGATCATTAACCGGCTTCTTCAACCCCTGAAGCACCGGGCCAAACGCTTCAGCACCAGCAAGACGCTGTACTAACTTATAGGCCATATTGCCCGCATTGAGGTCAGGGAAAATCAGTACGCGCGCCTCACCAGCCAATTCACTCTGCGGGGCTTTACTTTTTGCTACTTTAGGCACGATGGCCGCATCAACCTGCAATTCGCCATCCAGCTTAATCGGAGCATTTGGTAATTTCGTCCTCAACAGTTCTTTCGCTTTAACCGTTGCTTCAATCACCTTGTCAACCAGCGGACTGGATGCAGAACCTTTGGTTGAATAGGAAAGCAACGCGACATTCGCCGGAATATTAAACTGCAACGCCGTCTGCGCACTTTGCACGGCGATCTGTGCCAACTGGTCCGCATCGGGATTCTCTACCAAACCACAGTCAGAAAAAATGTACGGGACATTGTTTACGCACATAAAGAAAACGCTAGAAATAATGGCACCCTTCTCAGCAGATTTTATAATTTGCAACGCTGGACGCACCGTATCAGCCGTGGAGTGCGCCGCGCCGGAAACCAATCCGTCCGCTTCCTCATTCTGCACCATCATCATACCAAAATAATTTACATGCTTAACGGCTTCACGAGCCTGCTCAAGAGTAATCCCTTTGCTTTTACGTAATTCGTAAAAAGCAGCGGCGTAACCTTCCAGCTTATCCGAGGTTTGAGGATTAATGACGGTTACGCCTTTACCGACCCGTGCGGACACCTTGTCATCGCCCAAAACAATAACCTTGGCAATCCCCTCTTCAGCAATCATGTTGGCTGCTACAGTAACGCGCTCGTCCGCCCCTTCAGGCAACACGATAATCCGCTGATTCGCTTTAGCTTTATTAATCACCGACTGAATAAATTCACTACGACTCATTTTTCGAAATCCTTTCCATTGATAAAAAATCAAACTAAACAAATAAAAAGCCCCCTAAGCTATTGCTTAAGAGGCTTTTTTCATGGCAATTCTCCTGCTGGACTTACTTTTATTTTTCGACCGGCGCAGAAGCTTCAACCCACTCGAGAATAACCATTTCAGACGCATCACTCATCCGCGGACCGAGCTTAGTGATCCGCGTGTAACCGCCTGCACGACTGACAAATCCAGGCGCGATTTCGTCAAACAGCACTTTAACCTGTGCTGGCTGTTTGATCGTAGCAAGCGCCTGACGGCGAGCCGCCAGCGTACCATCCTTGCCGAGGGTAACCATTTTTTCAGCCAGCGAACGGGTTGCTTTAGCTTTAGCAATGGTGGTTTTAATACGGCGTTCAGCGATCAGGCTGCAAACCTGATTAGCCAACATCGCATCGCGATGCGCACCGGTACGTCCGAGTTTAACTGTTTTCTTAAGATGTCTCATGATGAACCTCGTTTAATAAATCTATTCAATTTCTTTGGCCGGCGGCTTGAGCAAATCAGCATCAAATGTCATACCGAGCGACAGACCCATATCCACAATCTTCTGTTTGATCTCATTCAGCGACTTCTTACCGAAGTTGCGATACTTGAGCATCTCCGCTTCCGTCTTCTGCGCCAATTCACCGACCGTGGTGATGTTGGCATTGTTGAGACAGTTGGCGGCACGAACACTCAGTTCAATTTCGTTGACGCTGATATTGAGCTTACGACGCAGATCTTCTTTTTCGATATCAATCTGTTTTTCGCTGGCTTCGAACTCAATCAGGTCTTTGTCATAGCTGACAAAAATATCAAGGTGATGCCGCAAAATGGCCGCAGACATGGTCAGCGCATCATCAGGCGTTACGCGACCATCAGTCCAGATTTCAATAACAAGCTGGTCATAATCGGTGCGGCGGCCAACGCGGCAAGAGCCGACATCGTATTTCACGCGCGAAACTGGAGAGAAAAGCGAGTCGATCGGAACAACACCGATTTCCTGCTCAGCTTTCTTATTACCTTCCGCCGGGCAATAGCCGCGACCAACACGGGTTTCAATTTCGACTTCGAACTTACCATTGGTATCCAGCGTAGCAATGTGATGATCCGGATTGATCACTTGAATGCTATCGTTGCACTGGATGTCTGCCGCAGTAACCTCGCCCGGTCCTTTGACGCTGATTTTCAAACACTGAGGTTCACGAGTGTAGGATTTAAACAGAACCTTCTTCAGATTCAAAACGATATCCGTGACATCTTCCACAACGCCCGGCAAATTGCAAAATTCGTGTGGAGCGCCTTGGATTTTAACTGACGAGATTGCTGTACCTTCCAACGAGGACAGCAACACGCGACGCATGGAATTACCGATGGTGCGGCCGTAGCCGGCTTCAAACGGTTCAGCAATAAACTTGCCGTACGTGGCGGTGGATGCGGCTTCGTCTTTGACGACCCGCTTGGGCATTTCGAAACGACCTAATCTAATTGGCATTGTCTTCTCCTCCCAGAACCGGGCATTAACCGATTCATATGGTTTTGATTTACTTTATTCTAACAACCGTCCGTTAAACGCGCCGTTGTTTTCTTGGGCGGCAACCGTTATGCGGAACCGGCGTAGTATCTTTAATAGCTGAAACACGAAGTCCGGCAGCCTGAATCGCACGCACAGCCGACTCGCGACC
>JBILEA010000114.1:0-8103 GCA_044352355.1 Pontiellaceae bacterium | reverse complement strand
GCAGCTACAGGTCGCCGAGTTGGAGCAGGAGTTAGCTCGTCGGCCCTTCGCGGCTGAGCCGGATGGGCGCCCTATGAAGGAAATCATTGATGATTTTGAGCGTACCGTCATTCAGAAGGCCTTGCACCATGCGGGGGGTGTTCAGACTCGCGCTGCACAAGCCCTTGGAACCACTCGTCGGATTCTGCGTTACCGGATTGAAAAGTTGAAAATAAGCTCCGAAAGCAGATAGTTTGACGATAAAAATCCCTTTTCTTTTATGCCGTTGTGTGCATAATCCGCCGCTTAAATTTCCCAAGGAGTGAGAGTATGTACGACGTATCTGAACTAAAAAAAGGGCTGAAAATAGAACTTGAGGGGCAGCCGTGCCTCATTACTGATTTTCAGTTTTCAAAACCGGGCAAAGGGCAGGCTATCTACCGTTGCAAACTCAAAAACCTTTCCACGGGCAGCACCTTTGAGAAAAGCTATCGCTCGGGTGATAAGGTCGACCGCGCACAGCTCGAATCCCGTAAATTCACTTTTTCCTATCATAACGGCAATGATTTTGTCTTTTCTGACAATGAAAGCTTTGAAGAAATTCACCTAACGGCTGAACAGCTGGGCAATAATCAGTATTTTGTCGTTGAAGAGATGGAAGTCGAAATCTTGTTCCATAAGGAGAAGGCTCTCGACATTACGCTGCCGAACTTTATCGAAAAAATTATTACGTCGACTGAACCGGGCGCACGTGGCAATACGGCTAGTAGCAATGTACAGAAGCCGGCCCGCATCGATAACGGTTACGAAATCCACGTTCCGCTTTTCATTAACGAAGGCGACCTTGTTCGTATCGATACCCGTACCGGCGAATATTGCGATCGCGTTTCTAAAAAATAATGACCTCGATTGAAAAATTGAAAGCGCGCGACGCCCTGATGCAAAGCATCCGGGCGTTTTTTCATTCTGAGGGGTTTGTTGAAGTCGAAACCCCGATCCGGATGAAAACTCCGTGCATGGAGCTGCATATCGATGCTGAACCGTCCGGGTCCCGTTGGTTGCGCACTTCACCCGAGCTCTACCATAAAAAACTACTGGCGCAAGGCGCGCAGAATATTTTTGAAATCGGGAAATGCTTCCGGCAAGGCGAACGCGGCGACAGGCACCATCCCGAGTATACGATGCTTGAATGGTACCGCGCAGGTGGTGATTACAATGCCATGCTCGCGGACACACAAGCGCTTATTTCCAAGGTTTTGTCTGGCGTCTCGGGGTCCCAACCTTGGAAGATTTGGACGGTTGAGGAGGCCTATGAAGAGTTCGCAGGCTGGAATCCCGTTAAAAATTTTGATGCAGACCGCTTTGATTTTGACATGGTTGAAAAGATTGAGCCGGCACTTCCGAAAGATGTTCCGGTGATTCTTAAAGACTATCCGGCCGAATGCTGCGCGTTGGCACGGCTTAAAGCAGACAATCCGCAAGTTGCTGAGCGCTGGGAGCTTTATCTTGGTGGTATTGAAATGGCCAATGCATACAGTGAATTGACCGATCCGGTCGAGCAGCGTGCCCGCTTTGAAAAGTGGGGCGAACAACGCCAATCGCTTGAAAAAGCACTCTATCCCATTGATGAAGAATTTATCCAATGTTTGAAAAAAATACCGTCTGCTGGTGGCTGCGCGCTGGGCATTGATCGCTTGTTGATGGCAGCAACCGGTTCAGCCAGCTTCGATGATATTCTGCCGTTTCGCGACTGATTCATGCAGTGTGATTTCGTCTGGCAACGGTTGCGTTATATAGATACCGTGAACGCTGTTAAATCCTACGGTTTTTGTAGAGTAAAAATTATCCGGCTTGATACGTATGAAGATTATAAATACCCCCGCCGAAATGCAGCAGGTGGCGCAGACGTTGCGCCGTGCAGGGAAGCGAATTGGTTTTGTCCCGACGATGGGCTATCTGCACACAGGGCATCTTTCATTGGTGCAAATCGCACGCGAAAACGCCGATAGTGTTGTGGCTAGTATTTTTGTGAATCCTGCACAGTTTGGACCGAACGAAGATCTAAGCGCCTATCCGCGGGATTTTGCGCGTGATGAAAAATTATGCCGTGAGGCCGGGGTTGATTGGCTGTTTTACCCGACACCGGAGAATGTGTATCTCTCGGGACACAGCATCTGGATAGATGAAGAGTCTCTTTCGGGTGTGCTATGTGGTGCATCACGGCCTGGTCACTTTCGCGGTGTTTGTACGGTTGTTGCTAAGTTGTTGAATATGGTGTTGCCGGATTTTATGGTACTAGGAGAGAAAGATGCTCAGCAATTGCGTGTTCTGCGCCGCATGGTGCGGGACTTGAACTTTCCGGTTGAAATAATTTCCGGTCCGACCGTGCGTGAAGTCGACGGCCTTGCGATGAGCTCGCGCAATAAATATTTGACACCGACGGAGCGGAAAGAGGCCGTTTGCCTCTTCCAGTCATTGGAAATAGCTCGAGCTCTATTTGCGGCGGGGGAACGCAATGCGGAAAAAATCAAAGCGACTATGTGCACGGTGATTGAAAAGACTAGCGGGCAGATTGATTATATAGAACTTGTTGATAATGAAACACTTCAGGTTGTTAAAATAATTGAAAAGCAAGTGCTGGTAGCGTTGGCCGTTAAATTTTCCGGTGCGCGGCTCATTGACAATGTCGTGCTCAGCTAAAAGAGCTTTGGGGCGGTAGTAAATAAAAGTGAGATTTTTTAAAATTTTCCTTTAAACAATCGCTGAGCTCATTACATTGGTTGCCCTTTAACGAGGGCGCGATGGCCGAGAGGTTAGGCACGGGTCTGCAAAACCTGCTAGAGCGGTTCAATTCCGCTTCGCGCCTCCAATATTTGAATAGAGCACTCATCGAGGGAGATAAAAATGGCAGTACCGAATGACCTATATTATGCGAGCACTCACGAATGGCTACGTATTGATGAAAACATCGCTACGGTGGGCATTACCGATTTTGCTCAGAATCAGCTTTCCGACATAACCTTTGTTGAGCTGCCAGATGTGGGTCGCGAAGTAGAAGCTGGCGATGAAGTCGCCGTAGTCGAGTCAGTCAAAGCGGCTTCTGACATTTATGCGCCAGTGGCCGGAACGATTGTTGAGGTGAATGGAGACCTTGAAGATTCTCCTGATATGATTAATGCCAGCCCTTACAATGCAGGCTGGCTTTTCAAAATCGAAGTACGCAAAGAAGAAGACGTCGACAACCTCATGAGTGCTGAAGAATATGCTGAGAGTTGCGACGAAGAACCTGAAGGCGAAGAGGACTAATCTAACGGGCGGCGTGGCCGCCCTTTTTTGTGTGTATGAAAGCCTGGGCCCTGCAGTTTAATGATCCGGTTCCGTATCAGACCGGGCTTGACTTGCAGCACCGTCTGCTTGCCGCTCGGCAACGCGACGAAATTCCGGACACCGTTCTGATTCTCCAGCACACACCAACCATCACACTCGGTAATCGTGGTCGCGATAACTATCTGCTCAAAACACCGGAAGAATACCGGGCGCTTGGCATTGAAGTGTTTCATGCCGAACGCGGCGGCGACGTCACCTACCACGCTCCGGGCCAGTGGGTTCTTTATCCAATTATTTATCTCGGTGGTAGTGAGTCGGACTCTCATGGGTATCTCTGGAACCTCGAAGAGGTCGCTCTGCGCACGTTAGCCGACTTCGACATCGCCGGATTCCGCCGCGAAGGTAAAAACGGGGCCTGGACCGAGCAGGGGAAAGTGGCCGCCATCGGATTCCGGCTTAAACGCTGGGTGGCGTTCCACGGCATGAGTTTCAACGTCAGCCTTGATCTGGGAGGATTCCAGACGATTGTCCCGTGCGGACTGGTCGGTCAGCCGGTTGCTTCGATGAAGACCGTTCTTGGAGATGCCTGCCCATCGCTGGAGGCCGTCCGTGACCGCCTGCTGGCCAATTTCTCAACGGTTTGTATGCGCGATCTGGAGATTTTTAAAAGTCCAGAAGCCTTCCCGTTCGGCTCCCTTTTGAGCTGATTTCAGCGCTGTTTACTTGTCGGCGATCCATAAAAATATTTTTTATTAATATCGCTTGCCACTTTCTTTTTCACTACGTACCGTAACGATGCCGAAAATTTAATTTTTGTTTTTCGATTATTAATCAGGAAAGGGAAACCGTATGGAAAGCTCAGTGATATCAGGTCTTTGGTGGATTGCGCCGATTGCATCGATTATGGCGCTTGGTTTTGCAGTTTATTTCTACAAAAAGATGATGGGGGCCAACGAAGGCAACGCCACCATGATTGAAATCGCCGGATACGTCCGAGAAGGTGCGATGGCCTACCTGTCTCGCCAGTACAAAGTGGTCGCGCTGGTATTTCTTGTTTTATTTATAATTCTGCAGGTGCTTGCTTTCTTTGGCGTTCAGAATCCTTTTGTTCCAATTGCTTTCCTCACCGGAGGCTTCTTTTCCGGCCTCTGCGGTTTTATCGGCATGAAAACGGCGACGGCCGCCTCTTCGCGCACGGCGCAGGGTTGCTCGGAAAGCCTTAATCGTGGACTGCAGGTTGCTTTCCGCTCCGGCGCGGTTATGGGCCTTGTCGTAGTGGGCTTTGGTCTGCTCGACATCTGCCTGTGGTATCTCATCCTCGACAAGCTGGTTTATACCGATGCCAATATGGCGAATGGATTAGTCAAGTTTGGTATGACGTTTGTTTCGGCAGGCAGCACGGTTGCTGACAAATTAGTTGCTATCACCACCACGATGATCACATTCGGAATGGGAGCTTCTACACAGGCACTGTTTGCCCGCGTCGGCGGCGGTATCTACACCAAAGCCGCAGACGTCGGTGCTGACCTCGTTGGTAAAGTCGAAGCTGGTATTCCGGAAGATGACCCGCGCAATCCGGCTACCATCGCCGACAACGTCGGTGATAACGTCGGCGACGTTGCCGGTATGGGCGCTGACCTTTATGAATCCTATTGCGGCTCTATTCTTGCCACCGCCGCGCTAGGCGCATCCGTCGGTGCATATCGCGTAATGGCGGGTACGGGAACCGAAGCAGCCGCTATCGGGCTGGTTACCGCACCGATGATCGTGGCCGGTGTCGGCACACTCCTTTCCATCGCCGGTATGTTCCTCGTCCGCTGCAAAGAAGGAGCTTCCCAGAAAAACCTGCTTCGTGCACTGCTCACCGGTACGCTCAGCAGCTCTGTCTTTATTGTGCTGGCGCTCGTCGGCATGTGGCAGCTCGGCATGATCGCCGGTGGCATTGTGTTGGCCGTTATATCCGGTCTATTCGCTGGGGTTATCATCGGTCAAGCCACCGAATACTACACCTCCGACGAATACAAGCCGACCCGCGGCATCGCCGGTCAGGCGGTTATGGGCCCCGCCACTGTGATCATTGACGGTCTTGCCGCCGGTATGTACTCCGCCGGCATCCCGGTCATTACCATCATCATCGGCATCATCTGCTCCTTCGGTTTCGCTGGCGGCTTCCATGACATGTCCATGGGTCTCTACGGCATCGGTTTCGCCGCCGTCGGTATGCTCGCCACGCTGGGTATCACGCTCGCCACCGACGCCTACGGACCGATTGCCGACAATGCCGGCGGTAACGCCGAAATGGCGCATCTTGCGCCGGAAGTGCGTGAACGCACCGATGCACTCGACTCGCTCGGCAACACCACGGCTGCCACCGGCAAAGGCTTCGCCATCGGTTCGGCAGCGCTCACTGCGCTGGCTCTACTCGCTGCCTATATTGAAGAAGTTAAAATGTGGATCGGCAAACTGGCCACCAGCGCAACAGACGGCACGTTCATGGGGTTCACCGCTGAAGTGGCTAAAAAGGCTGACATTATGCAGTTTGTTGGACCGTTTGAACTGCACATCATGAACCCGCTTCTCATTTGCGGACTGTTTCTTGGCGGCGTAATGGCCTTTGTATTCTGTGCCATGTCCATGAAAGCTGTTGGTCGGGCTGCCGGTTCAATGGTTGAAGAAGTCCGGGCGCAGTTTAAAGAATTTCCCGGCATCATGAACGGCACGCAAAAGCCCGACTACGCGCGCTGCGTCGCTATTTCGACCGCTGGTGCTCAGCGTGAAATGCTAATACCGTCACTGATGGCTATCATCGTTCCGGTTGCGACCGGTCTGATTCTCGGAGTGCCCGGCGTGATGGGTTTGCTTGCGGGCGGAATGAGCACTGGCTTCGTGTTGGCTTGCATGCTCAACAACGCGGGCGGCGCATGGGATAACGCTAAGAAATATATCGAACGCGGAGCCCACGGCGGCAAGCGTCTGCCGGACGGAACTAAGAATCCGGTACACGGCGCGGCGGTTATCGGAGACACCGTTGGCGATCCGTGTAAAGACACCTGCGGACCGGCGCTTAATATTCTCATCAAATTAATGGCCATGGTCAGCGTGGTCTTCACTCCGGTTGTTGTGAAGTTCTCTCCGGCTGTTCAGGAATGGCTCCATATCGCCACGATTTCTGCCAAGTAAGTTTTCAGAACTGAAAGCAAAAGGCCGTCCGGAAGGGCGGCCTTTTTGTTTATTTGATTCTTCGTCCGCTTACAGGCAGACTCAGTCTATGAAAAAACACATTCAGGCATTTCTTGCGGAAAAAGATAACCGTCTCGTCCAGTTCATCAAATACGGACTTTGCGGCGGCGCGGCCACTGCGGTCGATATGGCGGCATTCTTCCTTTTCGCCTGGCTGGTTTTCCCGGCGCTAACGGCCAGCGATCCGGTTGCCGCACTGCTTTCAAAATTCGGACTGAGCATACAGGCGGTTTCCGAATCCGTCCGCCTGCGGAACTACTGGATTGATAAAGGGATATGCTTTCTTTTCTCCAACTTCACGGCGTACATCCTAAACGTCCTGTTCGTTTTCAAGGCCGGAAAACACAAGCGGCACCACGAACTGATGCTCTTCTACGCCGTCTCGTTGATCTCATTCATTTTCGGAACCACGGCGGGAGATCTGCTCATCCGATTCGGCGGACTTGACACAACCTGGTCCTACCTTGCCGCCATGATCTCTGCGCTCCTCATCAACTACGCAGGCCGCAAGTTTTTCATCTTTCATGGATAGGGAAACTCAACGCAAAGACGCTAAGAACCCGGAGTTACACGGAGGAATGCAGAGGTTTTGAGAAGCCCGGCGCGCTGTACGACTTTTCGTTTAATTAACCCGCATTTTCTATTCTGCAGCCGTTTTAATTTTTCTCAATTACGCATTACGTATTACTTATTTTTATCGGTATAGTACGCCCATGCAACGAACCATTTCTGTATTGATTGCCGCCGTGCTCATTCTGGCTACTATTGGCTTGGTCATGCTTTTTAGCGCCAGCATGGTGCGAGGCGATGCGGATTTCCAAGATACCGGCTATTTTATTAAAAAGCAGGGGATCTGGATGCTATTGTCGCTGATTGTTGCCATTATCTGTACACGGGTTAAAATGCGCTGGCTGCGTATGGCGGCACTGCCGCTGGCCGGTATCTGTGTGCTCCTTTTGATCTCAGTTTTTATTCCCGGCATTGGCGTAAAAACCAACGGCAGTTGGCGCTGGCTCCAGCTCGGGCCCCTGCGGGTTCAACCGTCTGAGTTTGCAAAGGTCAGTATCATTCTAGCTTTTGCCTGGTGGATTTCCAGGCGACGACGTTATATGCATACGTTTAAAAGAGGGCTGCTTCCTCCGCTGATGGTACTGGGTTTTTTTGCTATGCTGCTGATCGCTGAACCCGACTTTGGAACGACCGTACTTGTGGGACTCGTGACGATGGGCTTACTTTATATCGGCGGCGCCAGACCGCGCTATTTACTCGGATTTGCCGGTGCTGGAGTCGGCGCTTTGGTGGTGCTTTTAGCGAATAATGCCAATCGCGTAGATCGTTTCCTCGCTTTTTTTAATCCGGAAGAAAATGCGCAAGGCGCGGCTTGGCAGTTGATCAATGGACTTATTGCTTTTGCTTCGGGTGGTGCGCACGGGACCGGGCTCGGTAACAGTATTCAGAAATATCACTATCTGCCGGAGGCGCACACGGATTTTATTCTACCGATTATCGGCGAAGAGTTCGGCCTCGTTGCTACGCTGGTGGTGCTGATCCTCTTCG
>JBILEA010000113.1:0-8177 GCA_044352355.1 Pontiellaceae bacterium | reverse complement strand
TATGGCTGGAGCGCAGGCACAGAAACAATGGCCGCGCACCTGAGCGGTCTGATTTTTCTCCGTAAAGCGGGTGATCGCCAGATTCATCCGGTCGCACAGGCTCTTACATTTCGCGGCTTCGATATGCTTGTTGCCGACCGGCGAAATGACCCTCATCGCATAGTCCCGCTGCAACCGGCGGAGCATCTGTTC
Organism: Pontiellaceae bacterium; assembly: GCA_044352355.1. GTDB lineage: Bacteria > Verrucomicrobiota > Kiritimatiellia > Kiritimatiellales > Tichowtungiaceae > Tichowtungia. The sequence continues at coordinate 7,985 of JBILEA010000113.1, read as the reverse complement.
AAACGCATCGTTCTGATCAATAACAATATCGGCATTAACGAAATAGATATAGTCCGCATCGGGACGACTGTATGTATGCGCCAGCAAATTCCAGGCATTGGCAAAACCTGCTTCAGGAACGACTTCGAGCCGCAGCCGAACGGGACCGCCGGCAGGAAATTCGAGTTGCGCTTTTTTGAAAAACTCTTCGGTCACTTCAACGGTACGATCCGTACAGCCGTTAGCGATAACGATCAGTTCCGTTTCGCAATCGAGCCCTTTTGTACTACGAAAAATCGACTGTTTAAGAATGGATTCCAGCGCGAGTGCGATGCTGGATTCTTCGTTCCATGCAACGACACCAACCGATATTTTTAGTAGATCACTCATACCACATTCGATTCCGGAAAAATCAATCATCCGCCTTCGGGTATGAGCCGAGCACGGTGAGCATAGCACAGTGTTTCACGAGCGCTTTAAGCGCCTCTTTAACATGCGGATCGTTCGCATGGCCTTCAAAGTCGACGAAAAAGTAGTATTCCCACGCTTTGTTTTTACTGGGACGCGACTCGATCTTGGTCATGTTAATGCCGCTGGTCTTAAGCGCATCCAGCGCATCGTGCAACGCACCGACTTCGTCTTTGATACCAAAGTAGATGGATGTTTTATCTGCGCCAGTCGGCTCGCCATACTTTTTACCGATCACCAGGAAGCGAGTTGTATTACCACTGGCATCCTGAATATTTTCGGCAATGATGTTCAGGTTATAAAGCTCAGCAGCCAGCAGACTGGCAATCGCTCCGCAGTCACTCCCGGCAGCCATTTCAGCAGCCAGCGCCGTGCTGTTGACCGCATTTATTTCTACGCCGGAAAGGTTTTCACCCAGCCAGCGGCGACATTGACCAATCGCTTCCTGCTTACTGCAGACGCGCGTGATTTTATCTCTGGGCACCGAGGCAAGCAGATACAACGAAACCGGCAGATAAATTTCTGCACAGATTTTAAGCGTCGTATTCGTGAACTGATCGAACGTATGCGTCACAGCCCCTTCGATAGAATTTTCGATCGGCACAACACCATAATCGGCGGAACCATGTTCGACAGCAGCAAATACATCGGTGATGGTGCCGACCGGATGATAATCCACGCTGGCACCAAATTTGGCGTGGGCAGCCTGATGCGTAAAGGTTGCCGGCGGGCCCAGATAAGCAATCTTGAGATTGCTTTCCAGTGCAAGGGCCGCCGACATAATTTCGCGGTAGATCGCGCGGGCCGACTCCTCAGGAAGCGGGCCGTTGTTGAGCCGGGCAACACGTTCAAAAACCGCCTTTTCACGGGACGGAACATAAATTTCTCCGCCCTGCTCTTTTTTGGTTTTCCCGATCTCGAGCGCAATTTTGATCCGCTCGTTGAGCAGCTTAATCAGCTCTTCGTCGAGACCATCAATCTGCTTCCTCAGCTTCTCCAAACTCATCGTCTTCCTCCATTACCGCCTGTTGCGCCCGCTGTTCTAACTCTTTTTCCATCGCAGGGAAAGGTTTTGTCCGCTCCGGTTTTTCGACCGGAACCATCCGTTTAAGCTCCTCTATGCCGGGCATTTCTTCGAGGCTCCGCAGACCAAAATGCTCAAGAAACCGCTGGGTGGTGCCGAAAAGCCATGGGCGCCCCGGCAGCTCGCTCCGGCCGGTCACCTTAACCAGCTGCATTTCGACCAGATTGCGTAATACCTGGTCAACCGCCACACCACGGACCGACTCGATTTCGGAACGCAGAATCGGCTGGCGGTAGGCAATGATGGCGAGCGTTTCAAGCGCCGGCTTGGAAAGCCGGGCCGTCTGGTCTTTATCGAGTAATGTACGAACCCACGGTCCGCAATTCACCTCATTCTGCAGGCGGAACCCGTGCGCCACTTCGGCAATACACAAGCCGGCACGGCCATGAGTTAATTCTGTTTTCAGCTCTTCAATAGCGGACAGGATATCGTCCTCTTTGAATTCCGAAAACTGCTGATAAGGGCCGCCATAACTGGCACCGGCATCGACCAGCACTTTGCGGATTTCCTTAGACGTCAGCGGCTTCTTGGCTGCAAACAGCAAGGCGCCAATGATTTGTTTAAGTTCAGGGAGCACTTCTATATCGCTCATACGGTTACATCCTCCTGCAAAATCGGCTCGGGCGCACCGCCCTCAACCTGTTCAATAACAATTTCATCAAAATGATTATCCTGCCGCGCAGCAAGACGATTGAGTTTAATCAATTCCAACATGGCGAGGAACGTGCAGACAATCTCATGGCGCGAGCGCATCCCGCGAAACAGACGGCCCAATGTCAGCGGCTTGCCGTTTCGCGTAAGCTCCAACAGATAGTCCACCTTGTCGCTAACCGTGTACTGCTCAGCAAAAATTTCGTTCAACTCCTCCCGCGGTACGCGGTCAAGAGCCTGATTCAACGCGCTGATCAGGTCGAAAATGCTGACATCCGACATGCCGATCTCCGGTCGGGAACCGAGCTCGACGTGCTCGCCTTCGCGCGAAAAAACATTTTCCTGAATCGTCTCAAGATGCCCGAGAAACCCGGCGGCATCCTTGAATTTTTTGTATTCGACCAGCTGACGCACCAGATCCCAGCGCGGATCATCCTCATCATCCTCTTCGACCGGCCCGCGCACCTCATCCGGCAACAGCAGCCGGCTTTTAATCACCATCAGCGTCGCCGCCATCACAATAAAATCGCCCGCGATCTCGAGATTAAGGATTTTCATCAAATCGAGATATTCCATATACTGGGTGGTAATCCTCCCGATTGGAATATCGTAAATATCCACCTCATCCTTTTTGATGAGATAGAGCAACAGATCGAGCGGACCTTCGAATACCTCGAGGTTCACCTTGTATTCTTCGTTCGGGAGTAAATCGGGCATATGCATTTTATTCCGGGATAATGAGTTGAAGTCCGTTAATTTTCGTAAAGTGCCGGTCTCGACTGATCAGCGGAACCTTCTCCGCACAAGCCGCAGCGGCAATCCATACATCGTTGGTCGGCAGCGGGGTTCCGTTCCGGCGGAGCGACGCCATCAGCAGGGCATAGTATTCGGCGACCGCCCTCGATACAGCAAACAGCTCAACATAATCCCGACTCAGAAATCGCTCAAGATGCAACCGGTTTTGCGTCTCTTTTGACCCGCACACAAATCCGTACAGAATTTCTCCGAGAACTGTTGTCGGCACAAGCACCCGCTCAAAATCTGAGAGTGCGCGTTGAACGGACGCATGTCCGCTCATCATATCCGAATACACATTGGTATCAATAACGGCGCGCCTCACGACCACATCTCCGAGTCAATGGTTCCTAAGCATTCCACAGCGGCATTAAACTCACGATATTCCTCTTCGCTCCACGTTCCGGAGAATTCAGAAAGGTCGATCTTTCCCTTCTTCTTCACCGCATACGCCTCCGCAACCGGTTCATTGACCGTGCTGTCGTCAATCGCCGTTAACCGGGCGATTTTTTTACCGGCCCGCTCAATGATAACGTCCTCGTGCTTAATGGAAACCAGATTGAGGAGTTCCCCCAGATTCTGCCGCGCTTTCACTGCTGTGACGGTAATACTCATGCTACACCTCCTACCGTCATGATCATACTGGTTGATATGATCATGTCAATCACTCCAATCCAACCGCTTTTCGGGCGGCTTGCAGGGTTTTACGGGTTTCGGTGCGAGCCTTTTCAGCCCCCTGACGTAATACATCGTTTACAAAATCGGGATCTTTTTCGAGCGCGGCACGTTTCTCGCGCATCGGCGCAAAGTGTTCATTGATTTTGGCGAGCAGCTCCTTCTTGGCGGTACCGTAACCGAATCCGCCCGCGCGGTAACGTGCGGCCAGATCGGCCGCTTCGGCATCGGTCGCGAATAGTTTATAAAGCGCAAAGGCGTTACAGGTGTCGGGATCCTTGGGCTCTTCAAGCGGCGTACTGTCGGTGACAATCTGCATCACCCGTTTTTTGAGCGCGCCGAGTTCACCGAAAATTTCGAGTGTGTTGCCGTAGGATTTCGACATTTTCTGTCCGTCGATGCCGGGCACCACGGCCACCGAGTCGCGAATGGACGGTTCCGGAATGGTGAATACTTCGCCGAACTGGTTATTGAACTTCACGGCAATATCACGCGTCACTTCAACGTGCTGTTTCTGGTCGCGACCGACTGGCACCACGGTGGATTGCACGGAAAGAATATCGGCGGCCATCAGCACCGGATAAGCAAACAGGCTGTGCGTGGCAGCGATCCCTTTGGCCAGCTTGTCTTTATAGGAATGACAGCGCTCCAGCAGGCCCATTGGCGTAACCACGGAGAGAAGCCAGGCCAGCTCCTGCACTTCCGGCACATCGCTCTGGCGGTAAAACGCCGTCTTGGACGGATCAAGCCCGGCGGCCAGAAAATCGAGCGCAACATCTTTCACCATGATACGCAGCGCGGCGGCATCGTTCACCGTCGTCAGCGCGTGATAGTCGGCAATGAACAAAAACGCCTCGCCCTCTTTCTGAAGTTCGAGCGCGGGCTTCATCATCCCGAAATAATTGCCGATATGCAGTTTGCCCGAAGGCTGTATGCCTGAAAGAATTCTCATCAACTCAACTCCTGTTTAACCGTTCATAGTGAACCTTCACGGTGAACCGTGAATGGACACGAATCCACGCGGATTTAAATCCGGAGGGAGAATCTAGCCGCAACCGCCTTCGCTTTCAAGCTATGGCGGTCAAGAAAGGCACCTGAAAGCGTAGCGATAAATAATAAATTAGTGGTTAACTTTCCTCAAATAAACTAGCTTGTACCAATGAAAACTGTTGTGGCAGAAACTGTACTTTTAGGTCGCGAGGCGTTTAAAACACTCGGCGAGGTTATCGTCATTCCGGATCGTCAAATCGGGCCGGAACATCTCAAAGACGCTGACGCACTCGTTATCCGTTCTAAAACAAAAGTGACGGCGGAACTGCTCGCAGGCTCTGCCGTGCGCTTTGTCGGTACCGCCACCGCCGGATTCGAACACGTCGACTTCCAATGGCTGGAACGTAACGGCATCGGCTGGTGCGCCGCGCCAGGCTGCAATGCCGACAGCGTCGCCGATTACATGACCGCCGCCCTGCTCACGCTCCGCACAAAACACGGCGTTGAACTTGAAGGTAGAACCATCGGGATTATCGGCGTCGGACAAGTCGGCTCACGCGTTGCCAAACGCGCGGAGGCCCTCGGACTGCGCGTTCTGCTCAACGATCCGCCACGCGCCGCGCGTGAAGGAGAAACAGGATTCCAGACGCTGGAAAAACTGCTGGCCGAATCCGATATGGTCACGCTGCACGTCCCGCTGATTAAAGAAAACCCGTGGCCGACGTTAAAAATGGCCAGCAGTTCCTTCTTCGAACAAATGAAACACGGCGCGGTTTTTATCAATGCTTCACGCGGCAAGGTGCTCGACAGCGATGCGCTGCTTCACGCCAGGAAAACCGGAATCGTGTCACACGCCGTGCTCGATGTCTGGGATCCAGAGCCTGCCATTCGCGCCGATGTGCTAGCCGCCGCAACGATTGCAACGCCACATATCGCCGGACACTCCTTTGAAGGCAAGCTGAACGGTACCGTTCAAGTTTACAATGAAACCTGCCGGTTTTTCAAAACCGCACCAAGCTGGAACCTCGTGCCGCTTCTCCCAAAACCCGCCGTGCCGGAATTTAAAATTGATTCGCACGGCAAGAGCAACCTCGACGTGCTGGCGGAAGCTGTCGCGGCAGTTTATGACATGGGCACGGACCATCTAGATGAAAGAGATATTGAGCGATTTGATAAACTGCGCGCAAACTACCGCGTGCGGCGCGAGTTTAAAAACACAGCGATCCTGCTATCGGAAAATCGGCCCGATTTGTTGATGAAAATCAAAAAAGCCGGGTTCACGACTTAGTCTTTTTACTTACAAAAAAACTGGTAAGGCAAAGACGACACTTCATCAGCGCACTATTCGGAAAAAGCATCCTCACGATCAACCGCCGCTTAACTCGATGAGAAACATCAGTTCGTCCGCATCTAGGGCACTTATTTTCTGTGTGTACTTTAAGCCGCACGACTTACCCCTCTCAAAGATTATCGAAAAGCGGGCTCATTGTACGCCATTTCCAATGAAAGGAAATGACTTTATAGGGAATTCCCCTACAAAGAATAAATCAACGGTAATTAAAAAGCTGATCGAGTCTGTAAGCCTCTTTGGTGGCGGCAGAGAGCGCTACAACAATTTTATCCTGAATATTACGCGTCAGACGGCGGCCTTTGCGCCCCTTTTGCACCTGTTTATGAGTCAGTCCGTCTTTCGATGCCGCCACGAGGTCGTGGTTTTTCATCCCCCGCTCTTCCATGATTTGATCGAGAGGCTGGATGCCGCATTCTATGGACTGCGGTGGCTTGCCACCGCTTTGTTCGTCGAGGCTTGCCTCGTCTAAGCGCGGAGCAAGCTCCGCCCGAGAATGCGGCGGCAAGCCGCCGCACTCCATATGTTTTCCGCACTCCATATTCTTACACATTCTGCTCCATTACTTTATCGACCGCCGCCAGCACGGTTTTTACATCATGCATTTCATTCAGATGCTGCAAAAGATCTCGTCGTCCGCGCAGCCCCTTGATGTATTGCGCCAGATGCGGGCGGAAATGCAGACACGCCCCCTGCTCCGGATTATACTTCGCTTTGCACCGCCGACCCAGCGCCGTATTGCTGGTCATTTCGACCAGTCGAAGCAGATGCGTTTCGATCACATTGCGCCGCTGTTCCAAAGAAGGCGGCTTTACCGCCGAATCCTTAATCTGATCAAACAGCCACGGATTACCGACGGCACCGCGGCCGATCATTACGCCATCCACACCGGAGATGCGCACCATTTCGGTCGCATCTTCCGGCTTAACAACGCCGCCGTTTCCAATGACTGGAATTTTCAGCGCCTGTTTGATCTCGCCTAGCTTCTCCCAGTCCGCCGGACCGCCATGAAAATTGCAGGCGTAGCGTCCGTGCACCGCAATCATGTCGGCGCCAGCATCTTCGACGATTTTGGCAATGGTCATATGATCCGGAAACGCCGGGCTGAAACCGATACGGGTCTTAACGCTCACCGGTAGCGACACGGCTTTTTTCACCGCGCGAACAATCTCGCCGATCTGTTCTGGTTCTTTCATCAACGCAGCGCCCGCGCCGCGCCGGACGACCTTTTTCACCGGACAACCGCAGTTCAGATCAATCCAGTCGAAGGTGCCGAGCTTTTCAATATAGACCGCCGCATCCACCATCGCTTCAACCGACTTGCCGAAGATATGCCCAGCGATCGGATGGTCGAGTTTGGAAACCTCCAGAAACTGAAACGTCTTCTGCGAATCGCGGCGGATCCCTTCAGCGCTGGTCACCTCGGTATAACACGCTCCCGCGCCGTTTTCTTTGCAGATCGAACGGAACGCGGCGTCGGTGTAACCCGCCATCGGCGCAAGCACCACCGGGAAGTCGATCGTCACCGTTCCAAATTTAAGAGGGTTAAGTTTCATAAAAATCCTGAAGTGCGGACGCAAGCCGCAGGCGCGAGGCCGCTCTGTTCAAAGCGGCGTCGCGTTTCACTTGCCGCCGCACTCCAAAAAATTATCCACGAATCAATGCCAATACTTCGTCGCGCTTCTGTTCCATCTGAGCCGTAGTTTTGGCTTCGAGGTTGAGTCGAACAAGCGGCTCGGTGTTGGACGAGCGGACGTTGAACCACCAGTCGGCGTATTCGTAGGAGTTGCCGTCGAGCTGGAACTTGCGGGCGTCGCCGTATTTGGCGTCGAGGCGTTTAAAGACAGACTGCACGTCGGCGACCTTGGAGTTGATTTCGCCGGAACCGAAGTAGCGTTTGATCGGCTTGATGAGCTGGGAGAGCGTTTTGCCGGTTTTGCTGATGAGGTTGGCGACGCAAATGGCGGCCAGCGCGGAGCTTTCGGTGTAATAGTT
>JBILEA010000112.1:0-8187 GCA_044352355.1 Pontiellaceae bacterium | reverse complement strand
TCTTAGCCGTCGTAGAAATATTAACCGTGATGTTGCGATAAATCTGCCCATCCATGTAGATGCGCTGAATTTTGCGCTCCAGCTCAGACGTTGTCATGCCGGAAGCCCGAACCGGTTCATCAATATAAGGAAGTGTTATGGTTCCCTTCTCATCAATAATCGTCTCAAGCTGCTTTTCTTCCGGGATACCCAGCAGACTGACCTGAAGCGGATCCAACGGGCGCAACTGATATAACCCAACAGGAGACACCGATGGATCTTCTTCACCAGGTACCAGTGCAAAAGGACGACTGCTGCACCCCGTAAAAACAAGTACCGCCAGCAGCGCAAAAAACATTCCAAACTTCTTCATCCATACTCCTTTTAGGCTTCGCCGCGTGTGCTCTGGGAAACAACCGGACTCGATTCCTGTGAACGATAATAATGATAATTCGAGTAGTACGAGTGATAATAGTAATAGTAATCGTCACGCATAATATTGATGTTGTTAAGCACCACGCCAACCTGTGGAACGCCCAGCGTATCCAACATTTGTTTGGCACGGATGATCATATCGCGAGGATACTTCCGGTACTGCACCACAAGAACCACCCCGTCCATTTCTTTGGCAATAACAGCCGAGTCGCTAATCCCCACCAGCGGCGGTGTATCAAAAACGATTATATCGTACTTCATTTTCAGACTATGCACTAACTCACTGATGCGCTTCGGGTCAAGCACACCCAGCGAAGTGCGCGGCAAACGTCCGCTTGGGAGAAAGTGAAGATTAGGGACGCTGGTTGTTTTGATTGTTTCCTCAACCGGCACGTCGCGCAAAAGTACATTGGTCAACCCGAAGCGGTTCGACACACCCAGGATGGTGTGCTGCACGGGCCGGCGCAAGTCGGCGTCGACCAATAATACCTTTTCTCCTTGCTGTGCGCAGACGTAAGCCAAATTGAAGGCTGTTGTGGATTTCCCTTCCCCTGCACCGCCGCTCAACACAGCAAACGCGCCCTTGCGGGGTCCGCCAGCATCTGCAAACGCCATATTCGTTCGTAACACACGATAGCCTTCAGCATGCTCACTATCTGGTCCTTCTTCGATAAGCGGACGTACCTTCTGAGGAATAAGGCCGAGAACGGGCAGTTCAATCCAGCGCTCAACATCGTCAGCCGTTTTGATAGAGGTATCCAGATATTCAATAAAATAGGCTAGGCCGATACCCGATCCCAAGCCGATAAAGATGCTCATCAGCACATTCAAAATTAAATTCGGACTCACTGGACGGCTGGATTCTTCAGCCGAATCAACAATTTCAACCGGCGTGCGCGGAACCTGCAACGTAATACCTTCCTGCGCAATGCGGGATTTCAACGCATTCATGATCGAGCGCTGAATTTCAAGCTCCTGCTGTGCTTTATTAAAGGGGACAAATTTTTCCCGCTGGGATTCCTGGTCGCTGGTTCGTACCCCGCGCAGTTCCTGCTCCAGTGCTTCATATTTTGCTTTAGCAATAATGTACTGCGCTTGAGTTCCTTTTTTAATCCCGCCCAAAGCACGCGTCAATTTAACCACCAATTCATCCCGGGCGGCCTGCGTCTGCTTAACTTCCGGATAATTCGGCCCGTAATTTTCGAGCAGCGAAGTTAAAGCAACGTCATAATCTTTAATCTGAGTACGCATCGCCTCCACAAAGGGGTCCTGAGCGAGATAGGCAGAAGCCGTCAGCAAATCTTCGTCATTCATAGCGTCCAGCTGTTCTGAACGAGCCTTTTGAACCAACATTTCTACACGGGAAGCGATGCGATCACCTTCCAGTTGTTGCAGTCGCATCTTTTCAACGCTGTTTTCTGTACCACCGGCGTAAGTCCCCGGCAAAACCGTAATATCGAGTTCTTGACGAAGTGTTTCAACCCGCCTGGAAGCCACATCGACCTTTTCCTGCTGCTTTTCAAGTTCTCGGCCTAGGGCATCCATAGCCCGGGTCATCTCTTTATACTTCAAATCCAGACGGATATCGCGATAGACATCGGCCAATTCATTCGCAATGCGGGCGGCCTCTTTTGGATCCGGTCGCTGAGCGGTCAAAGAAATCAAACTCGTATCACGATACTGACTGACATTCAGACTCGATAGCAGAATTTTATAAGCCACTTCCTTCGGGATTTTTTCATCCTTTTTGCCCCAGACTTCCTGAAGGTTCAGCCGGTTAATCACCTCATAAAGAATCGGCTTGGACTGAATAATTTCGAATTGCGTACGCAAAAAGTAGGGATCGTAGCCGCGCATTCCGCTCGCCGAAGGATTAAACGGATCAATATCTACATTATCATTATTCACTTCGATACGCGCCTGAGCGGCGTATATTTTCGGTAAAGTGAAGGTGTACGCTGTTCCGGTAATCACCACAAGAAAGAGAACCGCCAAGACGATTTCTTTACGAGAGCGAATAACCCGCCAGTAATCTAAAAAGTGCAGTGTCGTTTCTTTTTTCTGATTCTCACTCATTATTCAGCCCTCTATTAAACGATGATGGTGAGGTGGCAAAACCTCACCATTAATTAAAAATCACCGCCGGTAGATTTTAGTTCAACTCAAGACGCCAGCCGATACTCGCCCGGTTTTCAGCCCAGCTGGAATCATCATCCTCATCCGAATCTTTCTCTCTGTGCAGTACGCTCATTTCAATAAAGTTCATGCGGTTCAGCTTATAGGTCAGCATGAACTCGAGATCCATCCGGTCTTCTGTCCGCTCTGTTCGATTCGCTTTATTTGCTGTTACCTGCTCCTGCGCATCATACGTTGTATTAGCAAAGCGCAGAACTGCTTTTGCCATCAACTTAGCGGTGAGATCGTGCTGAGCAACAAAACTCAATTCCGTCGTGTTCTGACCACCGTATCCATCGCCATCAGAGGCTTGACGGGAAAGAGCAAAATTACCCGACAGTCTGGTTCTTGGCGACGGACTGAATACCATCCCCGCTCTGAAAAGCGGACTTAAAGTAGCTTCATTAGCGGCTTCCTCAAGCACAGTAGGAGCAGGTATAATCGTCACATTCGCATCTGAAAAATTGGGCTGAGAATAGGTCGCTCCTGCCTCCACATTTCCCTGCCACTGCTGGTTAAAGGTATGTGTGAGCCCAGCGGACATTTCCGTTTCATCGACGTATGCATCGTCATTCAGATACTCACGCACTCCAGGATCATCCACTATCATATTATCATACGTTGTCCTGCGCTGACGCAGATTTAATGTCGAAAAAGTCCGCTGAGGACTAAGCTCCCTGCTCCAGGTCAATCCGCCCTCCACCGTCGTCCGATCGAGCGTTTCAATCTCCTTATCGTGTCGCACCATGTCATAGCTAACCGAACCGATAAGCCGATCTTTTCTGGTCAGTACATAATCCGCCGAAGCGCCTACCCGGTTGTTGAAATAATTATATCTCGCGTTTTTATCAACGGCCTTCGTATCTGTCCCAGACTTATCTCCGCTACGGAAATACTCAGAAAAACTCAACAGCAGTCGTGGAGAGACAGAATGATTCAACATAGCATACAGGTTAGGATATAAATCCATCCCGCCATCATCATCTAAAAGAGTAACCTGCGATTTGAGTGTAAAGTCAGTTCGATCTGAAAATGATGCACGATAGGAGAGGTCAACCACATCCGTTACGAAGGAGCCACCTTTACCATCAGCCGTGCGATAAATATTATCACTGTAACCAACATTAATCCGATTAACCACCTTTAGCGGACGCTCACTTTCCGCGAAGAGTTGCCCGACCCCTAACCCAAGCAATACGGGTATCAAAAATTTGTATTTATTCATCCATTACTCCCCGCTAAAATCAAACTAATTGGCAACAAGCAACTCAACATGATCTAACGTCTAAGTTCGTGTGGCCGGCAGATCATTATCGCCACCACCGGTTAAACTCCCCCACGTAAACGGATTGTTTGGATCGATGCCCATTCCTAACAGAAAAGGATTGTCACTCCCGCCGCCAAACTCTCCGCCACCACCCTGTGCACCGCCGCCACCCTGTGCACCGCCGCCGCCCTGTGCACCGCCGCCGCCCTGTGCACCGCCGCCGCCCTGTGCACCGCCGCCGCCAGCTAACATTCCGCCAGATGCACTCAATAAAGCCTGTGTAGCAGCGACAGTAGTTGCTGTCTGTGATTCAAAATTACTGAAGGCATTGCTGTTGTTAATAGCTGTTTTACTTAACTCAATATTTTCAATTCCACCGGCAATCATCACCGCTATAATTGCATAACGCACGGCCTGTTCATTCCCAGTAGCCGCGGCTTCATTCAGAATAGCAATCAACTGATTTTGGATGGCTACAGGATCCGGCGTACCGGATGGTCCGCCGGCATAAGCCGCCTGTGCGGCCGTGAGAACAGCCTGTCCGACTCCAGGAGCGCCGCGCTCAGCCATAATCTGCGCCAGACCAAGATCTGCATGCGCCGAACCGGCCAAAATTCCGAAGACTGCAACAAAAGCAAAAAGCAAATTGATTGAATACTTCATGTTTAATCTCCTTTTTAACCCTCGCGACTATTTCCCACCGAAGAACTTTCCAACTTCTGGAAGAGGACCGTCTGCCGTCTTCCGAACAAACCCATCCCAAATAGGACCCAAATCTATATCATTCAACAGACAGTAGTCAACCCACGTTTCTGCCCCTAACGGCTTTTTAATACTTCCATTTACCAATTCCGCCTCGCCCAAAAACAACAACTTAGACTGTCCAACCACCCGGGCAAAATCCTCTTTGGCTACCGCCTTATTCCTATCCAACAGATCAAACAATGAAAATTTAACACCTCTACTGTTTAAAAACAAGACGCACTGTTCCAGCGAAGCGTCCTGTTTAACATAAGCCCCAAAATACCCTTTTGCCACAAGGACGGCCAAATCACCAAAGGTAGGCGTGGCGGAATACCCGCCCCCAGCACTCAAGATACAAAAAAGTAGCATGCATTTCAAAAACTTCATACGAAACCCAATTAAGGCTATCACATTTCAACTTTTACGCAACTCTCATTCACTCTCATTCACTCATACATCTTTTTTCCACGCGACCCTCGGCCTTCAAACCACCATCACTCCCCAAACATTCAAAAAAAATCCGTGAATTCGGGGCCGTTCGTGGTAGATTTTCCGCCTTCTTTACAAACCGACAACTTATAACCGGGATCCAAAACATGACTTCCAACCAAATCCGCCAGTCGTTCCTCGATTTCTTCAAATCGAAGCAGCACACCATCGTAAAGTCTGGAAGCTTACTTCCCGACTCGCCGAATCTACTGTTCACCAATGCGGGAATGAACCAGTTCGTCCCGATCTTCCTTGGTCAGGCCAACTGCCCCTATCATCCGGGCCGCGCCGCCGACACCCAAAAGTGCATCCGCGCAGGCGGCAAGCACAATGACCTCGACGACGTCGGCCTCGATACCTACCACCACACCTTCTTCGAAATGCTCGGCAACTGGTCCTTCGGCGATTACTTCAAACAGGAAGCCATCGACTGGGCGTGGGAACTGATCACCGGCGTCTGGGGCTTCCCGAAAGAACGCCTCTACGCCACCTACTTCGGCGGCGACGAAAAAATGCCTGCCGACACCGAAGCCCAGAATCTCTGGCTGAAATATCTGCCCGCCGACCACGTTGTCCCCGGCAACCGCAAAGATAACTTCTGGATGATGGGCGATACCGGCCCCTGCGGCCCGTGCTCTGAACTGCACGTTGACCTCTCCCCGAAAGGCGACGGCGGCGCAAAAATGGTCAACGCCGGTTCGGCGCAGTGCATGGAAATCTGGAACCTCGTCTTTATCCAGTTTAACGCCAATCCCGACGGCACCTTTACGCCGCTTCCGGCCAAGCACGTCGATACCGGCATGGGCTTCGAGCGCGCCTGCTCCGTCATCCAGTGCACCAAAGGGTTCAAAGATTTCTCCGGAGTTATCTCCAACTACGAAACCGACGTCTTCACCCCGATCTTCCAAGCTCTGGAAAACATGAGCGGCAAAAAATACGGCAGTTCTCTGACAGACCCGACGGATATCGCTTTCCGCGTTATCGCCGACCACATTCGCTGTCTCACCTTCTCCATCGCCGACGGTATCGCCCCGTCGAACGAAGGACGCGGCTACGTCCTGCGCCGCATCCTGCGCCGCGCCGTCCGCTACGGCCGCGCCCTCGGCTTTAAGGAACCCTTCTTCTACAAACTCGTCGACACCGTCGCCAACAGTTTCGGCGACGCCTTCTCCGAACTGCGGAAAAATGCCGCCCGCGTTACCAAGACGCTCAAAGCCGAAGAAGACAGCTTCAACCGCACCCTCGACCGCGGGATTGAGTTGTTTGAAGCCGAAGCGAAAAAATGCGGCAATCAGTTCCCCGGATCGGTCGCATTCGTCCTATATGACACATATGGCTTCCCTCTGGATTTGACCGTTCTGATGGCTTCCGAGAGGGAATTGAAAACCGACGAAGCTGAATTTGAAAAGCTGATGGAAGAGCAGCGTAATCGCGCCCGCGCCGACCACGCCAAAAAGAAAACCGTCGTGACCGTCGAGAGCGAAGGGCTCGAAGTCAAACCGACCGTCTTCATCGGTTTCGATCGTCTCGAAGCCGAAGCACTGGTTGAAGCCGTTTCTGCAGAAAGTAGAGCAAGCGTCCCGCTTGCTTCTCTGCCTCCGGCAGATCCACCGAAAGCGGAAAACGACCGGGACGGTCGTTCTACTTTCAACATCATCCTCGACAAAACCCCTTGCTACGCCGAAATGGGCGGACAGTCCGGCGACCAAGGCTCGCTGACGTTCTCCGAGGGGAAAATGAAAATTCTCGACACGCAGCGGCAAGGTGAACTCATTATTCACGCCGCCGAATTAATCGAAGGACGCGCTCCGCAAGTCGGCGAAACCGTCAGGGTTTCCGTCGACGGCTCACGCCGCGCCGATATTCAGCGCCACCACACCGCAACCCACCTTTTCCACTGGGCGCTGCACCAAGTGGTCAGTAAAGAATCCCGCCAGCGCGGATCGCTCGTCGCGCCGGAACGGATGCGCTTCGACTTCAACTCGCCGGAAAAACTTTCCGACGAACAGATCTCGCAGATCGAAAAGCTGGTCAACGACAGGATCAAAGCCGGCGAACCGGTTTACTGGACCGAAGTTCCGTTCACCGAAGTACAAAAACAGCTAGCCATCCAGCAGTTCTTCGGCGAAAAATACGGCGACACCGTCCGCGTGTTGCAGATTGGTGGAGCCTCAGGCTCCTTTGATGGGTTCTCGATGGAACTGTGCGGTGGATGTCACGTCCGCAACACCGGCGACATCGGCCTCTTCAAAGTCATGCGCGAATCGGCCATCGCCGCCGGTATCCGCCGTATCGAAGCCGTCTGCGGAAAATACGCCGAACAGTTTATCGAAGAACAGAAAGCCGCCGGAGCCGCCGAAGCCGAACGCGCCAAAGAAGTCGAACGGCAGAAACAGCTCGCCAAACAGCGTCAGGCCGAAATGCAGACCAAAGCTCCGGCTATCGCTGACGAACTGCTCGGCAAAATCAAAGACGGATTGCTCATCGAAAACATGGGCGAAGCCGACGCCGAACTGCTCAGCGCTGTCATGGACGCGCTCCAGCCGAAACTTACCAGCGCCGTCGTCATCCTCGGCGGAGTTTCCGACGGTAAAGTCGCCCTCGTATGCGCCGTCACACCGGATTTAGTCAAAGCCGGAAAGAACGCCGGGAAGATTGTCGGCGCCATCGCCAAACAATGCGGCGGCGGCGGCGGCGGAAAACCCGACCGCGCCCAGGCCGGCGGCAAGTTGCCTGAAAAGCTGGCAGAAGCTCTGGCTGACTTTGCTGGCGCGCGTTGATGCGGATATGAAAAACCCGATGGATAGACAGCTTGAAAAGCGGCTTTCCGATCGGGCTGTTGTCATTGGTCGAGAAGGAAACTCCGCCGCCTTTAACGAGCTGTTTGAATTGCTGAAATCTTCTTCCGCCAATGCGCGAAGGCTGGCGGCTTCCGCCATGGGCAAACTGGCCTGGATGGGTGTCGATCAGGCGAAGGCCGTCGCCGTACTCGGGCCGGTTGCCCGGCGCGATTCGCACCCACAAACTCGGCAATATGCCATCAAAGCACTCAAAGCCTACGGATGTGCTTCAAAATTTTGGCTCAGTGATTTGCGCGA
>JBILEA010000111.1:0-8210 GCA_044352355.1 Pontiellaceae bacterium | reverse complement strand
TCGGAAATAGGTGATATTGCAGGAGGCGTGAAGTATCATGCAGTCAGTAAGCTGCTGAAGCGCTTTGAGACGCGGTTAAGGTCGGAGGCTGAGTTAAAAGCGGTCTTGTCGGAGATTCACGGACGACTGAATGTCTAATATCCAGACCTGACCCCGCATGACTATCAGACCTGACCCCGCATGACTATGGTGGGGCAATTTGATTTTCTCTTTTATTGAGTAGCGTGGTAATTTGATCGGGTTGCGCTGTCGTTCTTTGATATTCGAATCGATTGAGTTCACCCCCCTGGGAGTGTTCCATTGTGTTTCGTTTGTCCCATTGCCGGCGGAGAAGGTGTACGAGTCGCGTCGCAGCGGATCTGCCCTGCGGGCTCTTTTAGGGGCAGCGAACAGATTAACATGTTGTTAATCAATAAGATGCGAATAAAAACGAACACGGGATGAGGCGTGTTCGCATCTAAAAATCATTTAACACATTATAGATGAACAGGTTACATATTTTCAGGCCCGATAAAACCCTCCGTTTCGTGTTCGCTTTTGTTCGCTTTTTGCAAAAAGCCTTCGCCTGCGTCATGACTGGCGAACTCGCAAAATACGACAATATCATCCTCAAAAAAGAAAAAGGGGTCCTATAAATTAATGATTTGGTTTGACGAGTGCCGTATGCGTGGTAGTTCGCGTATCCTGCTGATTGGATGAAACAGCAATACAAAAACACCATCTGGTAATCCGGCCAGGACTGATTCCTTAGCTGTCTCCCGGCGGCTTTCATTTTACTCTTTATTTGTTTTGATCGAGTCAACGTTGCCTTGTCGCTGTGCTTGGGGAAACCCCTTGCATTTCTCATGAAAAATGATTCAATTATCATGAATAATTTAAGAGGAGGTTTGTTATGGCCGTTTTGCAAGTTCGCACAATGGATGATGATTTATATGCAGCACTGGGGCGGCGGGCGGCCATGGATAACCGTTCGATCAGTCAGGAGGTGATTGCAATCATTAAAGAGTTTCTTGCGAAACCTGCATCGTCGGTGTCCCCGGAAACGGAAGCCTTTAAGCTGGCCGGATCCTGGGTGGATGATCGATCCGCAGAAGAGATTGCGGGTTCGATTCGTGCTGCCCGTAAAAGCGACCGGTTTAAGGAGACCTTTTGATGTACCTTCTCGACACGGACACATTGATTTTTTTTCTGAAGGGGCAGGAGCAGGTCGTAGCAAATTTTAAGGCCAGCAGCGGCCAGCCCAAAGCGTTTTCTGTAATTAACTACGGCGAGCTGCTCTATGGGGCGCATAAATCAGCTCGTGTTCAGGAAAATCTGGCTAAAGTGTACCGGCTGGCGGAGTTGTATCCTGTTGTTGAAATTTCCCGCGCAGTCATGGATTGCTTCGGCGGCATAAAGGCTGAGCTCAGTTCCAAAGGGATTTGCGTGGATGATTTTGATTTGCTGATTGGATGCACCGCATTGACCCTGAATTACACCGTTGTCACGAACAACACGAAGCACTTTGAAAAAATCGGCGGCTTAAAGCTCGTGAACTGGTCTGTTTAGATTCTTCGATAGAAAAGAAAAGGTGTCGAAAAGGTACCCGTGTAGCATTTCCCCGTTTTAATTTGACAACGACGGGGGCTCTTTTTATGGTTCCACGCTTCTCTCGGGAGAGAGAGGTGTTTTTTTTGGCTTTAAACGGGGGCTGCCCGATAGTGTAATGGTAGCACACAAGATTTTGATTCTTGGCGTCTAGGTTCGAATCCTAGTCGGGCAAATTCACTGTACAGGTGGACGAACCGGCCCAAGAGAACACGTTGTATATAAGGAAAAGGAAACTGTGAAAATTCTGTCAGGAACAGCTCATCGGGATTTGGCGGAGCGCATTGCCGCCCAAGCCGGCGAGAAGCTTTGTGATGTGCAGATCAGCCGCTTTCCGGATGGCGAAATCTTTATTAAGATTGCCGAAAATGTCCGCGGGCGCGATGTGTTCATTATTCAGCCGACATCTTATCCGCCGAATGAAAACCTGATGGAATTGCTGATCATGATTGATGCGGCAAAGCGGGCTTCTGCCGCGCGTATTACGGCGGTGATGCCGTTTTATGGCTATGCGCGGCAGGATCGTAAAGATCAGCCGCGTGTTCCGATCACAGCCAAGCTGGTGGCTAATTTGCTGGTGGCCGCCGGGACTAATCGGTTGCTGACGATGGATTTACATGCGCAGCAGATTCAGGGGTTTTTTGATATTCCGGTCGATCATCTCTATGCCGCGCCGGTTTTCGTGAAGTATTTGCGCGATCAGCAGTTGAAAGATCTTGTGGTGGTGGCCCCGGATACCGGAGGCATGAAGCTGGCGGCGGCTTATGCCGATATGCTGGATGCTGGCGTTGCGGTGGTGGGTAAGGAGCGTAAGAGCGCTGAGCGGGTTGAGGCCACCCATCTGGTGGGTGATGTACGAGGTTGCAATGCGGTTTTAGTGGATGATATGACGTCAACGGCTGGCACGTTGACGGCGGCGGCGCAGTTGCTGGAAAAAGCTGGCGCAGCTTCCATTCGCGCGGCGGTTAGTCATTCGTTGTTGAGTTGTAAAGGGGTGGAGCGGTTGAACGCATCCCCGATTATCGAACTGGTAACGACAGACAGTATCCCGGCGCGTTGCGAGGTCGGGGGCAAGGTTAAGGTTCTTTCTGTGGCGGAATTGCTGTCCGAAGCGATTCGTCGTATTCATGATAACAATTCGGTAACATCACTTTTTAGAATAACTTGAGGAGAAAAGAGCTATGGACGCAAAGATTATAGTGAAGAGTAGAGATGAAAATGGTTCCGCCAATGCGCGCCGGTTGCGCCGTGATGGACGGGTGCCGGGTGTCATTTACAGCGACGGCGGGTCTGCCCGTTCCGTTTCATTGCCGAAGCATGAATTCGAGCAGATGTTGCGCCATCATGCCAGTGAGCATGTGATGATTAAAATACAGATCGATAGTGGTGCGGAAGAGTCTGTATTGTTGAAAGAAGTGCAGCACAACGCCATTAACGGCAGTGTGGTTCATGTGGATATGCAGAAGGTGGACATGAACAAGAAGTTGCGCGTGGAAGTTCCTGTTGAGCTCGTCGGCGAAGCCGAAGGAGTTAGAAATCAGGGCGGCGTGCTTGACCATCTGTTACATCATGTTCAAATCGAATGTTTCCCGGCGGATATCCCGGAGGAAATCAGCGTCGATGTAACGGCGTTGAAATTGGGTGAGACGCTTACAATTAAGGACATTCAAAACGCCGCTGCAAAATACACGATTTTGATGGATGCAGACCTCGGCGTGGCTTCGGTTTCGGTTCCGAAAGTCGTTGAAGAAGAGCCGGTCGCTGGAGACGCTGCGGCGACACCAGCTACACCTGAAGTGATCCGTGAGAAGAAACCGGAAGAAAAGGCGGAATAAATCTGTCCTTTCGGAGGCCGCTTGAGTGAAGGTGATCGTCGGGCTTGGAAATCCAGGGCGGGAATATGAGCTAACCCGCCATAATATTGGGTTTCTGGTGCTGGATGAGTTGGCTGAACGCTCCGGTGTATCTTTTCGCCGGAGTTGGTGGTCTCCCGTGCAGACGGCAAAAGTCGTAATCGCGGGCGAAACGGTGCGGCTGATCAAGCCGCAGACGTTTATGAATCGTAGCGGTTTAGTGGTCGGGCCGATGCTTCGCAAAGCAGGTGGCGCGGCGGGTGATTTGCTGGTGGTTTTTGACGATGTGGCTCTCGGATGGGGGCAGTTGCGCGTGCGGGCGCAGGGCTCAGCAGGCGGACACAACGGAGTGCAGTCGATTTTGGAGGCGTTGGGGAGTGACGCTTTCGGGCGGATTCGGGTTGGCATCGGCCCGAAACCTGATAGTGTGTCGCTCGCAGATTTTGTCCTCGGCCCATTTTTGGACGCCGAGCGGCAGAATTTGGAGGATGTGGTTCGCCGTGCCGCGGATGCGGTGGAGATGGTCTGTGCCGCGGGGGTTGAGCAGACCATGAACTGCTTTAACAGAGTATAGGAGCAAGGAGAGAGAAATTGAAAACATTGTATGAGGGACTTTTTATTTTCCCGGAAACATTGGAAGAGGCGCAGCTGGATCAGGCGATTGACGCGGTGAAAACCGAGTTGGAAAAGTTGGGCGGCACATTGGATAGTTCTACTAAGCTAGGCAAACGGTCGTTCTCGCGTCCGCTCAGAAAGAAAAAAGCCGGCTATTATGTGGTGATTATGCTCCGTCTGGATGGTTTGCAATTGGATGCATTCAAACGGCGCCTCAAGCTGGCTACGAACGTATTTCGTTCGCAATTTATGTTGAAAGACGAGTCCGGCGTGGTGCAGGAGGCGTAAGATGTCGACCCTGAATCGAGTATTCCTGATGGGCAATCTGACCCGGGATCCCGAAGTGCGTTATACGCCATCGGGTACGGCGGTTGGAGATTTGGGATTAGCGATTAACGAAACCTATAAAAATAAAGACGGCGAAGCCGTTGAGACGACGGTTTTTGTCGACGTGGAAGTTTGGGCCCGGCAGGCTGAAACCTGTATGGAATACCTCCATAAAGGGTCTCCCGTTTTTGTTGAAGGCCGCTTGAAACTCGATCAGTGGACGAATCAGCAGAATGAAAAGCGCAGTAAATTGAGGGTGCGAGCGGATCGGGTTCAGTTTCTTGGTGCGGCTCGGCGGGGTGCGGTGGAAGCGGCTGATGCGCCGAAAAGCAGCCTGCCGCAACCGGCAGATATGGAAACGCCCGTTGCGGATGAAGACAACATCCCGTTTTGATAAGGAAAGGATATAGATCATGGCATATGTGGTAGAGAAAGAGGAAAAAGGCGGTCGGCTTTTGGAAGGCGTGACTGAAATTGATTACAAAGATGCGGACCTGCTCCGTAAGTTCATGACCGAGCGCGGCAAAATTCTTCCGCGGCGTTATACCGGCGTGACTTCCAAGCAGCAGAGAGAGGTCAAGCGGGCTATCCGTCAGGCGCGTGTAATGGGACTTGTGCGCTAGAGCGCGAATAGAGGAGATAGAGAAATGGCTGTAGAAGTTTTATTGATGGATGCGGTGCCCGGACTCGGGATTGAAGGCGATGTGGTTCGTGTAGCTGAAGGCTATGCGCGGAACTATCTCTTCCCTGGTGGACTAGCCTCGGAAGTAACCGAAGGTAAAAAACGGCAGATTGAGAAGAAGCGCATTGAGCGTCTGGCTTTGATGCGTAAAGAACAAACTGCTGCAGAAGAGCTTGCGAAGAAGTTTGAAAGTGTCTCTTGTACGATTGCTGTAAAAACATCCGAAGGCGGCAAACTGTTCGGCTCCGTTGGTGTTGCACAGATCGTTGAAAAAATGGCTGAGCAGGGATTCATCCTTGAGCGCAGCCAGATCAAGCTGGATGCGCCGTTGCATGAACTTGGCGTATTTGACATTACCGTCACTCTCCACCCTGAAGTAAAAACTGTACTGAAGGTATGGATCGTTGAGGAATGAGTTCTATCGATCAGAGCGGGCGTCGTCTTCCGCCCTACAGTGAGGAAGCCGAACGTGGCGTTCTCGGCTCCGCTCTGATCGAATCTACCCGTGTCATCGAACTCTGTTCGATGAAGGCGTTGTCAGCTGATTCATTTTATGTCCCGGCGCATCGGTTGCTTTTTGAGCAACTGATGGGGATGTATCAAAAAGCGCAGGCCATCGACCTGCTGACTGTTGGTGAAGATCTTAAAAAAGGCGGACGTCTTGACCAAACGGGCGGCTATGCTTTTCTTGAGGGGTTGATTGATAGCACCCCGACATCGGCGCATGCCGAGTACTATATAGATATCGTTCAGCAAAAGCACCTGTTGCGGCGTATTATCAATCAGGCCGCCGAAGCGATTGATCATTGTTATACAGATGATGATGCCGAATCGCTGTTAAGTCGCACAGAAGAAGCCTTCTTCGAATTAAGCGATAAAAAGAGTACCTCGTCCGAGGCTTGGAAAAATGTCGTTTATAATACTACCGGACAGATTATTAACGGCAACATTCAGGATAACGGCGTACCAACCGGATTCATCGATCTTGATAAGCTGCTGCGAGGGCTTCATAACACCGATATGATCGTGTTGGCGGCGCGGCCTTCGATGGGTAAGACGTCGCTGGCTATGAATATTGTTGAGAATGCTGCGCTTGGCCGTGTCGGCGGTAAAAAGTATGCGGTTGGCGTGTTCAGTCTTGAAATGTCCCAGGAGCAGCTTGTCCGGCGCATGCTTTACTGCAAAGCCGGCGTGCCTGCGTGGAAAGATTTTTTTTCAGAAACGGATCGTAATCGGATCACGTCTGCATCCGATCAGTTGGGGAAGGCCTCCATTGTCGTGGATGATTCTGCGGGCTTGGATGTTATGGATTTGCGTGCGCGCGCCCGACGGATGAAACGTATTCACCATGTCGATTTGATCGTAATCGACTATTTGCAATTATTGGCCGATAAGCGCCGTTCGCGCGAAGGGCGCCAGCAGGAAACGGCATCTATTTCAAACAGCATCAAGGCGATGGCGAAGGAATTAAAAGTTCCCGTATTGATTTTGAGTCAGCTCAGTCGCGCGCCGGAGCAAGGTACACGCGACGGCAAACCTCGGCTTTCCGACTTGCGCGACTCCGGAGCCATCGAGCAGGATGCCGACGTCGTGCTGTTGCTCCAAAGGCCCTTTTATTATAGTAAGGACAAGGAAGCCGATGCGGCCTCCGGAGACGATACCTTAGCGATTGTAGATGTCGCGAAACACCGTAACGGACCGACCGGTGAAGTGAAGCTGAACTTTTTTAGAGACATTACTCGGTTTGAAAATCTGGATACACGGCACGGGGTTGATGGTGCGGCGGAGTAAAATATGAAAATAAAAAAACTTTTTGGCGTGCTGATACTAATGATGGGACTGGTTGTGCCCGGGTTTTCTGCATTAGTGCTCAGTGAAATCCGGATAGAAAATGTTGAGAAGGCTCAGCTGGATCAGTCCTTTGTGCGGGCTTATACCTCGCTGCGAGCCGGACAATCGATTGAGAGTGAAGCGGATTTGAATACAGCCGTTGCTCATGATGTTGATAATCTACGCCGCTCAGAACGGTTCTCGTATGTACGTGCCATTGTTGAACAGGACGGTGACAAGTTCACGCTGGTTTACAAGGTGGCGAGTCGGTTGCGGCTTCGACAGATTGATATCACCGGTGCCGCGGGTGTCGGCAACCGTAAGATCAAGAAGGAGCTCGGTCTTGAATTAGGCGACTATGTGGATCAAGCGTTGGTCGGTGAAAAAGTTCGTAAAGTTGAAGCGTATTGCCGGAAAAATAAATATCCGGATGCGAGTATTACCTGGGAGCTTACGCCGGACGAAAAAACGGCCGCCGCCGATTTGTTGTTGAAGGTGAATGAGGGCGAAAAACTGCGGGTAAAGAAAATCCGTTTCGAGGGCGAGCATGTTGCCAGCGACAGCTTCTTCCGCCGGATAACGCCGAATATTTTTCCGTCACGGAAATCGGCCGACCGGTTTAATCCGTGGGAGTTCCGGAAGGTCATGCAGCAGAAAAAGACCTGGTGGATTACCCCTTGGTTCGGGGCCTATAAGCCGGAAATGAAGGAAGCCGACATTGCGGCTATCCGTAAGATTTATCAGGATCGCGGTTTTCTGGATGCAAAAGTTGAAGGGCCGGAGCTTAGACAGTTAGGGGACGGGAAGCTGGAGTTGGTCTATCGCATAAACGAGAGCGTTAAGTATCAGATTGGTGCCGTTGGATTTGACGGAAACACGCTATATGAAACCGCTGAGCTCGAAAAACAGCTGAAGATACAATCTGGAGCTGTCGCGTCTCGGAAAGCTATTGACGATGCCGCTTCTGCTGTGAACCGGTATTACGGTAACCGGGGTTATATCCGCAACGATGTGCAACCCGTGATCACGACAGACCCTGAAACAAAAATCGCGGCTATTCGCTTTAACGTGCATGAAGGGGAGCTGGCGAACATCAATGAAATAGATATTCGCGGTAACGAAAAAACTAAAGACGAAGTGATGCGGCGCGAACTGGCGGTTTATCCTGGCGAGCTTTTCCATCAGGGCAAAGTGGAAACCAGTGAGAGCCGCCTTAAAAATCTTGGATATTTTGAAACGGTCAGCAGTTCATATGCTCCGGCGGCAGGAACCAATACCTATGACCTGACCTTTAAAGTAAAAGAAAAAGCCATGGG
>JBILEA010000110.1:0-8287 GCA_044352355.1 Pontiellaceae bacterium | reverse complement strand
CCAATTCGCGTTAGCCTGAACGCCGATTACAAAATTTGTCTTTGCGGCGGCTCCGTCGATTGAATAATCCATTGTGATAAGAGGATCGGGAATATCACCGGTTGCCGCCCAATCCATCGCCAGATTCAGATTGGTATACCCGGCAATGTTAAAGGTGTATGTCAGCGTGCGGGCGGCGGTCAGTCCGCCGCGATACAGGCCGAAGAAGCTGTCTGTTTTTGTAGACTTCAAAAACCCCAAGGTATCCGTTCCGTCGCCCGCACTGCCATTGGCCAGATACTTCGACGTATCAAGCATCTGAGCTGATTGTACATTGGAACGGTTCACAACCTCCCACGTGACCGTCGAGCTGTTGTTGGTGAGCGAACTGCCGCGAGTCAAATATGTGGCCGTTCCATCAAAGTTATCCTGCCCGATGATTACACTGGCCTGCACGCCCACCACCATCAACAAATAAACACTCAATGCACATACTATCTTTCTCATACCCTATCTCCTCCGTTTACAGCAAATAACACCATGTTATCCGCTTTAAATATCCACTGTTTTACTTAAAATAACCATGAAGTGCAAGTACTAATATTTTATTTTATTCAATCATTAATCCGCAACCATATTGATCGGCACCAAGCTGTCTAGTCGAGAACCTCTTGAAACGCTGAGCTCACCGTTAAGCCGCTGCTGTGCGCGTTGATAAACCACGCCGTGGTTCCGGCGGGTAGCGGGACGGACGCAATCCACAAATCCCCTTCCCGCGTCAACACGGCAGACGTTTCTGTCCATTTACGGGATCCAGTCACTCCGCGGCTTGTCGTAGAAATCAGAACCGCACGTTCGAGCGGTTTTGCTGACTCCAAAACAACCCGCCCCTCGCCACTCGACCCCCGACACTCTATCTGTCTGCACCACGGAATCCCCTCTTCCACGACACTTTTTGCAAAGGCATAGCTCTCCGAACGATTCCATGCCGGAGCGTGACCATGCTGCATACCGGGGATCAGCGCGACCAGCACCGGCCCCGGCATCGCATGATAGCAGGCCGCCTGTTTATCGAGCGGAAAATGCTGATCTTCCGGCCACGAAAACCACAGCACCGGCATTTTCACGCGGTTCAGACGAACCATCGGATCCCAGACCTGCTTATACAACTCGTTATTGCCGAGCGCCCTGCCGTATTGGTTCGCCGCATCAAACAGATGACCGCATCCATAGGTCGGAATCGCGAACGCAAAGCGGTCATCGATTCCAATCGCGGTACTGGTAATGACGCCGCCCCAGGAGATACCCATGAGGCCGACCTTGTCGGCGTCGACTTCCGGCAGGGAACGCAGCAGTGAATTTGCCAGCACCGTATCGGCCACGGCGTGAAACATCCATTGATCTTTCAGGGGTTCGGCGGAGTCCCCGTAAATCCCGTTGCGGGCCGGTCCGGCCCATTCATGTTTTTTCCAAACCTTGGAACTTTCGCGTTCGTCGGTTTGCCCTTCGACAGCGATGCTGATGGCGGCAAAGCCGTGGTCGTTCCACAGCTTAACCCATTCTTTGAACGCCGTTCCGCCTCCGCCGTGCACCAGCACGATGCCCGGTACTTTGCCTGTACGGTTTTCGGGCAGCCCCAGCCAGGCAAATACTTTGGTCGGTTTGCCTTTCCAATCCAGCGCATCAAAATAAATCGCCTTCAGATTTTTAGCAGAAGAAAAACCGGCCGCATCTTGCATAGCTGGCGCATTGGTCAATCTCGCCAGCGCGAGAACGTCAGCTCGCTGCGCGGAAAAATTGTCCGCGAAAGAAATCAATGCCAGTCCGACCACAAAAATAAATATCCGGTTCTTCATAGAAAACCTCTCCCAAATGCAAGCGAGACGCTTGCACTACATTCCATTCCAAATGCAAGCGAGACGCTTGCGCTACATTCCGTATCACAACCGCACGATGCATTCATCCTGCTATCCTTTCAGACGTAATTACGACTCACTCAACGGTTTCAGGGTCCAGCTCTTTGCGGGTACGCCACAAAACCAGAGCCAGCAGTATGACAAAAAGAACGAACAGCCCTGCCGCCTGCGGCAACCGATAGCGGGTCAGATCGGCTACAGCAAAGAGCAGGCTGCAAACCGTGGCCAGTACCAGCACCCAGTCGAACAGAATCTGCGGCACGGTCTGCGCCGGTTTGTAGCCTTCGATTTCACGGATAACAGCCATCCAGCCCGGACGATGAATGCGGGTGCGGATGACAAATTTTTTGAGCTGTTCTTTATCAACCGGTGCAGTACAGAGCGAAACGACGACCACGGTGACGACGCCGACAATCACCATGAACAGCATCCGTGCGCCGAGCATATCGTAGTCAGTGGTGAAGCTGACCCCTTCGGGCAGCCGCAGCAGCCAGCTCATCGGTCGATCCAGCAGCGGGGCATTCAACCGGAAAATGACATGCCCGAACAGCATCAGGATGCCCACGATCCAGTTAACCACAAAGGCCGCGATTTCACCGGTGGCGTTGATTCGCCACCACAGCCAGCGCAGGGCGCCGACCAGCATGCCGCCGCCGCCGACCACATAGAAGATGCTCAGCAGCTGCTGAATGTTCGTGGCGCGGAAACAAATATAGCCCCCGGCAAAAGCAATCAGCACGGTGAAGATGCGCGAAACGCGGACGTAGTGTTTGTCGGATGCTTTTTTGAACATGAACCGGCGGTAGAGGTCGTTGAGGATATAACTGGAGCCCCAGTTGAACATGGTCTGAACCGTGGAGGTGAAGGCGGCAATCAGCGTGGCAATCATCACCCCGCGCAAACCAATTGGCAATATGTGCAGCAACATGCGCGGATAGGCGGCATCGTGTCCGGCCGCACCCATATCGGGAAAGACAATCAGGGAGGCCAGCGCTACAGCAATCCAGGGCCAGCAGATCACGGCAAAATAGACGATGGTGTACATCAGCAGTGAGTTGGATGCATGACGCGTATCTTTGCAGGCCAGCACCCGCTGAGCCTGATAGCCGCCGCACAGCGCATTGCCCCACCAGAGCAGTCCGAAAAAGCCGATGGCGTTCCAGATCGACATGGTTCCGGCCTGCCCGCCGGGCGTGACGGTCATTGCGATTTGAGGTGCCATATTCAGGCTGTGCCCTAGCCATCCGCTGTTCACGGAAAGCTGCTCGACCATGGACTTCAGGCCGCCGACTTCTTTAACCGACATCCAGGCGAGCATGAAGGCTCCGCCCGTTGCGAGCAGGAACTGAACGAAGTCGCTGTAGACTGCACCCAGAAGACCGCCGCAGGTGGACACAATCACGGCCGAGGCCATGATCACAACCGTCACCGCCATATCCGCCGGGATCGAAAACCCGGCAACCATAAAGGTCTGACCGCTGATTCCGAGCGTCTCCTGCGCAATCGTAACCATCGCTTTAGATACCCAGCCGATAATCATGGGGCAAACAATCAGTGCACCCAGAGACGCGGAAATCGCGCGCAGGGACCGGGCGGAGTTGCCGGAATAACGCAACTCCAGCACTTCATTGTCGGTTACCACGCCGGTCCGGCGCCACATGCGACCGAACAGCACCACCGACAGGGCGCAACCGATCAGGGGAGTCCAATACTGCCAGACCGCGTGAAGACCGTATTGGCGCACCAGCGAACCAACCCATAAAGGCGTATCGGCGGCAAAGCTGGTGGCGATCATCGATGCGCCCGCGATGTACCACGTAAGCGTTCTTCCCGAAACAAAATAGGAATCCACACTCTTCCCGCCTTTGCGGCTGAAAAAAATTCCAATCGCTATATTCAACCCCAGAAAGGCCGCAACGATAATCCAATCAATCCAGTGCATGTGCTACCTCGTAATTCGTAATGCGTAACTCGTAACTCGTAATTCGTAACTCGTAATGCGTAACCCGTAACCCGTAACTCGTAATTCGTAACTCGTAATTCGTGATGCGTAATTATCAAAATAATTATTCTGATCCTATTCTTTCTGCGTTCTCTGCGTTCTTTTGCGGTTTCAAACCCTGTTCTTTTCCACTGTTTGGAAAACTTCTCCGGCAACTAAATCCACTTGCTCCCAATCACCGCCATCAACCGAGAATTGGATGGTTTGGTCGGTTGCAGAAAGCAGTTCCACCCGGACAGATTCTTCATTCCAATCAATCGAGACGGCAATGCCGCCGCGCGCCATCAAACCCGAAACAGATCCCTTGGACCACTTCTCCGGCAGGGCCGGCAAAACCGAAATTTTTCCCGGCACCGAAAAGAGCAGCATTTCCTGCACGGCAGCCGACCAGCCCATGTTGGCGTCAATCTGGAACGGAGCCCATTCCATCTCCAGGCCGATCCCCATGCCGCGCCAGTCGTTATGCACGGTATAAAAATTATTCTTTACGCAGGATCGGGAAATCAGATTGAGACAGTCGAGCGCCTGATTGCCGTCTTGCATGCGTGCATACACATTCGCCATGTGCGCCAGCGACCAGCCGGTCTGTTCGCCAAGACCGATCTCCAGCCGCTTCAAAACAGCGGTTTTAAACGCGGCAAACAACTCCGGATCGGAATCGCGTGTTACTTCGGTGCCGGGAAAAACGGGATAAATGTGAGACTGATGCCGGTGATGGTAGTTATCGGAGAAAAACGGATGCATCCACTCTTTGACCGCACCGTCCTGATTAATCTGGTACGGAGGAATGCGCTTCAACATCCCCTTCCATTTCTCAACTTCCGCCGGATCACCGCCAGCGGCCTGAGTCCCGTTAATCAGATGAGTGAGAACCTCTTTGGCCAGTGCAAAATCCATCGTGGCGTTGATGGTGGTTTCCATAGACTGCCCCATGCCTTCACCGTTCCAATACTCAGCCGGATTATTCTCCGGCGAGTTCGACGGCGCGCTCACAAAAAACCCGTCGCCGCCGACCGTGAAGAAATCCTCGTAGAACAAAGCGGCCTCACGAAGAAACGGCAGAGCCCGCTCGCACAGAAAGGTTTCGTCGCCAGTGTAGAGATAATAATCGTAGTAGTGCTGCGAAAGCCAGGCCGCCGCACCGGTCCAGTGGATGATGTGCGGGTAAATCGTCTTCAGCAGTCCCGACGGCGGAGTCGTCACCGCAGGAATATAGATACCGCGGCAGCCGTAAATCTTGCGGGCGTTTTCACGGAAGTCATCCATCAGACGGTCATAATAATCAAACACCGGAAGTAGCATTTCAGGCATGCCGCCGGACAGCGCCTGCCAGTAAATCATCTGCAGATTTTCATTGGCCATGTTGAAGGCCCAGAACCCGCAATACTCTCCGCACCACTTGCCGATCAGGTGACAAGGCTGGCCTCCGGCCCTCGAACTGGAGACCAGCATGTAACGGCCATAGGCCCACATTTTTTCCACCAGCGCAGTCGGCGCTTCACCTTGATATGCTTCCATCAAAAGCTCTTCATTGGAGAGACTGTGATCGTCCGCCGAACCGCCCAGATCCAGTGTAACTCGGCGAAACAGTTCGCCATGTTCGGCGGCATGGGGAATCAGCAAAGCCTGATAATCCATAGGCATCGATTCCAGTTCACGCTGCAGGCGCGCCCAGCAGGACTTACGCTCGCCCTTCACAAAAAGCTTCAGTACCACCAGCACTGTATTGTTGGTTTTTACAATCCGGGCAACCGCACCGAAATCCGTGCCGTCATCATTGCGGGCGGCATACCGTATGATGCCGTCATCACCGGACTGGACTTCCAGCTTCTGAGGAAGTTCACACAGGCCGTTCCCGGGCGTCCGGATATCCGTCCGGTCATGCAGATCAAGCGACACGTCAACGGTCAACGGACCGCCGGTGCTTTTGATTTCCATCACCACTGCATCGTTGGCTCGGGAAACAAACAGCTTCCGTTCGTAAGCAACGGCACCATCTTTCCAGCAAACGAAAACTTCTCCGGTTTCCATATTAAGCGTCCGGCGATACGCCCGGAAGCCCTTGTTTACCGGCATTTTTATTTTTAGATCGCCCAGCGGGAGCGGGGTCCCGATTTGCGGAGCATAATTCAACCGATTCAGTTCATCAGCCAGAACCCGGTCGGCGGCTTCGGCCCTGCCGTCAAAAAGCAATTGCCGGACTTCAGGCAGCTTCGCGCTCACATCCGGAAGCTCCGGCGTTTTCACACCGTGCCACAAATCCTCATGAGTCAGTAAAACCGTTTCATCATGCACCGCGCCGTACACCGCCGCACCGATGCTGCCGTTGCCGGACGGCAGCGCCTCGCGCCATCTCGCACCCCACCAGGAGGCCGGAGTTTTTAAAATCAGTTTGTTTTTCATACATTCCCGTCCCAAAAGCGATCCTCTCAAAACAAACCTGTAGATGCAACTACTTATATTTAAATATGACACCAAGTCATTATAAAAACCCTGATTGACAATGCAACCCGTGCAACTAGTATCTGTCCATCTTGAAGAAAGGACCACTTCTCATGGCCGCGCCGAAAGAAAATGTCACCATGAAAACCATTGCCGAAGAGGCGGGGGTCACGCTTACCACGGTATCGCGCATTCTGAGCAATAAAGGGGGAAAATACGCCGATAAGACCAAGCAGAAGATTTTTGCCATCGCGGACCGGCTTAAATACCGGCCGAATGCTCTGGTTCTCGGAATGCAAACAGGGAAAACAAGCACCGCCGGCGTCATGATTCCCGCCTCGGAATTTTTTTACAGCCAGATCATCAGCGGCATTCATGAGGTCTTCCTGAGCAACGAAACGATCATGCTGCTGAGCTGGAACTACGACATCCTGAAGAAAGAGGACGAAGTCGTGGAACGCCGTATCATCCATCAGCTCGTTGACCGGCGTGTGGACGGCATTATCCTGCGTCCCAGCTGCGAGGAACTGGAACGCTCCTACTTTGAGGAAATATGGGAGAGAAATATTCCGCTTATTCTCGTTGACCGTGAGATGGCTAAAATCAGCACAGACTTCGTTGGAACCGATGACGAAGCCGGCGGTAAAACCGCCGCCGAGCGTTTTATCGAACTCGGACACCGGGACATGCTGTTTGTCGGATCAGGCCATGTCAGCACGTCCCGCCACCGCGAAAACGGGTTCCGTAAAGTGCTCAGTGAAGCCCCCAATGCCTGCTGTAAATCAATTCATATTGATCAGACGGATTCAAAAGAGGCTCTGTTAAAAATCCTTAACCAACCAACCAACCGACCGACCGCCATCTTCTGCTACAACGATCCGGTAGCGGAGCGCGTGGTTTCCATCGTTCAGGAAGCCGGACTCTCCATTCCCGGCGATATTTCAATCATGGGCTTCGGCAATGAACCTTCCGGTAATTGTGCCGTATCGCTGACCACGTTTGATCAGCATCCCCTGAAGATCGGCGCAGCCGCCGCGCAAATGTATCTCGATCGCGTCAATGGCGACGCGAGCAACGGCATACAGCGCAAACTGATTGCCCCCGACTTAGTCGCCAGAGCATCCACCCGCCCGCTCAACTAACCGGCGTGACCCCTTTTTTGAGGATAATGTTGCCGTATTTGGCAAGCTCGCCGGTCATGACACAGGCGAAAGCTTTCCCTGCACGGTCATAAAAAGCGAAACGGTCGATGCGTTTTACCGGCGGCGCATCCGGAGCTGAACGGCGGATCGCCTTCATATAAGCCGTCTCGACCTTCGGGTCGAGTTTGTCGCCTTTAACCGCCGCCATCATGATGAGCGGATCGGCATAGCTGTCGAGTTCGAACAACGGGAGGATACCTTCCAGCAGAGCCGGGATGCGCAATCCATCGGCACGGATCACGGTTTTGCAAAACGTATGGCCCGGAAAATGGGCGTCTGCAAGCACCAGTTCGTCACCATGGCCCATCTCGGCCATGATTTTCAAAAGCTCCGGACTGATGACGGAAGAAATTCCTTTAAGCATATGGACCTCCTTGAATGATGGATTGCTTTATACACCACAGCGCCCGGCTAATCGTTAAGAATATACCATCCGCTTTACGCACAGACACAATGAAGTGACAAACATTGAAACTTTTGTATTCCATCGCGACAGAAGGCAGGTAGAATCCGGCGCATGAGTTGGTATTTTTCTCTTTTAGTTTGCGGCCTGTTTCTGGTCGGCGTGGAAATTTTTATTCCCGGCGGCATCGTTGGCGCGGCTGGCGCGGCGGCATTGATCGGTGCCGCGGTGATGGGTTTTATGATTTTCCCGCCCTGGCTCGGATGGATAAGCCTGTTCTTCATCCTCGTTCTGACCGCACTGGCGGCGTTTGTCTGGATGAAATACTTTCCTAAAAGCCCGA
>JBILEA010000109.1:0-8298 GCA_044352355.1 Pontiellaceae bacterium | reverse complement strand
ATACAGATATTAGAAAAACAGCGACAGTCCTTTTCATTGGAATCGGTATGCTCTGCTCACTGCTGACCGGCTGCGGACAGAAAAGCGGTGCGCAGCTCGATGCCGCGGATGAAAAAGATGCTCGCGTCAGCAAAGGGCTGGATCAGGTCCGTCAAAAAAACTGGGATGAAGCCATCGGGCAGTTCGAGTCCGCCTTGGTAAAAAAGCCGGAACTCGGCCGTCCCGACCTGGAACTGGCGATGATTTACCACCAGCATGAAAAAAATTATGCCCGCGCCATCTATCACTACGAACGGTATCTTGAAAAACGCCCCCTCACCGAAAAGCGCGCACTAATCCAAGATTGGATCAAGCAGGCTAAAATTTCCCTCGCCGGAGAAACCGGATTATCCGGCGGCGATGTTTCGCAAGAACTGATCCGGCTGACCCGCGAAAACAATCTGCTTCGCCGACAGCTTGAAACGGCGGGCGGAGCCGCGCCGGTGCTGTCCGCCAACGTTAAAACCATCTTAACCCAACCGCCTGCACCTCGCCCTGTTCCGGCGCAGACCGCCGCACCCGTCGCGCCGAAACCAGCCCGCACATATCAAGTTCGCCCCGGCGACACTCTCTCCCGCGTTGCCGGATCAGTTTACGGAGATGCCGGGAAGTGGCAAAAAATCTACGATGCCAACCGCGATAAAATGAAAACGGAGACCGATATTAAAGTTGGCCAAACACTCATCATTCCGAATCCATAACATTATGAAAACAATCTTCACCATCGTCGCTGTGGCGGGCTATATCCTAGCCAGCATCGGATCGAGCCTGCTCTTCCGCGTGGCGGCGCAGCACACCGGCCGGACCGCACTTCTCTATTTTATCATAGGTAATTGTGTCGGGCTGGGCGTTTCAGTTTCGCTGACACTGGCACTGCGAAATACGAACCCGAACCTGATCTTTGCCGTATGTCTGGGCGGAGCTTTCTGTGCGTTGCAATTAGTCTCCGCAGTGGTTTTTAAGCAACCCCTTGCCCCTGTTCAATGGGTCGGCATCTCTTTGATAGCCATCGGGCTTGTCTTGCTGCCCTTCAAATAATTTCCCGGCAGCGCATTACCGCACGAACTTTTCCTTAACGGCGACTTTTGCGTTTTTCCCTTCGAAGAAGCCGAGCAGTTCGTAGTCGCAACGCGGTTTCACCGTCAGTATGAGCGTGGTGTCCACACTCAGTGCGCCGTAAGATTCCGACTTGATGCAGGAAATCGCTAATTTATGCATTCCCGGTTTCAGCCGGACCGGCTCTCCCCCGGCGGCTTTACCATCAACAGACAGAATTTGTATTTTCACACCCTTTTCATCTTTGCCGGTGACAAGGCTTCTGTCCGGCGTCTGAACCTGCTTCACCGGCGTATTCACCGTGCCCTGCCCCGGTGCAATCAAAGGTTCACCGGCCATCACCAGAGAAGCCATCATCACCGACATCAAAATTGAAATAAAATGTTTCATAATACTTTCACCATAAAGATCCTAGCCTGCCCCCTCGAGAAACTCCTCAAGGGACATCGGGAAGCAGTGTATTTTTTACAAGGACAAAATCCAATACACATGTATTTTTAGCAAGCAAAGCTTGTTTTGGTTATCGAGGAAAAAGGTCAGAAAAGGAAAATTTTTTCGGCTGATAACCATATAGAGGTTCTTTGAAATAGCCCTCAGTCGGATGTAGCATACTCTTTCGAGTAACAATAAACTGGCGGTCTCATCTGCGGAAGCGGCCACGCATCAGGCCGCAACGGCTGTTGCGCGAATCTGGTCGAGTGTTATTATCAACTGATCCAGTTCGACGATGCTGAACAGTCCGTCCGGCCCGTGTGGAGTAATATCGGTGAACGGAGATTCATACAACAGCGCCGGATCCATTACGCCATGTTCCGTCAGGTAATCCACGATCAGGTTCACAAACTCAATCTGGTTTGCGCTGAGTGTTTTCCCGGCAAGAAACCCCGCCAGCGCTTCCTTGGCCGCGCCGCGGTCCATGCCCACCAATGATCGAACAAACAAACCCACGCCGTTCGATTCCTTCTTGGCGCGGCTGATGTCTTCGGCGGCTCCGACACCGCTTTCGACCAGGATGCGCTCCAGCTCAGTCAGATCGGATGCCGTGAGAGCCTTGTTCATCCGCAATTTATAAACCGCAGCGTTATTTTGATGTGCACGCAGAAACGCCTGCGCCTTCGCTCTGAACTTTTCGTACTCTGCGCCGCCGCCGAAAGCCGTCAGTTCAATATGCGTCTCAGCACCCATAATATCTTCAAAGTCGGTGTAGACTGTTTTTCGCTGCTTCTTTTCAATCAGCTTGATCAGACTACGCAACCGCCGCCGGAGCACTTCGAGCATCGGAATCGTCACGTCCTGCCACCATTCGTCGGTCTGCACATCCTGAATCAGCGCCATTTGCTCCCGCACCATCGGAATAGCAACTTTTTCTTCCAGCAGACCGGCAATCGCTTTGACCTGATTGCGGAGGCGTTCAAAGCCTGGCTCGGAGCGGAGCAGCGCCAGCTGTAAATTGAGCGCCAGCAGATCGAACCGTTTGGCTTCTTCCTCCTCGGGATCAAGCTCCGATGGCAACCCCGCGACTTTGTACGCCAGCTCCGACAATTCTTCTGCGCAAAGTCCATCCCAGGCTGCGGGTAAGGCGTATTTCTCTATGATACGCCGATGTGGCCTGACCACAAAATTTTCGGGATTCATTGCGGCAACTTCTTTATGCAGCGTCTCGCCGATTGCGAGTCGGACTTGCAGTTCGGTCTTTGGCTCGCCAAAGACCGGCGTGGATTCTTTTGAGGCATCGTCCGCCGTGTCGGGAACAATCCGTTTATCCAGTTCGCCGATCAGTTCCAGCCGCGACTTAAACAGCCGTGTGCCCAGCGATTCCACCTGTGTGCCATCGGTTGCTTCCGGATTCTGGCTAAAATATTCGAGATTCTGGCAGTAGTCGAAGACGTAGAAGAACTCCTTATCCTTACCGGGGCCGAACAGATCGGGACAAAGGCGGGTGCCGCGCCCGATCATCTGCCAGAACTTGGTTTTGGAGCGGATCAGTTTAAAGAAAACCAGATTCACGGCTTCCGGCACGTCGATGCCGGTGTCGAGCATATCCACCGACACGGCGATGTGCGGAGCCTTTTCCTTATTCGAAAAGTTGTCAATCAAGCTTTGGGCATACTCCGTCTTGAACGTGATGACACGCGCAAATGCGCCTTTGTAATGCGGATAGTTGGTATTGAAGCGATCCGCGATAAAATCTGCGTGGGCCTGATTCTTGGCAAAGACGATAGTTTTACCGAGGCGGTCGCCGCCCGCCACTTTTAGTCCGCGCGTCATGAAATGCGCCAGCACCTTGTCCACGGTATCCTTGTTGAAGAGCCACTTGTTGACGGCCTCCGCTTCGACGCGCTCGGGAACATCGCCTTCCTCATCCCATTCCAGCGCGTCCCACTGATCTTTGTCCTCTTCCGACAGCTCGTTGTACTTGATTCCTTCGCGCTGAAACTTGAGCGGAACGGAAACCGACTTCGGAGGAACAAGAAAACCGTCACGGACAGCCTCTTCGAGAGAATAGGCGTCGGTCGGAACCCCGTTCTCCAGATCGAACAGGCTGTAGGTATTGCGATCCACTTCATCCTTGGGTGTAGCGGTCAGGCCCACCAGCAGTGAATCGAAGTAATCAAAAATCGCGCGGTACTTCTGGAAAACCGAACGGTGTGCCTCGTCGATGATAATCAGATCAAAATGCCCTGCGCCGAACCGGCGCTGACCGTCCTTCGTCTCGTCGATCAGCCCCATCATCGTCGGGTAGGTGGAAACAAACACACGTCCTTCTGCATCCTTTTCGCTGACCAGATTTACCGGCGATGAATCGGGCAGGTGTTTTCTGAATGCATTCGCCGCCTGGTTGACCAGCGCCACGCGATCAGCCAGAAACAGTACGCGCTTGGCCCAGTTGCAGCGCATCAGCACATCGCTCAGAGCGATAACCGTACGGGTCTTGCCCGCGCCGGTCGCCATTACCAGCAGCGCTTTACGGTCGTGATCCTTCTCGAACGACTCGCCGATGCGCCGGATGGCCCGCGTCTGGTAATAACGCTCCACGATGGCCTCGTTGATCTTGGCTTCGGACAGCTTCTTGCGCGTCGCCCGACGCTGAACCAGCAACTCCAGCTCCGTCTTCTTGTAAAAGCCCTGAACCTGGCGCGGCGGATAGTTGGTGTCGTCCCACAGCCAGTGTTCATAGCCGTTGGAATAAAAGATCAGCGGACGCTGACCGAACTGCTGCTCCAGACAGTCGGCATAAAGTTTGGCCTGTTGCTGGCCGACGCGCGGATCGCGCCGCGTCCGCTTGGCTTCGACCAGACCGAGCGGTTTGCCGTCGTCGCCCCAAAGCACATAATCCACAAAGCCCTCGCCGGTATTATTGGGCATTCCAAGGATTGGAAACTCCCGGTCGCGCTCCTGATCCAGCGGCCAGCCCGCTTCCTTGAGCAACAAATCGATAAAGTAATCGCGGGTCGCGGCCTCTGAGTAGTCGTGCGTGTCGGGCTGTGCCGTCGCGGATTTCTTCGCCTCGGCCACTTCGGCGCGCAACCGTTTTAATTCAGCATCGAGCGCTTCCTTATCCGCCAGCAACGTGACGAGTTTTTCATCCTTCTCGCGCAAAGCGGCTTCCAGCTTCTGCAACTGCTCGGCGGTCTGCTTGGGAACAGCTCCGGCTTTCGGCAACGCGGAGACATCGAACGCCAAATCCGCCGCCGGACGCGAAGTCCGTCCATAAGTGCGGGCAAACCAGTAAAGGAAATGAAACAGCTCGCGCACGGCGGCCAGCGCATCGGATTCCGGAACCGGGCGAAAACTATGCACCGCGCGGTTGCCGAGCGTATTGATCACCCGCGCCTTACTGAACACCGCCTCACCGGCGACCGTCTTAAAACTTGGATCATGAATCAGCGCCGAGAGATTTTCCTGATAGGGAAGTTTGAGAGCGGCATCGTGCTTATAGGCCCACGCCACCGCCAACTCCAGCGCCCGCCGGGCGTAGAAACAAGCCGTGCGCGGATCAGGATAAACGGCGGCAGCGGTTTTTTCCGCCGCCTCGCATACATCCGGCCATTCCGCCTTTAGAAACCCAAAGATGCTCATTGCGTCCTCATCTAAGGCCCAAGATAAAGCCCATAAATTTTTATAATAATCTATATAACTAACTTAAAATAAACATCTTGTATAACCAATAAAACCAATCTTTTCATGGCTGTTTTTTATCCTGAGCTTTAGGCGGCGG
Organism: Pontiellaceae bacterium; assembly: GCA_044352355.1. Taxonomy (GTDB): domain Bacteria; phylum Verrucomicrobiota; class Kiritimatiellia; order Kiritimatiellales; family Tichowtungiaceae; genus Tichowtungia. Next base: position 2,984 of record JBILEA010000109.1, on the reverse strand, counting down.
CGTTTTTTTCCGCTGCCTCGCACACATCCGGCCGTTCGATTTTCAAAAATGTGAAGTTACTGTTCATACTACCCATTATCACTCTTGAACCGTTCTGATAACCGGTGTATGGGATGCCAGCCTGCTTGGAATCGTAACAAAATTCGGGCCATGCTGGTTTACAGCCTTCAGCAGGTAGTATGTCCCCGGAAGCCTGGCCAAAAGAAAAAGCTGAAAATCTACATCCTTACTTTCATCATATTCAACCAACGGATTAAGCAGGATTTCACCCAGCTTCCGTTCATTTGCCGGGAAAAGGTGGGGAATGGAAATTTCCACAACCCAAAGTTGATCCGGCAGCAATCCTGCCAGTTGCGTCACAAAAGTGGACCGCTCATGGTTGCTTTCCCAGTCCGATAGCTCCTTCAGGTACTTCAGATAATTGTCTTTTTTGATGCAAATTGCTCGAAGCACAACCCTTTGAACTTGCGGATGTGCATGGATCCTCAAACGTTCGATCCATTTGTTTTCTGATATGAGATGGGGAGCCAGAGAATAGAGGAACTGCAGGGCCTGAACCTCTGCAATAATCCCACCGTAGCGTGTGTCACTTCTTACCAATTCCGCCACGTAGGTTGCTTGAAATGGTTTGACATAAAGTCTGGGGATACAGAAGTTCGGGCCGAAGTTGTCATCGTGACCAATAAAGCTGCTCGTCCACATCTCGCTAGGAATGTAGCCAACATTCGCCCCAATGTTGAAATAACTGATGTCCGCGTCAGGAGCCCAGGTATCCTTATTGAAGGTATGTCCATAGAAGGGAATGATATGCTTCCCATCCGGCGCGTTTGGCCCGGACATCCGGAAGCCGAGCAACGCCCCGCAACCAGATTCAACACCGGCGTAAACATATTTCTGATAGGGCGCAATTTCACGGATGTCTTCGTCCTGACTCTCGTAATCGATATCGTTGAACCCCACGCCATAGGATGCAAGGATCTTCTGCATTTGTTGAATGGATAGCCCATCGCCCGGAGCATAACCCGGAGCAGAAAACCCCTTGGCCACATGGTTCATGTGGCTGTAGGAAACATCTCCTTTGCCATGGAGTCGAGAAAGCAGCGAGCGCAAGGCCACATGAGCGCAGGCTTTGTTCAACCCATTTTGCTGGCAATACAAAATCCCTTCGATGTGGAATGACTTGTCAACAAAGGCAACAGGGTATGTGGCGGGACACGGAACGCAGTTATGCTCGTGCGGATACTTCTTGAATACGGCCTCGAAGACATGCCATCCATTATATTGCAGATCGCGCCCTGGAACATAGTCTTGTTTTAGTAAGGCGTAGCCTACCAGTTCGCTATCTCGGCAGCCCACCAAGCCACGGGCGGTTTTAAAGGACTTCCGCCAGAACGACAGTCGCTTTAACCCTGCGCATTCATACCCGCCAAAACTCTCCGCCAATTCCTTGTTTTCAGCATCGACAAGACCCGTTGGGGCCACGTCTTCGATCACCAACGTTTGAGCTCCGAGGGAACGCGACAAGGAAAAGCAACGCCGCATAGCATCGTTTCCTCCATACTTCGAATCCACGATGTCAAAGCTGGAAAAGGGCTGCAAAAGACTTATATACTGCGCGGCAGTCGGGGGTGCAATGCGGTACGAGTTCATACCCTTGCCAACGGCCTGCTATTTGAAAAGTTGCTGGCTTCCGGCCGTTTTGCACTGGGCTGCGGTAACCTTCCGGATAAAACTGCCAACCTCCTGAGTATACTGCATCTTGACCGAAACGCTCTTGGTCGCGTTGCCAAACTGCTTGCTTAGCTCGCGGGCGATCTTAGGACTTGAGTACGTGGTGGCCATGGTTGGAGTTCCTTCTATCAATACTTCTTGCGGCCAAAATGTGCCATGATCGCAACCTCACCGCAAACCATTTCAAATTTATTCTCGATTCTAGCCATTCTGGCCGTTCCGGTCGGACAGAATGCAATGACTCCCATTCCGTTTTCATATTCAATATTCCCCGGCTCCTCCTTGAACGCCCGATCGTGCAACAATGCAAACCGCTCGTCCAGTTCCACCAGTAATCCCCCTCTAAGCCGCTCTACTTAAAACTGACAAAGAGCGAACCACCACTGCTGTTGTATAATGTCTTTTTATCTCGACATCAATGGGTTGCATTCTATTTCTCACGGTTTTTCTGTCAGAAAAACAACCACTTTTTTCTGACAAAAAATTCATGTTAAAGCTCTCCCTGGAAGGCGCGGTGCTGGAGGGTGGCGAACAGCGCGTCCAGCTCCGCCAGCGACGCCCGCTGCGCCGTCTTCAACTTCTCCACCACCCCAACCCGCCGCGCAAATTCGCGCTGCAATGTGAGTGGAGGCTGAAACACAACGAACTCGCGTATCTCCGAAAGGTTCACGGTCTTTTGAGCTACACCCTTCGCTGCGCGGTCAGCTTGTCGCTTAAGCGGCGGCGATGCCAACATCGCAGCAAGAAACTGGGAATCCAATAAAGTGCGATCCGGCTTCAAGTGGGCGATGTGACGTTGAAAAGCAAACTTGCGTTCGGAACGCACGATTGCCGGAACACCGTAAGAGCCCACTGTCGAGTAAAGAACATCACCGAGTTCAATTGGGCATCGTCGCGTCAATTCCGCGTGAGTTTCTTCAGAAATAAACTTCTCCGTATCGAAGGTGATTTCGCCGGTAACAATGTTGCTCACGAACAAGAATGGATGACCGTCCGTGCTCCACTTAGGCGGTTGGTGTGTTCCGTCTGTGACGCGAACGCATAGCGAGCCGAGTTTTGCCGTCTTAATGTGTTTGGTGTTTTTGAGAGGGTCGCCGAAGAGGTCGAGGAAGATGGATTGGGTGAGGGAGTCGAGTTCGGCGAGGGCGGCGCGGCGCTTGGCCCGTAACGCCTCCGCCTTGTCCAAAACCTCCGCGATCCGCCGCTGCTCCGCCAACGGCGGCAGGGGAAGTGGGAGTTTGAGACAGCGGTCA
>JBILEA010000108.1:0-8457 GCA_044352355.1 Pontiellaceae bacterium | reverse complement strand
GGTGAATCAGCCTCCGCAGATGAAAACGTCTGGTACGCCTATCTGCAAGTCTCAGGAGTTTCTTCATGGTTCAACAATCAGACGTATGTCGATACGCTCAACCCGAAGGCCATTCAGGAGTTCATCCGGACAACCCATGAGCGCTACCGCGCGGCAGTCGGCGAAAGTTTCGGTTCGGTGATCCCGGCCCTATTTACCGACGAACCGCAGTTCACACATCGCAAGCCGCTGCAGCGGGCCGATAGCGGTGAGGATGTTTTTTTCCCGTGGACGCCCGACCTTGACGCATCATTCCTTAAAACATTCGGCGAGTTGATGTCGGCGCATCTGCCGGAGTTAGTCTGGGATCTGGAAGACAAAAAGCCTTCTGTCTGGCGCTACCGCTATACGGATTGGGTCGGGGAGCGTTTCGCTTCTTCGTTTGCCGATCAGCTCGGAGCCTGGTGCCAAAAAAACGGGTTGGCGCTGACCGGGCATATGATGGAAGAGCCGACGCTGAGCAGTCAGACCAACGCATTGGGTGACGCAATGCGCAGTTACCGTTCTTTTCAGATTCCGGGCATCGATATGCTCTGCAATGACATGGAGCTCAACACCGCCAAACAGGCGCAGAGCGCGGCGCGCCAGTTCGGCAGGCCCGGCCTTCTCAGTGAACTCTACGGCGTTACCGGCTGGGATTTTGATTTTCTCGGACACAAACAGCAGGGCGACTGGCAGGCGGCGCTCGGGGTGCTTTTCCGCGTTCACCACTTGACCTGGTATTGCATGAAGGGTGAGGCTAAGCGCGACTATCCGGCCTCCATCGGTTATCAGAGCCCCTGGTTCAAGGAGTATCGCGTGATCGAAGATCACTTCGCACGGCTGGGGGCTGTGCTCTCGCGCGGTGTGCCGCTGTGCAACGTGGCGGTGATTCATCCGGTCGAATCCTACTGGCTCTGCGCCGGCCCGCTGGACACCAGTGCTTCCGAACGCAAAAAACGGGAGACTCTGTTTGCCGATCTTACCCGCTGGCTGCTTTATGGCGGTATGGATTTCGATTTCGTTTCCGAGTCGCTGTTGCCCGGACAGGAAGACAGTTCAACCTCCGACTATTTCGGAGTCGGAGCCATGCAATACCGGGTGGTGGTTGTGCCGGGTATGCGGACGATCCGTTCCACCACGCTCGACCGGCTGGAAAAATTCAGCGACAACGGCGGATCGATCCTTTTCGCAGGAGAAATTCCTTCGCTTGTGGACGCACAGCCGTCGGAGCGTGTGCGGAATCTGGCACAGCGCTGCGAGTACACAGAGTTTGATGAAGCCGGTCTGATCGACTCTCTTGAACCGTACCGGACGGTTGAGCTGCGACGCAAGAGCGGGGCGCTCACACAGGCGCTGATGCACCAGCTGCGCGAAGAAGGGGCCAACCGCTATCTCTTCATCTGCAATACAAACAAGGTGCAGAAGATGTTTTCGGCGGAGCATTTTACGCTCACGCTTTCCGGGGATTGGAAAATTCATGCGCTGGATACCTCGACGGGCGGATCGGAACCGGTCGCTGCCCGCTATGAAAACGGCACGACCTGTGTGGATGCCTGTCTTGAGGCCGCCTGCCACCTGCTGCTGCGTCTGGAAAAAGGACGCTGTACGCACGGCGCTTCGCTTGAGCCGCAGGCTGTAAAGGAAGTTGCCCGGCTTTCCAGTCCGGTGCCGGTAACTCTCGATGAGCCGAATGTGATGTTGTTCGACAAGGCTGAATTTTCCATCAACGGTGGACCGTGGCGTGCAGAAATGCCGTTGCTCAGCATTGAGAATTTTTTGCGCACCGAACTTGGGATGCCTGAAAAAACGGGAGTTATCGCCCAGCCCTGGACGGATGCCTCGCCGGTGGTTCCGTTGGCAGAAATCCGGCTTAAAACCGCTTTCACAAGCGACGTGGACTGCGCGGGCGTGCGGCTGGCTCTTGAGAATCTCGCCGAGACAAAAGTGTTTTTCGATGGTCGGGAGGTACAGACGAAAGCGACCGGCTGGTTTACTGATCGCTCCATCATCACGATGGATATGCCCGACGTTTCTGCTGGACGCCACACCATCGAACTGGTGCTGGCATTCACCCGTAAGACCTCCATCGAGTGGTTTTATCTGCTCGGCGATTTCGGAGTCCGGATTGCGGGCGACCGCGGGGTGCTCACTGCGCCGGTGCGCACATTGTCTTTCGGCGACTGGACCCGGCAGGGATTGCCGTTCTACGGCGGAAACGTAACCTATCACTGCCGTCTTCCTGAGGTCCCCGCCTCGCGGGTGCAGGTGCCGCAGTTTTACGCCGCTGTGCTCAAACTCGCCTCCTGCGGCATGGAGCGCATCGTTTATCACCGGCACGTTGACACGGAGCTTCCGCTCCAGCCGGGCGGAGAACTCGATATCACTGTCTGCGGGCACCGTGGCAACTGCTTCGGTCCGGTGCATCTTTGTGATTCCTCCGTTGAGTGGCTTGGTCCCGATGCGTGGCGCAGTCGCGGACACCAATACAGCAACGAATATCAGTTAAAGCCGCTTGGTATCATGACGGCACCGATCCTCAAGAACGAAACGGACGGGGACCTTGATGGACGTTCAATTTTTTTCAGATAAAAACGCAACGACCCGGCAGAATGAAAATATATTCAAGTCAGTATAAAAGGGAAAACTGTTCGTTGCCGGCACATCTGGCAGCGGCTGTTTTGTTACTTTCGGCCGCCTGTCCGCGTGCCGCAGAAGGAATGATTCCGGTTAAAGGGGCGATGGTCAGGCAAACCGGCACGATCTTCAAAATAAATAATCCAAACCGGAGAACAATTCTATGGAAACAATAAACTTCTCTTTGATGGCGCGCTCTCGCAACGCGATCACACAGGCGCTCCTTCTGGTGCTACTTGTGATTCCTGCGGCCTGCATGAAAGCATCGGGTTCTTCCAACCCTGCGCCTGATCAGGCACTGGCAACCCAAGAAACCCGTTCGAAAACGGAGTTGGCTGCCGCCGATGTGTGTCAATTTTTTGTGGCACCGGGAGGCAACGACGACAACGCCGGTACCAAGGAAGCCCCGTTTGCGTCCTTGGAGCGGGCGCGCGATGCTGTCCGCCAGTTGAAAGAATCAAACACGCTCCCCCAGGGGGGGGCAACTGTCGTCCTTCGTGAGGGAATCTACAGTCGATTGACGACGTTCCGTCTCGACGGCGCGGATTCGGGAACCGGGCAGGCCCCCATGGTGTATCGGGCTTATCCGGGGGAAAAGGTTCGCATCTTGGGTGGCAGCAGGTTTCCGCTTTCCAAATTTGCACCTGTCACCGATCCAGCGATTCTTGCGCGATTGCCGGAGGAGGCGCGCGGTCGCGTCTTGCAGATCGACTTGGCTGCCGCAGGGATCCCTGTAATTGATCCACCACCGCTGAGCGGCTTCTGCATGCAGTTTTTGGCGGCCGTAACGCGCTACAAATCGGGGCCAAGCAGTCCGGAGGTATTTATCAACGGCAACCCCGGGGTCCTCGCGCGCTGGCCGAACGAAGGGTATGCAACGGTGGGCCGCGTCGTGGAAAACGGGGATGATGTCCGCAACTGGATGGACGATATGCAAGGCAGAAAGGAGTATGTGCCCAAGGAGAAGCGTAACGACCCGCCCAAGGGGTTTGAATTCGTCGGGGACAAGGAGAGGATTGCGCGGTGGGCTAATGCCCGGGAGATCATGATGTTCGGTTACTGGAAGCTGAACTGGGCTGATCAGACTGTTCAGGTCGAGTCCATCGATGCGCAGAACGGCAACATCCGATCTATCCAACCGAGCGGGTATGGTGTCAAAAGCGGACAGCGCTATTATGTGTTCAACCTGCTGGAGGAAATTGACACTCCCGGCGAATGGTATGCGGATCGCGCGACCGGAATCCTTTATCTGTTTCCCCCTGCGGAGTCCGGAGAGGGATGGGTTGACATCTCCCTCCTCAAAGAGTCTCTGGTCCGCATGGAGGAAGCCTCCTTTGTGCATTTTGAAGGGATGGAGCTGGGAGTTGTTCGCGGCGCGATTTTCGAGATCAGGGAAGGAAGCAGCAATGTCATTAGCAAGTGCACCCTGCGCAATGCGGCGGGGCAGGCTGCCAACATCACTGGCGGCGAGCACCACGCGGTGAGCGATTGTCAGATTGAAAACATGGGTGCTGGAGGAGTCTTCGTTTCTGGCGGGGATATGAATACGCTGACCCCAGGGGGGCACTTGGTCGAAAACAATGTGATCCGTAATTACGCCCGCTTGGAGCGCACCTACCGACCCGGTATCAAACTCGGCGCGGTCGGTCAAATCGCCAGGCACAACGTCATCAGCGACGCCCCGCACTTCGCGATCAGCTTTGGTGGAAACAACCATCTCATCGAGCTGAACCATATCCACAACGTTTGCAGTGAATCCGACGACGCCTCCGCCATTTACGCCGGGCGCTCGTGGACATCCCGGGGCACGGTGATCCGCCACAACTTGCTGCGCGACATCACGAGCTACAAGCACGGCACCCACCGGGTCTCAGGCATCTATCTGGACGACGGTATTTCGGGAACCGAGATAACCGGCAACATCTTAGTCAACGTCGCCCAAGGCTTGATGTTCAATGGCGGAAGGGACAACAGCGCCACCAACAATCTTTTCATCGATAACGAGAACATGATGAGGGGAACCGACATGAGCAAATCCTTCACCACCTGGGCTGCGGCGTCGTGGAAGACTTTGAACGAAGGGTTGAGAAAGGTGCCGCTCGACACGGAGCCGTGGAAAAAGGCCTACCCCGAGCTGGGAAAACTGGCCTCCGATGAGCCGCAATTTCCGAAGAACAACACGGTGAAGAACAACCTGCGCTTCAACACCCAGCTGCTGCTTGGCCATGACGCGGCGAATTTTGTTAAAAAAGAAGGCGTGGCCGACAACAACCAAAAAGGCCTCGAGGAAAAATTCATAAGTTATGGCACAGTAGAAAACAATCCCGAGATCGGCACCATGCCTGGCCGATTCGACGCCGCCACGGGGCGCTTCGTTTTTGACGAGGCCTCGGGCGTTTTTTCCATGATGCCCGGCCTGCAAAGCATTCCTGTGAACAAAATCGGGGTGATCACGGAATAGTCTGGTTGGCTTGGGTTTGCCATCTTCAAAATATCGAACATTAATGAAATGAAATGAAATACATCCATTCAAAATACATGCTCGCTCTTTACTTGTGCCTGCTTGCGGGAGCCGTATCTGCGGTGCCCCATCCGTCTGCCGCTGCTCCCGCGCACGAGCCGCGCAATGAGACGGAGGCGATGTTGCAGGCTAAGTTTGGAGGGGGCGTAAGCGCATCGGCGTATGAAAAATGGACTGCCTATGTAGAGTCGAAGGATGCCGAGGAACAGGCCTGGTTACGGACCCTTGAAAGCCAATTAGGAAATTTTTACTTCCCGCACTACCTCAACGAGTTGTTCTCGCCGCACTATGACCGGTCTGCTGATGCCTGGGCCCATGTGAAAGACGATCCGGATCTGCCGAGGGTTCTGATCATCGGTGATTCCATTTCCCGGGCTTATACGGCCACCGTGCGGAATATGCTGGAAGGCAGGGCAAACGTCCATCGAGCCCCGGCCAACTGCGGACCGACCTCGAAGTTCCTGCAAGTGCCGAACCCGGAGGTCTGGCTGAATCAAAACGGGAGTGACCGTTGGGATATTGTGATAATTAATTTCGGGATACACGACGGCAAGAATCCGGCGGGCTATGAGGAGCGGCTGAGGAAGGTGCTGGCGCGTGTGAAAAAGACCGGGGCCTCCGCGATCTACTGGGTTCGCACCACTCCATGGGGCAAGAATGCGGCGGTTTTCGAGGACGTCGCGACAGGTGATGCGAGCGTGCTCACCAACCCGATTTCCGATCGCGTGGTGTTGGAAGAGGGCCTCTTGGTGATTGATGCGCATTCCCTCATGTGGCCTCTCGTTTCCACTGACCTGAACAAAAAGGATTTCACGCACTGGTCGCCGTCGGCCTACGAGGGATTGGGTAAAGCGATTGCCGGCGCCATCGGACCCTCGGTCGCGAATTTCCGAAAATAGGAGTGAAATGAAACACACGATCTCAAAAGAAGAAGTCAGCCGGTGCGCGCGCTGGCAAAACGGCAGGCCGAACTGGCTGAACTGCCCGAAATCCGCAGCACCTTGGATGCAACCGCCGGCAAAGCGCTGAATCTGGAATTCGTCGTCCGCGATGTTTACACCCTGCACGGCGATGTCGGCAAAGCCCGCCGCGCCGTCGAGCTGGCCCGGCAGGAAATTGATCTCAGGTACGGAGTGCTATCTTGATTTTGCAACTGAAAGTCAAATGCGGTCTTAACGGGAAGCGGACATTATGAATTTATTCAGCAATCTTGCGACGTACACAGCCGGGGATATGACCCTGCATTACTGGGTGGATGATGCCGGGGTGCCGGGCATGTCGATCTTGCCTGCGCATCTGGACGGGAAAATCGCGGTGCGCCGGACGGACATTAATTCAGAGCAGGGCATCGGACCGTTGCATGAAGTGTTCAAGGTGGATTTCCCCGCCTGTACCCAGAGCAATCTGGTGCAATTGAAGGTGGTCGGCGACGCGCATCCCGGCAACTTTTCCGGCGGAACGACCATGACCAATAGTGCCTCGACTAAAAATCTGCGGTTCATAAAGCAAGGCAAAGAAAACCGTGACGACGGGTTTGCAATTGTCACTGAACTGGCCGATGCACGCGGATTGCGGGCGGTTCACACCGTGATCTGCCGGGATAATCAGCCGTTTCTCGAAGTGTTTACTGAAGTCGAAAACGGGTCGGATGTGCCGCTGACGCTCGAAATGCTGGCCAGTTTCTGTCTGGGCGGACTGTCTCCGTTTCAGACGGATCATGGTGTCGGGAAGTATAGCGTGCACCGCTTTCTCAGCAACTGGAGCGCTGAGGGGCGGCATGAAGCGCGGCTGGCCGAAGAACTTAATCTGGAGAAATCGTGGAGCGGGCACGGTGTGCGCAGTCTGCGCTTCGGGCAGGTCGGCTCCCAGCCGGTTAAAGGTTTTTTTCCGTTTGTGGCACTGGAAGACCGCGAGTACAAGGTGCTGTGGGGTGCTCAGATTGCCCAGCCCGGCTCGTGGCAGCTTGAAGTATTCCGCCAGTCCGATGTGCTTAATCTTTGCGGCGGACTAGCCGATCGGGAATTCGGGCACTGGATGAAAACACTTCAGCCCGGCGATCGGTTTAGGACGCCGCCTGCGATACTCTCTTGCTGCGAAGGAGATATTCAGGATCTGACCGGACGCATGTTGCGCTATCAGCATCTGAATGATGAAATGTTGCCGCAATCCGAGCAGCATCTGCCGGTGATTTTTAATGACTGGTGCACCATTTGGGGGCAGCAGACGGATAAGCTGCTGGCGATACTGGCTGACCGGCTGACCGGGATCGGGGTCGATTATCTGGTGGTGGATGGCGGCTGGTCCGAGGATCAGCCCGGAATACAAAACGGTATCGGGGATTGGAATATTTCGACCGTTAAATTTCCGGACGGGTTCAAAAAGCTGATGGCGAGTCTGCGTCAAAAGGGATTTGTTCCCGGACTCTGGTTTGAACTAGAAAACTGCACCGCTGGATCAGAACTTTATGAGATGACAGAGCATCTGTTGCACCGCGACGGGTTTGTCTTGCAGGCCGGAGACCGGAGATTCCTCGATTTTCGCGATCCGTGGGTGCATGAATATCTCGGCGGAAAAGTGATCCGGATGCTGAAGGATCACGGCATCACGTACCTTAAAACTGACTACAATGACACCATCGGTTTAGGGTGTGACGGCGCGGAATCGCTTGGGGAGGGGCTGCGTCAACAACTGGATGGGGTACAGCAGTTTTACCGGCGCATGCGTGCGGAGATTCCTGAATTGGTGATCGAGATTTGTGCGTCCGGCGGGCATCGGCTGGAGCCTTCCTGGATGGCGCTGGGCAGTATGGGCGGATTTTCAGACAGTCACGAGGGGCTGGATATTCCGATCATCGCCGCCAATGTGCAAAGCATGATTCCCGCGCGTAAAAACCAGATTTGGGCTGTATTGCGCAAAGAGGACTCGATTGAGCGTATCTATTATTCAATGGCCGCCACGTTCCTGGGGCGCATGTGTCTTTCCGGAGATGTGCACGACCTCGACGAAAACCAAATGACGGCTGTGAAGGACGGCATCGCCCTGTATCATCGGGTTAAAGGGGCGATCAGGAACGGCTCATCGCGGCGCTACGGTTCAGAACAGCTCAGCTATACCTCGCCGGAGGGTTGGCAGGCCGTTGTTCGCACAGCTACTGGCGGTGCGGAGGCCTTCGCGGTGATTCACACCTTTAAAAATTCGCCCGGATCCATTGTGGTGCCGCTGAACGGTTGGTGGAAGGTGATCGATTGCTACAAGCAGGATCAGATTGAGGTATCCGTTGT
>JBILEA010000107.1:0-8473 GCA_044352355.1 Pontiellaceae bacterium | reverse complement strand
GAAAACAGCGAACGGCGGAAGGAGACGTGAGCGCTATCCAGTCATAGGCTTCAACATTTTCCAATGTTGGCAAAACCAACGCCAATTTGATTAGCGGTCGGACAACCGGCCGTCCGCCGAAGTCGTGGACGGCTTGAACCGCCTGAGCCATCAACGACTCACTGCATGTAAGCAGTACGCGTTGCCCGCCCAGCGCACCGAGTGAACGGTCAAATCCGTAGCGGGCGATTTCGCCGACAATGAATAAACCAGGAAGCTGGCGAACGGCTTCATCGACTTCCGGAAGATGATTCAAGGTTGCACGAAATACTTTTTCACGATCGGATCCGGCTTCAAAAACCAATGCACAAGGAGTATCTCCATGCAATCCATCGGCCATCAGCTCGGCTGAAATTTTTTCAGTCACGCCCACCGACATGTAAAAAACAATTGGAAGCGCTGCACGGGCAGCTTCTGTAACGGAGCCCAGCCCCCCGCCTTGCAAACGCGGCGTCAGGACGGAAAATCCGCTTGCCACGCCGCGCCGCGTCAGCAGAATGCCGGTATTCGATGCCGCCGTCTGCATGGCGCTGATGCCGGGGATCACGCGGCTGGCGAGGCCTAGCGCCTCGAGTGCCTCAACTTCTTCGGCAAGCCGCCCGAAAATTCCGGCATCGCCGCCTTTCAGCCGCACCGTGCGAAGTCCTTTGCGAACCCAGTCGCACAGCAGTTGATTAATTTCGTCCTGCGGCAGACTGTGCGCACCGAGCCGTTTGCCGACGTAAACTTTCCGCGCCGTTTCCGGGAGGTAGTGCAGAAGCGATTCATCCATCAGCGCGTCATAAAGGCAAACCTCGGCAGTCCGGAGTGCGTGCAACCCGTCCAACGTGCAGTGTCCGGCACAAACTCCCGCGCCTACAAACGTAACGCTTTTTACAAACAGGCTGCGGATCGCGCACAGACGCGGATCGTTTTTACGAAAAGTTACTGCCAAAGCGCCCTGCGATTCCGAAGTTTCCAACTCGTTCAGTGGAATCCATTCCGTGATGCGGTCTTCAAGACCCAGCCGCTGCAGCGCGACACCGGCCATAATCAGCAGATCAAATTTCCCTTCATCCAGCTGTTGAATCCGCTCTTCCATGTTTCCACGAACCGGCCTGCATACTGCATTCGGGAAACGTTTCTTTGCGTACGCCGCGCGGCGCTCGCTGCTGACTCCGATCACTTTCGGATTCAGCGAACCGACCAGCACGTCACGCCGGTCACCGGGACCAGGCAGCCAGAACCAGTCGATGCCGTCCGGTACCGGATCGGGCATATCTTTGGCGCTGTGTACCGCAAAATCTATCCGGCCTTCGAGCAGTGCTTCATCGAGCGTGCGGGTAAAAAAGTCGGTAGGGCTTTCGCGCAGATCGGTGGTACGGTCGGCATCACCGGGCGTGAGGATTTCTACGGACTGAAATTCCGCATCCGGAAAGAGCGCGCAGAAGCGCTCCAGCACCTGACCGGTCTGCCAGAGCGCCAAGGGACTATTTCGTGTCCCTGCTTTAACTATCGTATTGTCCATAACTAGCCTGAAAATTTCATCCATTTACTATGCTGTCCAGTGAACCGTCTTCGACGGCATAATCCACCCCGATGGCTAAAAAGTGCTGTTGACCACAGGCGATTTTATCCGTTTCCGGAAGGCGCAACTTGAGTTTGTCTTTTGTCGATTTGGTTTCACGGATCATATAGACAATCTGGCCGTTCTTTTTAAGGATTGCCCAGTCCGGATTATAATTCCCAATCGGCGTCGGCACCTTGAACCACGCAGGCAACTTGATGAAGTATTTGATGTCCCTCAAGGCTTCCAGATCCTCGGCAAACTTACGCTCCACGCCGGAGTCGTACAGGATGTAATCGTAAACGGACTTGCCAGTCGGAACAACCCGGTCTTTTGCGAACTCCAGTTTATGTTCGTCTTCTCTAAACCGAGACATTTCGTAAGACACGGCATCGAGTTTCTCATACTGAATACCCTCAATAACCAGCCGGTGCAGAATATCACGAATCTGTTTTACACAAGCATCCATGAAGGCTTGGGGGTTTGCAGGAAAGTCTGCGAGACGCCCAGATTTTTTGAGAATAGCGGAGATGGTGCTGCGGGTCAGCTCCACCTTGCTTTGAATGTAGGACAAAACATCAGGAAGCCGTGTTGCATGGGTTCCGTATTCCACCTGCGGCGTACGCACCAGATTCGCGGAAACACCGCCGGTTTCGATACCAATATCAACCAGATTGGAACGCAACCTGGGCGGAAGAACCGGCTCCATTTGGGCAATTGCGGCAGACGCTTTTCCAATCAGGTCAGCGGTTTCATAGGTCACGCTGTAAATCGTGCGGGTATTGATTGTGTTCCAGAAGCGTTCAAATTCCGGATCAAGCAACACCTTTTCGTTCACCTTGGCCCGGAATTTATTGTGATGGTTATCAATGTGGGATTTGAGCTGATACCGCTCAACCGTCTTAATCACGTCGACGGTCGCGTCTTTAAACTCCGCTGGAAGGCCGAACGTGTGCGACTCTACGGCTTGCCCGAACGAGTCCAGAATAAATCCGTCGTCTGCAATCCATCCGTTTGTTTTCAAATGCTCCCAAATGAAATCGGACATTTCTTTGCTGATGCTTGCTTCGGCACCATCCAAATCAAACAACAACCCGGCGAACGCTTCCCGAGGCAACCGCCCGAATACCACGCCGCAATCCTCCTCGAACTCTTTCTGTAATTTAGCAACGAACTCCTGATAGCTCTCGTTCGCGATGACCACCAGATTATTGACGTAGTCGTCAAAAACCCGTTCGCCGTTCTGATTGACCGGCAGACGGAGTCCGCGCCCGATTTCCTGTCGTTTCTTCAATGTCGAAACCGTTTCGTTCAGGGTGCAGATTTGGAAAACATTCGGGTTGTCCCAGCCTTCACGCAGAGCCGAATGGGAAAAGATAAACTTCAGCGGGGTGTCGAGGCTCAGCAACCGCTGTTTGTCTCTCATAATCAGGCTGTAGGTATCCTCGTCGTCCTGCGTGCTACCGGTCGTATTCTTTTCAACGCCCTTCCGATCCTTGGAAAAATAGCCGTTGTGGAGCTCGGGTACCGCCGGAATCCCCTTCGGGAACAACGTCGTCTGATAACGTTGCGCCTCTTCGAGATAAATCTCCTCAAACCATTGGGCATAAGGCCCCGGCGTATGTCCGTCTTTGGTGTGAATCCGGTAGTTTTCGACCCGGTCGAGGAAGAACAAAGAAAGCACTTTGATTCCCATGCCCTGAACCTGCTCCTCTTTCTCAAAATGCGCCCGGATCGTTTCACGAATCTGCCGCTTAACCACGTCTGAACGGTTGCCACCCTGTTCCTCGCCCAAACGCATCCGGACGCCGTTGGCAAAGCGTACAAACTCCATGCCGGGGCGGGCATTGATTTCCGTTACAACAAATCCGTTTCGGTATTCCTCCCGTTCGCGGGACACCATGAACAGGTCTTCATCCTGCTTAAACTGCTTGCGCTTCAGCTTTGGCCCGTCGGGTGAATCTTCGAAATAGGCCAGCTTAACGGAAAACCGCCCGTTGGTATTTTTGATCTCCTCGACTTTCAGATACGCCTCGGAAGGATTACCATCGGCAACGATGGAGTTGACCGAGATTTTCTTCACCAACCGCATTTGGAAGGCTTTTACCGGGTCGAGCTGATAAACCAGATTGTACTTTTCACGATGCGTGGCGGAATAACGCAACGTACAAAGCGGTGAGAGTGACGCAATCGCCTCGCGGGCTTTTTCTGACTCCATGTTTTGCGGTTCATCCAGAATCACCACGGGGTTGGTTGCCTGAATAAACTCAATTGGGCGGCGGCCGCCCATCCGGTCGCGCAGGTCGTGAATGATGTTGTTCGCCTTCTTATTGAACGAATCGATGTTGATGATCATCAGCTGCATTTCGTTTCCGGCGGCAAAGCCGCGCAACTGCGTCACCCGCCTGGAGTCATAGACGAAATGATCGAAGGGAATCTGATTATAGAGCTCGCTGAAGTGCTCCTTCATGTCCTCAATAGACTTCAATACCCCCTCGCGGATGGCCACCGACGGAACCACGATGATAAACTTTTTGAACCCATAGGCCTTGTTCAGCTCAAATGCGGTGCGCAGATAAACGTAGGTCTTGCCGGTACCGGTCTCCATTTCGACCGAAAAATTCATCCCCTTGGTGCGGATCGAATCTTCGACAAACACATTATTGCGATGCCGCACGATCTGGAGATTTTCCTCCAGCACCTCTTCGGGAATGTGCAGCCGGTTGCCGAGGCCCAGCTCTGTCTGTTGCAAGCCCATCGGGCCGATGCGTTCGGAAAAGGAAATCTCGAAAGCGCCCCGGTTCTGCGGCTGCCCCTTGAACAGGTCGGCCACCGCCGCAATGGCGTCCAGCTGATAGGCTTGATTGGCGTCAAATTTAAATTTCATGGTGCTCATTTTATGATTCACAAACCCTGTTTTTACCCTATTATGCGCCTGTTCGTTGCCAGTGGCTTCTAACCTTCAAAGGCCTCCGCTGCGCCCGCCTGGCAAATCAGCGGTTTCTGTCATGCTAGGCTCCCCGAGACCTGTTTTTTTTGTTACTCCATTCCATCCAATGGGTTGTCAATAAAACGCTATAGACTCCTATTTTCCATAAATCAGTTATCAAAAGAGATTTTTCCATCTATTCATCAAGCAAATCAACGGCAGGAAACCACACTATATGCGTCGTTAAAAAACTGACACCACAACATATTGTGTATCCCACTCTTGACCAGTCGGAATCCATCAAGCAACCATCAAGCAAATTTCTTATTAAGCTTACGCCCACCATGGCAGATACTTTCTTGCTTTAGGACCGACCGACTCGTCGTGGCACCGGATTTTTTTATTGGCAATGGTGTCATTAATAATCCGTGAAGCCAACGCGCTGTTTTTTACATCCATTCCAAACCGTTCTCTCAACGTGGCATTGGTCATAAAATCCCGCTGTGCATACCGCAGGCAAGCGTGCAAAAAACAGGCCCGAATCCGGTCTGCTTTATCCATGGCCGTCAGTTTTCGATGGGAAAAAAGAACCGCCCGGGTATGTTCATCCGTTTTCTCAAAAATCGGGGCAGGAAGTTGGTAACGTTCTGTCTCAGAAACCACTTTGTCAATTCCGCTTCCCCGTTCTTCACAAATTCCCGCCCGTCGCATGAAAGAAGCCAGAACCTCATTTCTGGATTTGGGCGGACTGTTAAGAAAGCGATCCGGCTGAACCAACGGCAGTCCGGGATTGGTAATTTCCATCCGGTTCGAGAAAATCTCAATCATCGGCTCTGTGCCGGACTGATGAAAATCCTGATGAATCAAGGCATTGGCAACCAACTCGCGGATCGCCAGTTCCGGAAACATCGGGACTTCCTTGCGTAGCGCTTTACCAATCACTTCATTGCTCGGCAGCAAATTGGTGATAAAGCCAATCAGTCCCTCAAATCCGCTCGCATACCCCTTTGTCCCGTCCTGCTCTCGAATCGTTTCCACCCGGCTTTCTCCCTTGTAAAGGATAACGCGGATGGCCTTCCTTCTTAGCCCCCGGAACTCCGACAGTTTTTTCGCAAAAAGAACCGCCCCCAGATTGGTGACATCCCACCTGCCGTCTGTACTGCGGATAATAAAATCGTCCGCCTCCAACGCCCCGAGAATCCCGTCCCGCGACTCAGGCAATGACATCTCCAGCAGTTCAAAATAAGCCGGGTAATCCAGCAGACGTAGAACTTCGTCAACCGTGACATGTTCTGCCGCGATTTCCCGCTCAAACGGAACAAAATCAAAAATTCTCCACAAAGCCCGTTCTTTTTCCGGAAATTCCTTCAGCTTCTTCTTATAGGTGCCGACCCGGATAAATTCCTGATGTTTAAACGCCACCGGATGCCGAAACGCCGCGCCGATCTCCAGCAACACAACCGGCTTGCCAGCAACGGTCAGCGGGAAAAACTGAAAATTAATTTTTGGGGCCAGCAGCCGCAAGAGCCAGTTTTCCAATTCCTCTGCGCCCACTTTTGAGGATGTCGGATCGAATGTTGTGCCTGCAATTTCATGCGACGGGTCATCAATACCCCAAATCATGTAGGCATTCACCTTGCCGTGCAGGGCCGCAGAATTTGAAAGTGCCGAGATGTATTCGCCTAGATCTTCCTCGTTGGCATAATTCAGTTTAAATTCCAGCCATTCGGTTTCGACTGGTAACTTGCGCAATTCATGCACCAGGCTGATGTAATACTCCTGTCTTCTGATAATGGTCATGCTATCTCCAACCTTTCAGTTACACCGTCCGGAAATCTTCGACCTCGTGCGATTTCATAATCTGCACGGCGTTGGTTTTGAGCTGATCGTTACCGGCAAAGCCGCGATCCAGACAGAGCACCCGTGCGGGCGACAGCTTGGCCATCGCCGTAATCACCTCTTTGGTCAGCGCAGGTTCCAGACAGATCAGCAGGGCACCGCCCGCGATGGAATAGACAGTTTTATCCGCCAGCTTCAGCGTTTCCACCTTGGCCGTCAGCTCAAACCCGGACTTCATCAGCAGTTCATATAGAATATCGTCCGGCGTGCTCTTCAGATCAATATGATCAACGCCCAGCTCAAGCTGTTTGGAAATCGCCTCGGCGGTGATGCCGTCCGCCGCTTCCGCCTGCCACGCCTTAAAGTTTGACCGATCCAGCTTGAACACCTTGAAGCCGGGAGGTTGAACCACGGAAGACACCGAAGACACGGAAGCCTTGTCCTGATGAAACAATGGATTATCCGCCTTCTCCTTTTCCGTGTTTTCCGTGTTTTCCGTGGTGATCTTCTGAATCACCCGCCGGATGCGCTCCTTACCGATCTCCGCAATCGTCTTATACCCCGCCTTGAACGCCTCGCTCTCTTCCGCGCACGGCTCCGGCAACTGCACCATGATGAATTTCCGGTTTCCGCCGTCTTCTTTGTTCAATTCAAGAACCGCGTGCGCCGTCGTCGCCGATCCGGCGAAGAAATCGAGGACAAGATCATTTTCAGACAACCCTTGCGAAAGAAAGATTTTTAAAAGCGAGACGGGTTTTGGAAAATCAAAGTATTTCCCTTCGAATATCTCTGTCAGCGCTCGTGTTCCATGCGTCGTAAATCCAACGGCATCAGACGGCAGCCATGTTGAAAAACCTGTTATAGAGCTTTGCAGGCTACTGATAAATTTTTTCTCACGCGGCCGCCCTGATGATTCTTTTGGAAACAAAACACGACCTTCGGAAATCATTTGGTCAACAACAGCCTTACTCTTAGACCATCCTCGATTAGGATTCGGCGGATATGCAATTCCTGTGATTTGATCGATAATATCATAGCGCAAATTCGGTCTCTGCGTTTGAGTCGCTAACCCTGACAAATCTATGCTGGCCCAAGGCCCGCGAGGATCATTGTCTGGATTTTTATATTTGGATTTGTCTATCGCATTTCCTGCGAGTCGGCTTTTTTCACTTTTTGCATAGCAAAGCAGATATTCATGGTCTGGGGATACATTGGAAAAGTTTCTGTTGTCGGCATTTTGCCGCCTATGCCAAAGAAAACTGCCCAGGCAGTTTTCTTCCCCGAAAATCTCATCGCAGAGTTTCCGGAGGTTGGAAACTTCGTTGTCGTCGATGGAGATGAAGATGACGCCGTCGTCGCGCAGGAGGTTGCGGGCGAGGAAGAGGCGCGGATACATCATGTTGAGCCATTTCGAGTGAAAGCGCCCCTCAGCTTCGGTGTTGGTGGAAAATTTCTTTCCGCTTTCGTCGGTCTGTCCGGTGTATTCGAGGTAGGTATCGAGGTTTTCCTTAAAGTTGTCGGGATAGATGAACTCCTTGCCGGTGTTGTAGGGCGGGTCGATGTAGATCATCTTGATCTTGCCGTAATAGCTCTTCTGCAAAAGCTTCAGCGCCTCCAGATTGTCGCCTTCAATAAACAGGTTTTCAGTGTCGTCAAAGTTGACCGATTCCGCCTTGCAGGGTTTGAGCGTTCCGGCGGAGGGCTGCTGAATAACTTTAAAGCAATCGCGCTTGCCCGGCCAGCTCATGCCGTAACGTTCCACACCGTCGTCGGCCTCTTCGCCCAGCGTCAGCCTCAGCCGATCAAAATCCACTTTCCCCTCCGTGAACACCTCAGGAAAGAGCTGCCGCAGTTTGGCCTTCTGCTCTTCGGTGATCTTCTGCGAAGTCTGTTCCATCGGTTCCGGTTTAATCATTGTTTCGTTTCTCCTGAAATCCAAAGGGGATGTTTTTCCCAGTCAGCAATAAACCCCATTTGTTCCAGCGGAACACCGGGATGTTTTCGTAATAGACCTTTCAGCCTTCCGGCCCATCCACTCTGCGGAGCAACTTGTTTAAGCAGATAATGCAAAAGGGTCAAGACAGCAAAAATCCGGTGATTGGGAATTTCTGGATGATGCC
>JBILEA010000106.1:0-8624 GCA_044352355.1 Pontiellaceae bacterium | reverse complement strand
CATGGAGAGCGAGATCGGCTACCGGAACATTCTTAAAGATGTCGCTTTCATGGAATGCGTCGGCCTTCAACCGGTGATCGTGCATGGAGGTGGGAAATCGGTCTCCAAGAAAATGCGGGAAGCGCATATCCAGCCGAACTTTGTGCAGGGTCTGCGGGTCACCGACGAAGCAACTATTAAAGTGGTCGAGAGTGTTCTCAATAACGAAGTGAATCCGCATCTGGTGGAGATTATCAAAAATTATGGCGGCAAGGCCCACGGCATCCACGGCGAAGACATTATCAAGGTGAAAAAACATGTCGGGGTTGATCCTCAGACCGGGGAAACTCTCGACTGGGGCTACGTTGGAAAAGTCATTCATGTGGACGTGGAACCGATTAAAGCATTCCTGAAAGCGGATATCATTCCGGTCATCACGCCGCTCGGACGCGGCGAAGACGGACATCTTTATAACGTAAACGCCGACGACGTTGCCAACGCCGTTGCCTGCGCCCTGCAGGCACGCAAACTGGTTTTTCTTAGCGATGTACCCGGATTGCTGCGGGACGTCAACGATCCGGCCTCGCTGATTTCAACCTTGAGTCTGGCTGAAGTTGAAGACCTGATTGCACGGGGCATTATCTCCGGCGGCATGCTGCCGAAAATCGGCGGCGCGGTCGATGCGCTCAAAGCAGGCGTCAGCAAAACACACATTATTGATTCGGCTCTGCCGCACTCGCTGCTGCTGGAACTTTTCACCGACAAAGGCGTCGGAACTGAAATTGTGAAATGATCATGTTTTGCATCGAGGCCACAGCCGAAGATTGGCTCGTTCCTCTTTCCGGAAGCGGGAAGCACGGATTCCGCCCTACAGAAAATAAGAATGAGTGAAACACTGACAACTGATACCCGACTCCTGACTCCTGCCGAGCGAGGTAACTCGCTCTGGTCTGATGCCTGGCGGCGGTTGAAGAAGAACCGTTTGGCAATGGTCTGCCTTGGCGTGGTTGTGTTCTATACGGCGCTGGCGATCTGCGGCGAAGTGGTCTATCGCTATTATCAGGCAAAAGATCAGACGGCGTTTTATCAGACGACGGATCTTGATCAGGCCTATCAACCGCCGTCTTCCAAGCATTGGATGGGAACCGATGCGCTGGGCCGTGACGTGATGCAGCGACTGATTCAAGGTACGCGTATCGCCTACAAGGTCGGTATCATCACCGCGCTCATCGCCATCCCTATTGGCGTTTTCTTTGGTTGTTTGGCGGGATACTTTGGCGGACGCGTGGATAGCTTTGTCGTCTGGCTCTATTCCACGGTCGCCTCCATGCCGGGCCTTTTGTTTATTCTCGCCATCGCCATGGTCGTCGGGAAGGGGTTGCTTGGCATCTACCTCGGCATCGGGCTTACCACCTGGGTCGGCCTCTGCCGTCTGATTCGCGGCGAAGTAATTAAGCATAAAGAGCAGGCCTATGTCATGGCGGCAAAAGCACTCGGACTGAGCTGGCCGCGCATTCTTTTCCGTCACATTCTGCCCAACGTCTTTCACGTTATCATTGTTACTTTCACCCTGCGCTTCCCGGCGGCAGTCAGCACCGAAGTTTTTATGAGCTTTCTCGGGATCGGGGTCGTCAGTGAACCCTCGTGGGGCGTCATGATCAATAGTGCGCGTATGCGGCTTTGGCAGGGTATCTGGTGGGAAATGACCTTTGTCACGCTGGCGATCTTTGGACTCGTCCTCGCCTTCAATCTACTTGGTGATGCCCTGCGCGACGCCCTCGACCCGCGCCTTCGCACGGAGGGAAGCTAAACGGGATTAATCCGAGCTTCTCGACCAAGACTAAATCGCGTCTAATATCGCTTTTTTCCGACTGTTTTTAACAGACCGTATAAAAAAATCACGGTAAAGACGCTATCGCCTTCCAAGGTTTTGAAAAACAGGGTAAAACCACATGGTTTTTACGGGGGATTGTTTATGCCAAAAGCCAATGTGAATATGATTTGCGACATCGCGGAGCTGTCGTCGCTCTTTGAAAAGAGCAGCAACCTCGACGATTTTTTACAGTCCGCCGTGAGTGTGGTGGCCTGGCATATGAAGGCGGCCGTCTGCTCGATTTATATTTATGACGATAAAGATCGGATACTCACGTTGCGCGCCACGCAGGGGTTGAATCCGGTTGCGGTTGGTAAGGTGCAGTTGCGGCTGGGACAAGGGCTGGTCGGGCTTGCGCTGAAAGAACTGCGGGCGATTCGTGAAGGGCGTGGCGCACTCAGTCCCAAGTTCCAGTCGGTTAAGGGGATCAATGAAGAACGCTATGAGGCTTTTCTGGCAGTGCCGATCCGGCGCGGGCTGACGCGTGTCGGTGTGCTGGTCGTACAGGACACTCAGCCGGACTATTTCGATGAAAAAGACGAGCAGGCGCTTAAGGCGATCGCCGCACAGCTGGCGACCGTGATCGAAAATGCTAATCTGTTGCTGACGTTACATCGGCAGAATGAGCCCGAGAAAAAGGGGCCGCAATCGGTTCCAAAGATGATTAAAGGTCGTCCGGCCAGCGGGGGCGTTGCACAAGGTAGAGCGACGTTTATTATTTCAGGACGCGGCGGCTCCTTTCAGGTTCCGCCCGGCGTTCCCGACGGGTTGACCCTTGAGAATTTTGATCTCGCACTGGAGCAGACGGAGCAGCAGCTCAAGGATTTGCAGCGTCATGCGGATGAAGAGCTGTCCGATGTGGCCCAGCTTATTTTCAGTGCTCATTTGTTGATTCTGGCGGACGACGAATTTTCCGGAGAAATCCGGCGGCGTATTGAAAATGGCAAGATGCCCGCGGAGGCTATCGTTGAGTTGGTGAACCGCTATATTCAGATTTTTTCAGCCAGTTCAAATCCGCGCCTGCAGGAAAAGGTTCACGATCTGAAAGATCTCGGACACCGCCTGCTCGAAAATCTGATCGGTGGCGATCGGGTTCAGGGGGATTACAGCGGGAGGATCATCGTGGCGGACACCCTGCTTCCATCGGATATTCTTAAGCTGGCGACGGAAAAGGCCGAGGGCTTTATTGTGCAGGGCGGGGTGACTTCACATAACGCGATCATCTGCCGTTCCTTGCAGAAGCCGATGGTGATGATTGATCCGCAGCAGTTCGAGTTGTTTAATGAATCGTATGAAATGCTGGTGGATGGTAATCAGGGCACCATCTATATCAATCCGGCGCAGGAGATTCTTCGGGAGTATGACGAACACCAGCGGACGATGATGGAGCTGGAAGCGTCTACGCAGGTTTGTGGCATCACTAGTACGGAGGATGGAACCCGCATTCACCTGTTCGCTAATATCAATTTGTTGAGCGATTTGAAACCGGCCATCGTTGCGTGTACTGAGGGCGTCGGGCTGTACCGCAGTGAGTTTCCGTTTATCATTCGTAACGCCTTTCCATCCGAGGAGGAGCAATATCGGGTGTATAGCCGGATTATCGAGGCGATGGAGGGGCGTGAAGTGACCTTTCGTACGCTCGATATCGGCGGCGATAAAGTCCTCTCTTATCAGGGTGAGGTGGAGGAGGCTAATCCGTTTCTCGGGCTGCGCGCTATCCGCTTTTCGTTATTGCATAAAGATATTTTTGCGGAGCAGTTGCGTGCCTTTTTGCGAGCTGGCGCGGGTGGCAATACACGCATCATGTTTCCGTTAATTTCGTCGCTCGATGAATTTATTGAGGCCCGCGAGGTGGTATACAGCAGCATGCGCGAACTGGATGAACGCGGTGTGCCGTATAACCGCGACACCAAGATCGGGATCATGGTGGAGCTGCCATCGGCGGTAGAGCTGATTGAAGATCTCGCCCGTGAGGTAGATTTTATGTCGATCGGAACCAACGATTTGATTCAGTATATGCTGGCCGTTGACCGGACGAACGATCAGGTGTCCAAGCTTTATCTGTCGCATCATCCTGCCATCCTGCGGGCGATCGAGCGGGTTATCTCGGTGGCTAAAAAGCACGACAAGGATGTTTCAATTTGCGGCGATATTGCGATGGATCCGAAAATGATCCCGTTTCTGATCGGCGCGGGCATTACCAAGCTGAGTTTACCCGCTCGGCGGGCCTATGAAATTCAGCAGGCGATTAGTAAAATCAGCATGGAAAAAGCGGTGTACACGGCCCGCCGGATGCTGGCCTGTAGCCGGATATCTGAGGTAGAACCCTTTCTTGTATAGACATTAATTTGACATTAATGTATTCAAAATAAACGTAAATACAAAATTGTATTTAATGCTTTATGGTAATATTTGTTGTAAATACCTTGTAATTAACTATTTAGTTTTTACTAAAAAATATTGGCCTGATTCATGCTTAATGCTGTAACGACCGGCCGCATGGTGCGACGGATTTTGGGAGTTAACCAAGAAGGAGGCGTTATATGTACAAGAGAAGGAATAAAGCATGGTTGCCTATACTGGCTCTAATGCTGGCCGGGCTGGCTGTCCCAGTTTGGGCTGATGGTGAGGTGTCGAACGAAATGTTTACAATCAACAATACTTGGATGATGGTGGCGACCTTTTTGGTATTCATCATGAATCTAGGTTTCGCCATGGTGGAAACCGGTCTGTGCCGCGCGAAGAATGCTACGAATATTCTGTTTAAGAATACCGTGATTCCCGCAATCGGCATTTTGGGTTTCGCCTTGGTCGGGTTTAATCTGATGTATCCCGGTAAATTTATCATTCCAGGGGTCTTTGGATTTGCCGGCTTCGGAATCGGAACGGATGCCGCGGGTATAACCAGTGCCTATAACGTTGGCTACACCTACTGGACCGATTTTCTGTTCCAGGCCATGTTTGCCGCTACGGCTGCGACTATTGTCTCCGGTGCAGTGGCTGAACGCGTAAAGATCGGCTCGTTTCTGATCTTCACTGCCATTTATGTGATGCTGGTTTACCCCTTCGTTGGTTCTTGGACCTGGGGTCTTGGCTGGTTGAGCAAGATGAACTTCCACGACTTTGCCGGTTCGACGCTGGTTCACTCGGTTGGCGGTTGGGGCGCTCTGGCCGGTGCACTGGTACTCGGTCCGCGACTCGGAAAATATGTCAACGGCAAGGTGAAGCCGATCATGGGGCATAATCTTGGCTTCGTGACGATTGGCGTGTTCATGCTGTGGCTTGGCTGGTTTGGATTTAACGGCGGCTCGGTGCTGTCGGCTGATCCAGGCAAAGTTTCTTTCGTTCTGTTGACCACCACACTGGCCGCTGCCGCAGGAACCATCGGCGCCATGTTGACTTCGTGGATTATTCAGAAGAAGCCTGACTTTACGATGGTGCTCAACGGCTGTCTCGCCGGACTGGTAGGGATCACGGCCGGTGCAGATACCGTCTCGGTGTCCGCTTCGGTTATTATCGGATTGGTGGCCGGTATACTGGCAGTTCTCGGGGTCATGTTCTTTGACAAACTAAAAATCGACGACCCGGTCGGCGCGCTGTCGGTGCATCTGGTCGGTGGTGTGTTCGGTACGCTGGCAGTCGGGCTGTTCAGCACCAATCCGGACTACACGTTTATGACGCAGCTGATCGGTGTAGCAGCCTACGGCATCTTCTGCTTCCCGTCCGCCCTGCTGATTTTCTTCGTATTGAAGAAGACCATCGGTATTCGCGTTAGCGAGGAAGAAGAGCTTAAGGGTCTCGATATCGGCGAACATGGCCAGGAGGCTTATTCCGGATTCCAGTTCTTCACCAACAGCTAATTAAAGTGGAAGGAGAAAAAACAATGAAACTGATTATAGCTTATATTCAACCTGACCGGCTCAATGCCGTAAAACAGGCGCTCTATGAAAAAGAGGTCTACAAGATGTCTATTACCAACGCGTTAGGCTGCGGTCAGCAGAAGGGGTATCACGAGACCTATCGCGGCGCAGACGTCGAAGTAAACCTTCTCAAAAAGGTGCGCATCGAGGTGGCGGTCAACGAAGGGTTTGTCGAGCCGACGGTGGAGGCGATCATTAAAGGTGCCCGCACCGGAAAGATCGGTGATGGCAAAATCTTCGTCCACAGTCTCGACGAATGCATTCGCATCCGGACTGGTGAACGCGGCCAAGAAGCCATCGGCTAGGTTTTGTCCCTTGGCTGAACTAAAAAAGGCATCCTCGCTTCGGCGGGGATGTCTTTTTTATATGTTCAGCAAAAAGCCGGCCCGACTATTCGATTCCATACTGGAAAAACGGCAATAGATTGTTACAGTACTCGCATGAACATTTTTGAAAAAATAATTAACCGGGAAATTCCGGCGGCCATAGTCTATGAAGATGTCGACACGCTGGCGTTCATGGATATCGGCCCGATTATCAAGGGCCATACGTTGGTTGTTCCAAAAGTCTGCTACGACCCCGTAACCGAAACACCCGACGCGGTTCTGGCCCAACTGATGCTTGTTTGCAAACGGATTGCTGCAGCACAAATCAAAGGACTCGGTGCCGAGGGCGTTAATATTATTCAAAATAACGGCGCGGCGGCGGGGCAGGTTGTGCCGCACGTTCACTTTCATGTCATTCCTCGCTTTACGGGTGATGGACACCACTGGAACTGGGATGCAAAAAAATACGACAGCCCGGCTGAAGTGGAAAAGTTTGCTGACAAAATCCGCAAAGGGCTGGTCTGATGCAAACGTCGAATGCTGAAAAATTATTAGACGGTATTCTGGCTCGCGACCCGCGTTATACCGTTGAGGCCTATGCCTTTGTCCGCGCCGGTCTTGACTATACGGTGCGCCGGCTCGAAAAGCCTCGGCATGTCAGCGGGCAGGAATTGCTCGATGGCATCAGAGAGTTTGCGCTGATGGAATTTGGCCCGATGACCAAAACGGTTCTCAATGGATGGGGTATTACGCAAACCGAAGATGTTGGGGAAATCGTTTTCAACATGGTTGAGACCGGATTGCTGGGAAGAACCGAAAAAGACAGTCGTGCCGATTTTGCCAATGGCTACGATTTTGAGGAAGCCTTTCGAAAGCCCTTCCGGCCCCACAGTGCGGGCAGGCTTTAGAGCACTAACGATTGAGATGCCGTTTCGCAATACGTCAAGAAACCCACCCCGCCCTCCGGGCACCCCTCCAGGGGAGGGGAACTCACAAAATCCCCTCCATCGGAGGGGTGGTCGCAGACCGGGGTGGGTTACGGTGTTTGAATCGTTAAATGCTTTAGCTGATAAACTGCCCGGCCGTTTCCAGAATGGTCTCAAGGTCTGCTTCAGTAACGTCTGAAAACCAGATACCCTGCGGATAAAGAAGTACATTCGGACCCTGAGCACAAAGGCCGAGACATCCGGAGGTTGAAATGCGCACCTTGCCGTTCCAGCCGCGTGCGTTCGCTGATTCTTTTAACTTATCCTTCAACCGGTCGCCGCCCTTTGCACCGCAACCGGGATTGGATGGATTGTTTTCACGGACATTTGAGCAGACGAAGATATGGCAGAGATAAGGTGAATTTTGTTTTTTCATCATGGGCCTCCGGTTCAGAACGGCTGAAGTATAAATGAAACCCGCGCCGAAGGAATAGCGGAATGTTGTGCCGCCCGCTGTAAAGGTCGCTTGACGCTAAATGCCAATCAGCGCAAATTATCGCGCAATGAAACTTGGCATAGACCGGATCAGTTTTTATACGTCGCAGTATTTTCTCGATTTGAAAACACTGGCGGCCTCGCGCGGTGTGGAGCCGGATAAATTTTACGTCGGCATCGGACAGGAAAAGATGGGAATTCCGCCGCCGGACGAAGATGTTGTCACAATGGCCTCCAACGCGGCATTCCGCCTGAAGGAGCATGGCGGACTGGAAGGTGTTGAGGCGGTGCTGTTTGCAACAGAGAGCGGAATCGATCAGTCCAAGGCCGCCGGAATGTTTGTACACGGATTGCTGGGTCTGCCGGAGCGCTGCCGTGTGGTGGAATTAAAGCAGGCCTGCTATAGCGCGACCGCCGCGTTGCGGTTGGCAATGGGCCTGGTTGCCATGAAGCCGAAGAGTAAAGTGCTGGTGCTCGCTTCCGATGTCGCCCGCTATGCCCTCGGCAGTCCCGGTGAATCGACACAAGGTTGCGGCGCGGTCGCTTTCATTGTTTCCGCCAGTCCCCGTCTGCTTGTTATCGACCCCGAAGCCGGGTTTTATGCGGACGACGTGATGGATTTCTGGCGGCCCAACTATCTTTCGGAGGCGCTGGTCGACGGCAAGTATTCGACGATGGTTTACATCAAAGCGCTGCTGGAGTCGTGGAAGCAGTATGCGGAAGAGAGCGGACGTTCTCTGAGCGACTTCGCCCGCTTTTGTTACCACATTCCGTTCACCCGTATGGCTGAAAAGGCGCACCAGAAACTGGCGAAGGGACTTTCAGACGAGGAAACGCAGAACGTTATCGGCGAATCGCTCATTTACAGCCGGAGCGCGGGCAACTGTTATTCGGCTTCACTGTATGTCGGGCTTTGTTCACTGCTCGACCATGCGGTGGAAGATTTAGCCGGCAGGCGTATCGGATTCTACAGCTATGGCTCCGGTTGCGTCGGCGAATTTTTCAGCGGTGTTGTGCAGAAGGACTATCGCATCTCGCTGTTCACAGAAGCGCATCAGCAGATGCTCGCCGGGCGCACGGAGCTAACTTTTCAGCAGTACGAGGA
>JBILEA010000105.1:0-8667 GCA_044352355.1 Pontiellaceae bacterium | reverse complement strand
GCGGCCAGATGGCGATGGAGTGTCGCGGTGGGGGTCTTTTTGTGCCGCAATAACGAATTGTTTGCTGTATTCATAATCGATCCGAGGTTCAGGTTGATCGAAACAGAGTACAGCGTCCGGGAGGCGGCGGGCAATTGATTTTACCGGAATACAGGGCCTCTGGGGTTATTATGGCCGTTTCCTGTCGTTTTTAGCGCGGTCGAAAATACGTTATACTTGGCCGAAAAACGGTATATTAATGTCGGTACGCCCGTGATATATTTTAAAGCATTGAGCAGAGTACGCATCGGGAACGGGTGTGACCGGTGGACAAAACAGGAAACAACTTGAACGCAGGGTGCGCTCAAAGAAAAACAGGAGAGTGGAGTGATGAAGATAAGTTTAAGCATCATCGTATTGTCATGTGTTACCGTGTGTTCAGTGCAAGCCGCTAAGCTCTATACCGAAGACTTCGAGAGCTACAACACGGACGCGAGCCTAAAGGGCCAGGGCAGCTGGAGTGCCAGCGCTAATCCTAAAGTCATCCAGGGTGTTGGAACCAATACGACCAAGGTGGTAAGCAATGGGACCATTGACGGTGTCGCCCAGAAAACGGTTCGTCTGTCGTGGGGCACTGCGTCCAAAGGTTCATTCTCGTTCGACACCTACTTCGGTGGCACAACAGCTAATCTCGGCTACGCCGGGATTGGCTCAGCTATCGATAAGAACGTTGGGTTTACTGTCAGTGGGAAAACAATCAATTACCGTATACACCCAAGCTCAGGCGGTTCGATAGTGCTGACCGATATCGCCGGAACCGGCATAGCGATGGCCACTGGGAAATGGTATAATATCACAGCTAACTTCACGCTGGCCAACGACACCATCACCGATGTGTGGCTGACCAACCTGACGGATGGCGGCCCCGCAGTGCAGATGTATTTTGGTGCGAATACCGCCACTCATGTCTATACAACGGAGGTGGGTGATGAGTCGACCTGGGATACGGTAACTTTGCGTCTGCCGCCATCAACAGGCAGCGTCAGAATGATCGACAACATCGATCTGAGCCTCAACGACTAAAAGGAGACAGGGTCATTCCTGCGGACTTGCTGCTACGGCCCGCAGGGTGCTGATAAGAGTGGGAGACACTTCTTTTGGGCCGGTCGTTTTATGGCCGGTAGGTTTTGTGCTGACAAAGATTGAGGCCTGAGGTTGAAAATCGTCTGCACCGGTCCAAAAAAGATTCTACGGGTTAGTCCAGGATTAAAAAACGAATAGCATGTCCGCTTTTGGCTTGGGCCGTCCTGCTGGCAGGTTGCTTTGCCCTTATTGAAGGGGCGTTTTTTCTGCCTCCGGCAGATCCGCCGAAGGTGGAACCCGCTAATCACGGGTTGCCTGATAGATTCTAAGATTTATCGGCTGGCCCCAATTTAAATATTATCAAACGGAGTGAGGTAAAAGACATGTTTCAAACAAATCTGAATAACTGGGAAAAGTTTTGGAATGGTGAACTAAGTCGTCCACTGGTTTCCGTAATGCTGTCAGGGTTTGGCGCATCTAGGCCTGGGTATCAGCGCATAGAGGCTCTTTATGATTTTTCCATGCCGGCAGAACGAGTGGTGGAATTAGCCGTGCAGGATTTGTCAACCCGCCGCCTTCTGGGAGATGCTTATCCCGCCTGGTTCCCAAATTTTGGACCTGGCGCATTGGCCGCAATGATTGGCGGAGAAGGGCATCTCATGCCGAGTACGGTGTGGTTTTCTGGCGGGAAACTTTCGGATGTCGACCCTGAAGATTTAACGTTTAAATTCGAGCCTGATTCTCCTTGGGCGAAGCGGATTTATGAAATATCTCAAGCAGGCGCAAAACGTGATTTGGATGAATTGGTAGTAGGCTTTACCGACCTCGGCGGAGCCACTGACATCTTAGCATCATTCCGGCATGGGGAGGATTTTCTCTTTGACCTTTATGATCGGGCGGAAACCGTCAAGCGATTAGTGGATGAAATACATATTGCCTGGCATGCCGCATATAAACATTTCCGGACAACCTTGGGTGCTGATTATCCCTATTCAACATGGTCTTTCATGTTGTCCCGCCTCTCTCACCATATGCTGCAATCCGATGTTTCGTACATGATATCACCGGAACAGTTTGGCGAATTTGTTCTGCCAGAACTTAAGAAATCATGTTTAAAATTTGAACGCCCCTTTTATCATCTTGACGGGAAGGGTGAATTGCCACATCTGGATCAACTGCTGGCCATTAAAGAACTAGCGGGCGTACAATGGGTTCCCGGTGATGGTTCGCCGCCGTTGCAGGAGTGGCCGGACGTATTAAATAAAATCGCGGATAGCGGTAAAAAACTTCAACTTATCGGGCCCATAGACCAAGTGGCAAAGGCGATCAAAGTCGTGCATAATGTGAATGCCGTCACCGCCTTCGGCTGGGGCGATGCCAGTGACCTCGAGTTGGCGGAAGGATTAGTAGCAGAATATTGTTAATGATAGGACAGGAAAATATGGACAAGGAGATCAAGGGCTGAAGTGAAGAAAATCGTCGTGGGTGCCGGTGCGCGAGTCGGTCGGTAGAAGCTTCCAACCATTGGATCTGAGGTATTCCGAACGTGCTTTTTGTATTCAAAAAGAAGCGAAGCGGCAAAAACGGACGGAAAAGTTCCAGACAGTGGAAACTGGCTGAAAGGATTGCGTTATGAATATGGTTGCCTCCTTGGTTTTGTCCGTATGGTGGAGCGATCACATGATGATGCCTGCGAATCGACCGCTACCCGCCGCACTTTTCGACCGGCGTTTACAATTGAAAATGTTGAGCAAACCGTGAGGGGGGCGCAGACCGCGCGACTAGGCCTTGCACTTTAATAATGACTGGATGATCAGATAACAGGAGAGGGTTTAGATTATGCATTGGATTGATTGGAGTATTATCGGTTTGCTGGTGGGGTTGCTGGTATGGATGTTGTTTTCGGCTCAAAAGTACTCCCGCAGTGTGGCCGATTTTCTTGCGGCCAACCGGCTGGCTGGACGCTATCTGCTTACGGTGGCGATGGGTATTGGCGGAGTGATTGGTTTCGCGGCCATGTGGGAGATGTTATACAACGCCGGCTTTCCTGCTCAGTGGTGGGGGCTGATGGCAATACCGATTACAACATTTTTAGGGCTGACCGGGTTTGTCACCTACCGCTTTCGCCAGACGCGCGCCATGACGCTGGCTCAGTTTTTTGAACGGCGTTACAGCCGGCGGTTCCGTTTCGCGGCGGGGATTTTTGGCTGGCTGTCCGGTATCATTAATTACGGCATTTTCCCGGCGGTGAGCGCCCGGGTGATGATCTATTTCTTTGGCCTGCCGGAGGTTTGGCATCTGGGGAGTCTTGCGGTACCTATGTTTCCCACCGTCATGGCGCTTTATCTGTCGGTGGCTCTGTTTATCGCACTCTCTGGCGGACAGATTACCATTATGATTGCCGACTTTGTCACCGGCTGTTTCTCACTCATCGTCTTTCTGATCGTGGGGCTTTACCTGCTCCATCATCTTTCCTGGAATGATCTGATCGCCGGTCTTCAGATGGCCCCGGAGGGTAAATCTATGATTAATCCGTTTAAAACGGGAAAAGCCTCCGATTTCAACATTTTCTATTTTTTAATCGGCATTTTCTCGCTGATCTATACTCGCGGATCGTGGCAGGGCTGCAGCGGCTATGCCGGTGCGGGGAAAACCCCTCATGAATCCAAAATGGCCGGTATATTGGCGGGCTGGCGGTCGCATTCGCAGAACCTGTGTATGCTGCTGATCCCTTTAGTGGCCTACGCGGTGTTGCATCTGCCCAAATTTTCTGAGATAGCCCAGCCGATTCTGGCGCAGATTAATGCGATTCAGGATCCGATGATTAGTTCGCAAATGACCGTTCCTCTGTTTTTGGCCAATACCCTGCCGATTGGACTGATGGGGCTGTTCGGCGCGGCCCTGTTTGCCACAGCGGTCGGTTGTGACGATACCTATATGCACTCATGGGGTACGATTTTTATTCAGGATGTGGTGATGCCGTTGCGAAAAAAACCGCTGGATGCCAAAACCCACCTGCTTTGGATGCGCTTATCCATTGTCGGGGTTGCCCTTTTCGGCTTCACCTTCAGTCTGCTTTTCCCGCTCAAAGATTTCATATACATGTTTTTTGCGGTGACGGGGGCTGTCTATCTTGCCGGTGCCGGTGCTGTGGTTCTTGGCGGACTCTACTGGAAGCGCGGCACAACGGCGGCGGCTTGGGTTGCCATGTTGCTTGGTGCCAGCCTTGCACTTGGCGGAATTACCCTGCAACAAATCTGGCCGAACCAACTGGCTCCGCTGTTGATCGACCGTTTTCCGGAGAACGCTTGGCTGGCCGCACATGCGGCGAAATTTCCGATAAACGGAACCTATATGAGCTTTATTGCAATGATTTCGGCTTCACTGAGCTACGTACTGGTTTCACTGCTCGGCCCGCGAACTGACTTTGACATGGACTGGTTGCTGCACCGCGGCAAATATGCGGTCGAACAGGATGTGGCTCATGGCAACGCCCGTATCCCGGGGCGGCGCAATCTGGGGCAGATGTTAGGGCTCACTCATGAGTTTACCCGTTCAGATAAAGCCTTCTTCTGGGCCTCTTTTTTCTGGAGCATCGGCTGGTGGCTTCTTTTTGCCGTCGTGACGACCGTGAACATTTTCTGGAAAATGCCGGATGGGGCGTGGTGCGCAATTTGGGCTTTCAAGGTATGGGTCAGTGTCATTCTTGGAATCAGCCTGACATTCTGGTTTGTCGGTGGCGGAGTGCGGGATGCCCTACAGATGTTCCGGGATCTGCGCGACGTCAAAGAGGATGAGCATGATGACGGTACGGTGGAGAGGCGCCCCGGGGAATCGTTAATAAAAAAGGATTAGTATGAACTCAATCGAACGGTTTTATGCAACGGTTGAGCGCCGCCCGGTGGATCGTCCCGCCAGCTGGCTGGGGATTCCGGAAAAGCACGCGCTTCCGGCGCTGCTGAAACATTTCGGCGCTTCGGATATGAAGCAACTGAAACAGAAAATCGGTGACGATATTTGGCCGGTCGAGGTTCCGTACAATCATCCGCCGTCCAACCATATCGCCTGCGCCTTCGATTTTTACGGTAGCGATGATTATGAGGAGCGCACGCTGACCGAGGCGGGCTGGTTTGCGGATAAAACCGATCCAGCCTGCCTAAAGGATTTTGCCTGGCCCGATCCGAAAAAACACATGAGTGTTGAAGCGTGCCGCAAGGCGATTGATGAGGTTCCGGAAGGTTTTGTGAAACTGGGCGTGCTTTGGTCGGCCCATTTCCAGGATGCCTGTGCGGCCTTTGGTATGGAAAACGCCATGATGGTGATGCTCACCGAGCCGGAGATGTTTCAGGCGGTGATTGACCGCATCACCGATTTTTATCTCGAAGCCAATGAGATTTTTTATCAGGCCGCGCAAGGACGCGTCGAAGCCGTGCTGATTGGCAACGACTTCGGTAGTCAAACCGGCCTGATGGTCAGTCCGGATCTGTTGCGTGAATTCGTATTTCCGGGAACTAAAAAACTGATTGATCAGGCCCATTCGTACGGAATGAAAGTGATTCACCATTCGTGCGGAGCCATCCGCAAAGTGATTCCGGATCTGGTCGAGGCCGGGGCGGATGTGATTCATCCGATTCAGGCGCTGGCCTCCGGCATGGAGCCTCAGGGGTTGCACGATGATTTTAGCGCAACTACGTCGTTCTGCGGCGGGGTGGATGCCCAGAATCTGCTGGTGAACGGTACGCCGGAACAGGTGCGCGAAAAGATCCGTGAGCTGCGTTCAATTTTTCCGACCGGGCTGATTATCTCGCCCAGCCACGAAGCGATTCTGCCGGACATTCCTCCGGCGAATATCGAAGCGTTCTTTGCGGAGTTGCACAACGGGCGTTTAAAATCGGCCCAGTCGTGAGGCGAAGAACTATTATGAGTTCATCGTCGCCCCGAATGGAGCGCTGTATGATACGGAATCAATCAGATTTGTATTGATCGGAATCCGGAAAAGATTTTTTACAACCGCTGCGCTATCCGTGGAATTCGGCAACAACCTCTTTGGTGATCCGGACCCATTCGCTCAGGCGGTGCGGTTCGTTCCGGAGTGTGTGCGTATCTTTCATCACAATCTCGGTGATGCAGCCTTTTGTTTTCTCGCAGAATTCCGTGATGGACCGACGCACGGCCTCTGGGTTGAAGGTCTCGCTGGCCAGAATCGCCGGATTCGGTTTGTAGGAATAGATGTATTTATTCTGTAGCTTTTCGGCGCATTTTTCCACATCGGCCCAGGGCGAGATGGAAAAGCGGCGCAGGTTTGGAATGTTGCGAATGAGCATGTCCAGCTTGTTGTGGAGCGGTTCGCAGCAGCCGTAGGAGTTGAGTCCGAATAGGGCGAGGAATTTTTTCTCATGCTGCACGGCAAACTCTTCGTGCATGTCCGGTGAAACTTCCGAGAACATCTGTGCTGCGGCAAAGCCCCACAGGTCTTTCAGCCGGACCTGCGTGCCGTCAAAATCTTTCTGTGGCAGGTCGTTGGTGTAGGAGACTCCGCCGGCTCCGCAATATTCATTGTGTATGCCGAGGGAAAGGGCTCCGACACGTTCCAATTCCCGGACGCCGTCAATCCAGCTGTCGACCATCAATCCCAGCGCGGCGTGTATCATTTCCGGCTGATCAATCATATCCATGTAAATATTGTCCAGCCCGCAGAGGGTTGCGAAGTCATCGATCGGAACGCAGATGCTGCGAAACAGCCCCTTCTGCTGCACGTCCATCAGATCGCCGAGCAGATCCTGCATGATTTCCGTACGGCGTTCCGATTCGTCCATGTCCAATATTACGTGGCTGGGCTGCATTTTCTGTACATCCTCCAGCGAGCGGATGACGGCTTCATAATGATGGGCTCCGCGGGTGTCTGCGCTTTTAGTAACATGAGTCTCAACCCCGAACCCGGTGAAACAGCCGCACAGCGGAACGTGCAACTCATTGCGGATCGGGTTGTCGTCCGGCAGGTGTGCTGCGTAGTATATGCGCTGGCGGAGATCGTTTTCAAAGAAGCGTGCAAATTCGCTTTCGCAGGCAACGCTCTGTTGCGGTGGAAGCAGTTCGTTCCAGGCGCCTTCCGGATAACAGAGTACAATCGGCCGGTCTGTTTTCAGGTCATTGTGCGCTAGACAGTGCGCCGCGCGTTGCTGTTGTAAAGGATCGGCGGAGATTTCCGCGACTTTTCTGGCCAGCTGGCGCAGAATGCGTTTGTCTGAATCACTCAGTTTTTCCGCTTTAAGTGTCGTATTTCCGTTTGCCCACATTTTGTTTCTCTCCTTTATTTATAATCGCGGCATCGATTTTTGAACTCATTACCGAGTCCCCATCCATTGACCGTTTATGCACGGTATAGAATCAGGTTTGTTATGAATACTCTTAATTCATTGCACTTAAATTGAATTAATTGTACTTCTCTGCATTATGGATTGGTTGGAACAGATATCTCCGATGGCGTATCTCGCCGGGCACCACCGTTTCGGAAAGGGCGTGATCAATAACTGGCGCGTGATCGGTGATCAGGAGGTTTTCCTGTTTGAGGAGGGGGGTGGAGCCCTCACGATTGCAGGGCAGGAATATATCTGCCCTGAAAACAGTTTCATCATTATCCCCTGCGGGCAACGGCATATTTCGTATTGCACGACGGAGTCGGCTTATCTGCACTGGATTCATTTCGACTGGGTTCGGACGCCCGGCGGGCATCCGCCGGTGGTGATGGAACCGGCCGTGCCGGATCCCTCGATGTATCATCCGGCGCCCAGTTTTGTTCCCCCGGAAGTGTTACATGGCGCGGTCGAGGATCAGACGGTTTATGCGCTTTCGCGGATGCTGACGCACCGGCTTTATGCGAAACGTGTTCCGGAAAAGCTGACCGCAAGGGCGGTACTGCTGGAAATCGTGTTGCGCCTGCTGGGGCGCGAGACCGCGGCCCCGTCGGCGGATGATCCCTGCCGGGATGCGGAGGAGATGCGCATCCGGCTGACAGAATTCGCCAATCAACCGGTTAGTGCCATGCCGCCGATGGAGTCCGTGCTCTCGGAGCACGGGAAGAGCTATTCGCGGCAGGAGCGCCTTTTTAAAAGCACCTTCGGGATTTCGCCGCATCAGTATATCACGCAGTTGCGGGTGGAGCGGATTCGTCAGGCGTTGCTATTGCGCAGCGACCCGGTGCCGGTGATGGCCGAAGAGTTCGGTTTCAAGGATCTGGGTTATTTTTCGCGGTATGTGAAGAAGCATGCGGGGAAGGGCCCGCGCGCATTGCGAACCGACTGCTGATCTCTCATATGGAATCAATTTGAGTGATATCGATATGGGCCAGAAAACAATTTTCTACCACCCGGTGAACCGTGCCGTTGGCACTATTTGCTTCGCAAATTATCTGCGCTTCGCTCGGTGCTAGAGCATTTTCGTTTTAATTTGACGTATCATTGAATTGTGCCACGATCGGCACATGACAACGCAGACGTATCATCAGCAGTTACGCGAGCGTATTGTGGCCGCCGGTATGGAGCCGCAGGGGCTGCACGATGATTTTAGCGCAACTACGTCGTTCTGCGGCGGGGTGGATGCCCAGAA
>JBILEA010000104.1:0-8825 GCA_044352355.1 Pontiellaceae bacterium | reverse complement strand
TCAGGACATCATTGCCATTCTTGGAATTGATGAACTGTCCAATGAGGATAAAGTCATTGTCGGCCGGGCCCGTCGCATCCAGAAATTTTTGAGCCAGCCGTTTACGGTTGCCGAAGTATTTACTGGCCAGCAGGGGCGCCAGGTGACCGTTCAGGAAACCGTACGCGGATTTAAGGAAATTCTGGAAGGCCAACACGATGCGGTGCCGGAATCTAATTTCTATATGAAGGGTGGTATCGCGGAAGCGATTGAAGGAATTTAATTATGGCCGCTTTGCTGAGAGTAAAAATCATTACGCCGAAAGAAATCGCTTACGATGGAACCGCTCTGGCGGTTGCCATTCCGGCCGAGAAGGGCGAAATGCAGGTTTATCAGGGACACATTCCCGTATTGGCGCGTATCGTAAAGGGAACTGTTCGCGTTGAAAATTCT
Source organism: Pontiellaceae bacterium (assembly GCA_044352355.1). Lineage (GTDB taxonomy): Bacteria > Verrucomicrobiota > Kiritimatiellia > Kiritimatiellales > Tichowtungiaceae > Tichowtungia. The sequence goes on along the minus strand of JBILEA010000104.1, from coordinate 8,393 downwards.
GGTGCCGAGCCGCTTTGTTTTGCGGTGGACGAAGGGTTTTTTCGTGTGACGCAAGATGAAGTCAGTCTGCTTATTGACACGTTACATCTTACGGCGGGTGCGAATGCCTAATGCCGCAACCAGCACGAACCCCTAGCTATACTTAATTATTATTGTATTTCCCCTTGCACGTTGTATGACTTTGCCGTAAGAATTCCTCAACAAAACGGGGCCGAACGAACGGCCGGAAACAGTAACCACAGTCCAACAGGAGAAGCAGCAATGGCAAAAGCAGTAACCAAGTCTCAGATCATCGCTAAGATTGCCGACGACGCCGGCATCAGCAAAGTTCAGGCAAAAACCGCCCTCGAATCCATTATCGAACAGGCCTATAAAGGCGCTGCCGCAGGATTCACCGTTCCTGGTTTGGGCAAATTGGTCAAAGTAAAACGTAAAGCCCGCATGGGTCGTAACCCTGCTACGGGCGCAGCGATCAAGATTGCCGCTAAGACGGTTCTCAAATTCCGCATCGCCAAAGCCGCCAAGGATGCAATCCTCGGCTAAGCTTCCTGTGGAATGAATACAGCCGCCCCGCAACGGGCGGTTGTTTTTTTATACTTGCATAATTCCGTTTATCCGGATAAACAGATTAATATGACGATCGCTCAAAAAATCAAATCCGCCAGCCGTCCGCTTATCTCCGTGGAATTTTTTCCGCCCAAAGCTGAAGGTGCACAGGCCAGCTTCAATAAAGGGGCTTTCGAACTGATCGGTCTCAAACCGGATTTTGTTTCCGTCACGTGTGGTGCAGGAGGTTCTGCGGCAGGGCCGACGCTTGAAATTTCGCGGCAGCTTGGCGGTCTTGGCTATGAAACGGTCATGCCGCACTGTACGTGCGTGGGAGTCTCGCGCAAGGAGTTGATTCGTTCAGCAGATGAATTGGTGGCGCAAGGTTTTGAAAATATCATGGCGTTGCGCGGCGATCCGCCGCGTGGAGAAAAGTTTTTTAAACCGGCCGCGGATGGGTTCCGTTATGCCATCGAACTGGTTTCGTTTTTGCGCGAGCGGCATTCTCAACTCTGTATCGGGGTTGCCGGTTATCCTGAAAAACATCCGGAGGCATATAATAAAATAGAGGATATCCGGCATTTGAAGGAAAAAGTGGACGCAGGGGCTGATTTCATTACAACGCAGCTTTTTCTGCACAATCATGTCTATTTTGAATTTGTTGAAAAGTGCCGTGCGGCAGGCATTACCGTGCCGATCGTCCCGGGATTGCTGCCCGTGATCTCGCTCGAACAGATCAACCGGATGCGGACTTTTTGTGAATTTCATGTACCTGAGATCCTGCTTCACAACCTTGAAGCCGCTAAAAATGATCCGGTGAAAATGGAGCGCATCGGCTTGTATTGGGCCATTGAGCAGATTTCGGAACTGGTTGAAGGCGGAGCTCCTGGAATTCATCTTTATCTGCTCAATCGGGCTAAAACGGCGTTTTATCCTGAACTGTTCGCCTGCCTTTCCCGTGTTCGCGGGCATTAGACCGGATTTTCCGAATAGTTGGAAAATGATTTCCAATACGTCGAAAAAAGAGCATATATTTTTACAATGATTGAAAAACCCATAGCACTGATTCTGCTCGCTATCGTACTTAACGGGTGTTCAACGCCGAAGTATGAAGACGGGACGAAAAAAGAATATTCTGATATGCCGTGGAATACGCCAGCCCGCTGGGAAGGCAGTATGAGTATTCCCGGCATGAACGGAAACTAGCAGGGAGTGGCGAGACGGTTAGTACATAACGGGGGTTTTCCCTGTCACGTATTATTCGTTAAGGATTACGCACCCTGAAATATGAAAGTTGTTCACATAGTCCCCGGTTCCGGCGGCACGTTTTATTGCCAGAACTGTATGCGCGATGCGGCGCTGGTGCAGGCTCTGCGGCGGCAGGGGGTCGACGTGGTGATGGTGCCCATGTATCTGCCGATGTTTGCCGACGGCAAACCGGCACAGGATCGCGCTCCGGTTTTTTTCGGCGGCATCAATGTCTGGCTTCAGCAACAGGTTCCGCTGTTCCGTAAAACCCCGCGCTGGCTTGACCGGCTGTTCGATTCTAAATGGATGCTGCGGCGTGCGGCGAAGATGGAAGGGACGACTTCGGCGGCAGGGCTCGGCGCGATGACGCTTTCGATGCTGGAAGGATCGGACGGCAATCAGCGTAAGGAAGTGGCGCGGCTGGTGCAGTGGCTGGCAGAGCAGGAAAAACCGGATGTGGTACATATCTCTAATGCACTGCTGATCGGGCTGGCGGCAGAAATCAAATCGGCGCTTGCGGTTCCGGTGGTTTGCACCTTGCAGGATGAAGATGACTGGCTGGATAAAATTGATCCGCCTTTTGATCAGGCCTGCTGGCAGGCCATTGCGGCGCGCTGCAACGAGGTCGACCGGTTTGTTTCTGTGAGCCGCTGGTTTGCCGACCGGATGAGTGAACGGTTGCAGATTCCGCGGGATCGGATCGATGTGGTGCACATCGGTATTGATTTAAACGGATACGAACAGGCCTCGCTGGATCTGAATCCGCCGGTACTGGGTTTTCTTTCACGCATGAGTCCGGCGCTGGGTCTTGACCGGCTGGTCGACGCGTTCATCGAATTGAAAAAGTTCCAGGGATTGGAAAATCTGAAACTGCGGGCGACGGGCGGTATGGTCGGCTCGGATCAGACATTCGTTTCCAGCCTGCGGAAAAAGCTGGCGCAAGCCGGCTATGAAAATGATGCCGAATTTTCCGGGGATTTCAGTCGCGAGCATCGACTGGCTTTTCTGAAGTCGCTGTCGGTGCTTTGCGTACCGGTGGAGCAGGGCGAGGCGTTCGGTACCTACATTGTTGAAGCGATGGCGGCGGGTGTTCCGGTGGTGCAGCCGGATGCCGGAGCGTTTCCCGAGCTGATCGAAGCGACCGGCGGTGGCGTGATTTATCACGATCTGGTACAAACACTGCACGAGCTGTTGACGAATCCCGCAGAACTCCGGCGGCTTGGACAAACCGGCCGCGCGGCGGTAATGAAAAACTTCAGCGTCGAGACAATGGCGCAGAAGATGATTTCGGTTTATCAAGGACTGATAAAATGAGTTTCGACCGCGAAGACGGAATACGGAGGATGATGACCGCAAAGATGCAAAGACGCAAAGGCTGGAGAAGGGGGGCCTTAAATAGTCTCATGTTTCTTAGCGTCTTAGAGTCTTTGCGGTCACACCTCGCGTTTGCATTTCTGATGTGCTTTGCTTCGACGGTTTTTGCGGAGTGGCCGACTTATCACGGCGATGCGGATTTGCGCGGCGTCTCCGAAAAGGCTTTGCCGGATACGCCGCAACTGCTTTGGCGATACAACGCTGGCGGCGCGGTCAATAATACGCCGGTGTCGGACGGTGAGCGGATTTTCTTTACGGCAAAAAAAGGGCAGGTGATCGCCGTCGATTTGAAAGGTTCCGAGGTCTGGAAGAAAAGCTTTATCCGGATCAATGACGCCGGTGCGGAGATGCCGGTTCAGTTTGATGCTCCGCCGGCCTGCGGCGGTGGCCTGGTGCTGGCCGGAACAACACGCGGCATTTTATATGCGCTCGATGCCAAAACTGGTGCAGAGACGTGGCGCTACGAAACCGGCGGTGTGATTGTTGGATCGCCGAATTTCATGCCGGGCCGAAGGAGTTTTGACCACGAAGACGCGAAGACGCAAAGGAAAGAAAGTTTTGATGCGGTCATCGTGCTGGATCAGTCGGAAGGTGCGTTGCATGCCGTTGATATTAGAACGGGAAAACGAATTTGGAAAACGGACGGCGTGGAGCGGTGCGACGGGTCGCCGGGCGTTGGCAACAGCCGGATTGTGTTTGGCAGTTGTTCCGCCGCGCTCCATGTTTACTCGGCGGTGGATGGAAAACATTTGCGCGATATCGAGATCGGCGGCGATGCACAGGTGGCGGGTGGTACGGCGATCGCCGGAAGTCTGGTTTTTGCCGGCGTGCGCTCCGGCAGTCTGATTTGCGCCGATATCGAGGCTGGCGATATCGTCTGGATCAATGCCGAGTCGCAGGATCAAACTTTCTCCACTCCGGCGGTGACGCAGGATCAAGTGATTTACTCTTCCGACAACGGTTTTGTCTATGCGGTGACCCGTGCGGAGGGCCGTCTGCTGTGGAGCTTTAATGCGGGCGGCCTGCCTACCTCGCCGGTCGTGGCGGGAGATAAGGTGGCGGTCTCGACGGATGGAGTTCTTTATTTGCTAAGTCTGGAAGACGGACGGAAGCTGTGGTCGCAGGAGGTCAGCGACGAAATCAGTTCGCCGGCGCTGATCGGCGGACGGCTGGTCGTCGGCGCGGATGATGGAACCGTGAGCGCTTACGGGGAGAAGAAATGATGTTGAACCTTGAAAATATTTCTAAATGCTACGACGAGAATACTTCGGTGTTGACCCGAATTGATCTAACCGTGGCGGCGGGCGAAAGTGTGGCGATCGCCGGACCGTCGGGTTGCGGCAAAAGTACACTGCTGAATATTATCGGCACGCTGGAGCGTCCGGATTCGGGCTCGCTGGAGTTTGATGGAAAAAATCTGCTGACGTTGAATGAGAAAGAAACGGCGGAATTCCGCAACCGGCGCGTTGGATTTGTTTTCCAGCTGCACCATTTGCTTCCACAATGTTCGATTCTGGAAAATGTGCTGGTGCCGACCCTGGTCAACAAGGAGTCTGGGGATGTGCAAGCGCGGGCTTTGCATTTGCTGGATCGGGTGGAATTGTCGAACCGGCTGAATTATCGTCCGGGACAGTTGTCCGGCGGAGAACGACAGCGTGCGGCGGTGGTGCGCGCGCTGATAAATAAACCGCAACTGTTGCTGGCGGACGAGCCGACGGGATCGCTCAGCCGCGAAGGTGCGGACAATCTGGTGCAGCTGCTGCTGGAATTGAACCGCGAAGAAAATATGACGCTGATTCTAGTGACGCACTCAATGCGATTGGCTGAAAAAATGGATCGGGTGCTGACGATTGATGCCGGAGTATTGAAATCTGAAAGCTGAAACGTGAAACCTGAAATGACCAGCCTTCTGATCCGCAGTCTGCAATTCTACTGGCGGACGCATACGGGCGTACTGCTGGGAACCGTGCTGGCGGCGGCAGTGCTGACCGGATCGTTGCTGGTGGGCGATTCAGTACACGGTTCATTGCACGCGTTTGCGTTACAGCGGCTGGGTGGAATCCAATGGGCGATGTACACGCCGAATCGGTTTTTTGCGCGCAGTCTGGCTGAAAAAATTCCGGACAGTTCGGCGGCGGTACTTCAACTGCGCGGCATAGCGATCACGGACAGCAGACAGGTGAACCGCGTGCAGGTTCTCGGCGCCGATTCCAATCTTTGGAATTTTGCAGGGCTAAATTTCCAATTGTTGGAAAACGAAACGGCGTTGAATCAAAAACTCGCAACCGCGCTCGGTGTTCAGGTCGGTGACGAAGTTTCGCTGCGGATCGAAAAGCCGAGCCTGTTGCCGGGCAATGCGCCGCTTGCTTCACAGAAAGCCGACCGGACAGTGCGCGGGCGATTTGCGGTTAGACGGATACTCAGTGATGACGAACTGGGCCGCTTCAGTCTGTCGGCGAATCAGGTGGCTCCGTATAACGCCTTTGTGAATTTCCAGACATTGGAGAACCGGACGGAGCTTACTGACAAAGCCAATTTGCTACTGACCGGCGCCGGTGATCCCAATATCATACTTTCGAAGGTGTGGTTTTTTAATGATTTCGGGTTCCGGTTGCGACAGTACGGTGCAAAGGTACAGCTGGAGTCCGGGCAGATTTATCTGGAGCCCGAGGCGGCGCGTGCGGCGCTTGCGATTCCAGGGGCGGAGGGCACGCTGACGTATCTGGTGAATTCGATTTCCGGTGCGCAGAAGTCGACGCCGTATTCATTTGTAATCGCCAGAGACGGCGACGGACTGCGTGACGATGAAATCATGATCAACCGCTGGCTGGCGGATGAACTCTGCGCGAAGCCGGGCGACCCGGTCGTGATGAAATATTTTGAACTGCTGCCATCCAGCCGATTTGAGGTTCGCGAACGTACGTTCAAGGTGACGCGGATTGCTGAGATGGATGAGCTGGCCGTTGAGCGCGAGCTGGCTCCGCAGTTTCCGGGGCTGACAGACGTGGATCGCTGCGCGGACTGGGATGTCGGCATTCCGATGGAGCAGGCCGCGCTGGAAGACAAAGCGAACGAGGCGTATTGGAATACATACCGGCAGACGCCGAAAGCGATCGTTTCATTGAGTGCCGGGCAGGCCATGTGGGCGAACCGGTTCGGGAGTTTGACCTCGGTGCGGTGGAAAGTGGAACAGGCTTCCAGCCTGTTTCAAAAAGAATTTAATCCGGCGGCGGCCGGTTTTATATTTCAGCCGGTGCGCGAACAGGCGCTGGCGGCGGTCGACAACGCAATGGATTTCGGTCAGCTGTTTGTCGGCATGAGTTTTTTCCTGATCATCGCCGCACTGATGTTAACCGGCCTGCTTTTTGTTTTCGGCCTTCAGCGGCGCGCGGAAGAGATGGGAATTTTACTGGCGACCGGATGGAAGCCGTCTGCCGTTCGCCGGCTGTTTTTTCTGGAGGGCGGTGCGATTGCGCTGGCCGGCTCGCTGATTGGCGCGTGGTTGGGAACCGGTTATACGAAACTGCTGATTTTTGGGCTGTCCACCTATTGGCGGGGTGCGGTGGCGAATTCAGCGATTCAGTATTTTGCCCGGCCGGGAACGGTGGTAGCCGGCGCGGCAGTAAGTTTTGTTTGCGCGATTCTTGCGATTGGTATTGCGATGTGGCGGCAGACCAGGCATTCAGCCCGCGAATTGTTAATGGCGGATTTTTCGCAGGAATTTGAATCCTTGCATCCGGGCAGACCGGGCAAGGTTTTATATCCGGTTTTCGGAATATTGGCGGCGGCGGGGATTGTGATCTATGCGCTGGTTGGCGATGTGCAGCAGGTCACGATGCCGTTTTTCGGAGCGGGTGCGCTGCTGCTGTTTTCGGGTGTACTGCTTTGCAGTACAGCGTTGCGCAACTCCGGCAGACAAGGAGTCCTGTCTCATATTTTCGGGGTGGCGCTGCGTAACATAGCGCGGCGGCGCGGTCGCAGTCTGATGGTGATCGGTCTGCTGGCCTGCGGCTGTTTTCTGGTCTTCGCGGTTTCGTCGATGAAAGAAAATGTAACCGCGCATGCGGACAAACCGTGGTCAGGGACCGGCGGGTTCCGCTGGTTTGGAGAGTCCACGCTGCCAGTTACCGACAATCCGGGCGGCGTGCGGTTGCGCGTTCGCGACGGCGACGATGCCAGCTGTCTCAACCTGAACCGCGCGCGGTCGCCCCGCCTGCTCGGGGTTGATCCGGATGCGATGTCGCAGCGCAAATCGTTTTTGGCCGGTGACGATGTGTGGCAGTTGCTGAAACTTGAATTGCCGGATGGTGTTGTTCCTGCGCTGGTTGGCGATGCGGATACCGCGATGTGGGGACTGGAGGCGAAGACCGGCGTAGAGCAGGGTGCCCTGCTGGACTATCGCGACGAGGCCGGAAATGTTTTCAAAGTTAAACTGGTGGGCCGGTTGCCGATGCGTCTATCGGTTTTTCAGGGAAGTCTGCTGGTGGCTGAGCGGCGGTTTGTTGAAAAATTTCCGGGCGAAGAAGGCTATCGGATGTTTCTGCTCGATGATCAGACCGGCGGAACGGCGGCGGAACGGAAGTACGAACGGAACGGAATGGACATTGTGCCGTCCACGCAGCGGCTGATGGAATTCTACGCAGTGGAATCAACCTATCTGGCGATGTTTCTGGTGCTGGGCGCGCTCGGGCTGGCGGTCGGCAGTATCGGTATGGGCGTCGTCGTACTGCGCAACGTGCAGGACCGGCGAACAGAAATTGCACTGCTTCGCGCGGTCGGCTACCGCAACTGCACGCTGAAGAAAATGCTTTTAATCGAACATGGCCTGTTGCTCGCGGCGGGACTTGCCGTTGGCGTGATTGCTTCGGCGATGGCGATGATTCCGGCGCTGGTTATTTCAAAGTCGCAGGGTCCCGCACTTTTTTTGATGGGCCTGCTTGTCGCGGTCGGTCTCTGCGGAGCTGTTTGCATGATCATGGCGATCAAAGTTTCTTTGCGCGGCGATGCACTGCGCGGTCTGCGGAATGAATAACACGCAGTTTTTATTACGGAATCGTAATTAAAAAAGACAAATACAACGATTGCGAAGAAAGAACTGTTTCCATTGCTGTGGTGCGATCAAACCTTCCGCTTTTCGTGCGTTGAAACTTCCGAAGACGTGCGTTGAAACTTCCTTTTTTGCCCGTTTTCAGGCTTTTGGCATGGATCTTGTCAGGGATGAATGG
>JBILEA010000103.1:0-8877 GCA_044352355.1 Pontiellaceae bacterium | reverse complement strand
GCAATCGGCAGTGGATGTGTGCAGTCCGCGGGCGGCGGCAAAGAGGATCACGGTCTCCGTGGACTGCTCCGGAGGTCTGAAAGCCTCGGTGAACCGTCCACTGATTGAACAGGCGATGATCAACCTCATCAGCAACGCGATCAAATACAGCGCGGAAGAAAAAGAAGTGAAGGTCAGTGCTCAGGCAGCCGATGGCGGTATTCTTCTTCAGGTTCAGGATCATGGCATCGGCATTGAGACAAAACATCTCGACCGGCTGTTCGAGCGTTTCTACCGCGTGGACAAGGGCCGCAGTCGTCACGAAGGCGGTACCGGTCTCGGCCTTTCCATCGTCAAACACATTGCACAGGCGCACGGCGGGACGGTTTCTGTCCAGAGCCGTTACGGCGAGGGGTCTGTTTTTTCCATCTTTCTGCCGTCGGTTTAGCATGGACCACAAACCCGCAGATCCCGAAGTTTGGAAATACGCTTTGCCCGGCGGCTGGGAAGCGCTGGCCGGAAAAACCGATGCAGATAACGACCGGCTGAGCTTGAAGGCCGCCGCAGCGAACGATCTCTGGTTTCATGTTCACGGACTGCCGGGCAGTCATGTGATTCTGCGCGGGCCGGAAGGAGAAACAGCGACAACCGATCTGATCCGGCAGGCGGCGGCGATTGCCGCGTGGCACAGCAAAGCGCGTAATGCCGGAATCGTTCCGGTTTCCTGCACGGAAGCGAAGAATGTCTCCAAGCCGCGCGGCGCAAAACCCGGAACCGTCACCATCAAACGCGAGAAAATGATCAAGGTCCGTCCGGCACTGCCGGAAGAGAATGGATGAATGGATTTATAGGAAATTAACCTGAAGAATATTCTAACTACAGAATACCTAGCGCAGCAAAGCCGCAACCAAAAATTTTATCCGCAGATGAACGCCGATTATCGCAGATGAGAGGTTCGTTAATTTTTAATCTGCGTCCATCTGTGTCCATCTGCGTCCATCTGCGGAAATCTGCGGAAAAAACTGTTGAGTAGAAAATGTTGTCAGGAAAACAAGAAATCAGTGGATAGTAGTACAGAACACAAGGAACCGATCAGGATCAGTCGCGGTCACCCTCTGCGTCCTCTGCCTCTTTGCGAGGAATAATTATTTTATCCCTAATCATTTTGATCCCAGCCTCTCTTCAAATGTACGACTATTTTTTAGCCGAGGTTGGCGGCGGCAAACTCCCAGTTGATGAGTTTGTCGAGCAGGGCGCTGACATAGTCAGGACGGCGGTTCTGGAAATCCAGATAGTAGGCATGCTCCCAGACATCGATCGTCAGCAGCGGCTTGAGACCTTTGGTAAACGGTGTTTCGGCATTGCCGGTTTTTACCACGCTGAGTTTTCCGCCGTCCTGTACCAGCCACGCCCAGCCGCTTGCGAATTGGGTTGTTGCGGCGGCTGCCAGTTCTTTTTTGCACGCATCGACGGAACCGAAGGCGGCTTCGATTTTTGCTTTGAGTCCGGCGGGCGGTTCGCCTCCTCCTTTAGGACTCAGACTTTTCCAGTAGAAATTGTGGTTCCAGACCTGCGCGGCGTTATTGAAGATGGCGGCTTTATCGGTCTGTCCGGCAGTTGTGAGAATGATCTCTTCAAGTGACTGAACGGCGAGCGGCGTACCGGCGACGAGTTTGCCCAGATTGGCGACATAACCGGCGTGATGTTTGCCGTGGTGGAAACGGAGCGTCTGTGCGGAAATAACGGGAGCGAGCGCGTTTTCAGCGAAAGGAAGCGGCGGCAGACTGAGCGGAGAACGTGTTTCCGGAACAGCAGCCGGCGCAGCAGATGCTGCACGGGCTTTGCCGGGCAGGGCACTGGCGGCGGCGATGACAGCGGATATAGTCAGAAACTCACGGCGGCTTGGATTGCTCGAACGGTTCATATTTTCCTCCGGTGTATTTTAATTGCGTGACTTTCAGGAGGATAACGCGTCGAAAGCCGGTTGGCTATCTCTGAAATTCTACAACTTTTCACAACTTTTCTTTACTGGTGCATCATGCTGAATTTTCTCAACACCGAATACACGGAAGAAAAACACAGAAAAATCAGTTCCGTGTATTCCGTGTATTCTGTGGTTAGAATACTATTCAGATTGATTGCATATGAGATGAATTGATCAATCCGTGGGACGGCTTTGCCATCCGTGGGATCACGTTGTTGTTTTACTCCAGCCTGATTCCCGTCTTGTTTGCACAAGGATTAGAGCAAAATCAAAAAACGCACATCCGAGAAGAGTCCAAAATTCGGCCGTAGTTTCATCAAAACGAGAAAAAGTTTCCAAGTCTCGGAAAAAACAGATAAAAGTTTCCGATGATTGGACGATGGATTAACGAAGAGGGTGAGGTTTATCAGGTGCGGGCAAATGATTTGCCTAAAGCACTTCAGCCGCGTGAAAAATTCGACAGGCTTGGTCCTGAAAACCTTTCCGAAAGTGATCTGCTGGCTCTTTTACTGCGGACGGGTACGGCAGGAACCAATGTGGTCCAACTGGCAGAGGCCTTGCTGATGCAATACGGATCGCTTAGTGCGCTGTCGCGCAGTTCGATTGCAGAGTTGCAGAAAATTCATGGAATCGGCAAAGAGAAGGCCAAAATCTTGAAAGCGGCTCTTGAGATCGGGCGGCGGCTGGTTCAGGAAAACGTCGGCGAAAATCCGCGTATTGCTTCGCCGGAAGAGGCGGCGGCTGTTTTGCGTGAACGGGCCCGTAGCCTCGATCGCGAAGTTTTCTGGGTGCTGCTGCTCGATACCAAAAGCCGCCTGATGTCTCCGCCGTGCGAAGTGTCTAAAGGTACGCTGAATTCCAGTCTGGTTCATCCGCGTGAGATTTTTAAACCGGCGATTCAGCATTCGGCCGCCAGCGTTATTCTGGCGCACAACCATCCGTCGGGCGACCCGTCGCCATCGGCTCAGGATATTCGCATTACCAAAAAGCTGATTGAGGCGGGGAAGACGATGGAGATCAAGGTGCTCGATCATCTGATTATGGGCCGTAAAACTCGCGATGGGGCGAATGATTTTCTCAGCCTGCGCGAATCCGGCCTGGCGGAATTTGAGGAACGATGATGAGATGTGCTGAAAAACGGCTTTACAAGATTCCCAAAAAGGGAATACTGCTTCTATCCATTGGAGCCCAGCTTCTATGAGAGTTCACAGCCTAAAAACACTGCGGGATTTTTGGGAAAGACACACGGATGCGGAAGATGCACTCAGGGCTTGGTGTAAGACCGCCGAAAAAGCGAGTTGGAGCAATTTCAGCGATCTCAGGAAAAGTTTCGGCACGGCGGATGTCATTCGGGGAAACCGGGCGGTTGTAAATATTAAAGGAAACAAGTACCGGCTTGTTTTGAAGATCAATTACGACTGGAAGATTGTGTATATCCGTTTTATCGGAACGCATGCGGAGTATGACAGGATTGATGCGGAGGCCGTATGATGAATGCAAAAATCATTAGAACAGAAGCTGACTGCGAAGCCGCGCTGGCCCGTATTGAAGAACTGATGGATGCCGCCGCCGGAACGCCGGAAGGCGAAGAGCTGGATCTGCTCAGCCTGCTGGTGTGGAATTACGAGCAGGAGCATTATCCAATCGGCTCGCCGACGCCGCTTGAAGCCATTGAATTTTTCATGGATCAAAAGGGTCTGACCAATGCCGACATAGTGCAGTATCTGGGTTCGCCGAGCAAAGTATCGGAAGTGCTCAGCGGCAAGCGGGCGCTAAGCAAAACGATGATCCGCAAACTGGTTGAGGGTCTTGGCATTCCGGCAGAAATCCTGCTGGAGGTTGGAACGACATCGAAAGTTTCCTATCTGCCGTCTAAAGCGTCACAGCTTCGTGTGGCGGAAGAGGGCGTTCCGTACGGAAAGGCAAAAAATAAACGTAAAGCTTAACGTTCAACGTGAACCTTGAGGTGATCCGCTGCGGGTCACCGGATAGGTTCGACTCAGGACATCGTTGCTCGCCGCTCATACTGATTCCTTATCTCATTTGCACAGTATATTGTTAATGCTGGCGATTGTAGTTATGCCTTGCGGGAAAATCTGCGGGAAAATCTGCTTGAACACGTTGCCTGAATAGCAATAATCCGTCCCCATCTTCAGGGCAGGGTGAAATCCCCGACCGGCGGTGACAGTCCGCGAGCCGAAAGGCAGATGCAGTGTGATTCTGCAACCGACAGTACAGTCTGGATGAAAGAAGATAATTTGATGCGAAAACCTGTTGCCCTGGATGACGTATGTCTTCAGGGTTTTTGCATTTTAAGGACGGCTGATTATGAGCGAAAAGTTGTTTGATTCGATGGATGACGTGCTGGATGCCTTGCGGCGCGGTGAAATGATTGTGGTAACCGACGATGAGAACCGCGAAAATGAAGGCGATGTGGTTTGTGTCGCAGAGTCTTGTACGGCAGAGCAGATTAATTTTATGATTACCCATGCCCGCGGGCTGGTTTGCGTGCCGGTCACCGCAGAGCGGGCGGCGCATCTTGGCCTGAAGCGGATGAATGTGTCGCATGAAGGTGATAAATACAGGACGGCATTTACGGTTTCGGTCGATGCGGCGGATAGCACAACCGGGATCAGTTCGGCGGAACGGGCTCATACTGTGCGTATGCTGGTTGATCCAACGACGAAACCTGAGTCATTGGTTTGTCCGGGACATATCTTTCCGCTGATTGCAATGAACGGCGGCGTATTGGAGCGTGCCGGGCATACGGAGGCCACGATTGATTTGGCCCGTCTGGCCGGACTTCAGCCTGCCGGAGTGATTTGTGAGGTGACCAACGATGACGGTTCGATGGCTCGTCTGCCGGAGCTGGTAAAGTTTGCCAGGAAGCACGGGCTAAAAATGACGTCGGTCGCAGAGATTGTCAAATACCGCTATGTGAACGAGAAGCTGGTTCATATGGAGCGGAGGGTGAAGATGCCGACTCGCTGGGGTGATTTTAATCTGAGCGTTTACAGCTCGGTCGTTGACGATAAGGATCATTTGGCGCTGTTTATGGGCGCACCGTCGGCTGAAAAACCGCATCCGCTGGTACGTGTTCACAGTGAATGTCTTACAGGTGATGTGTTCGGCTCGGCGCGTTGCGATTGTGGTGACCAGCTCCAGTGTTCCATCCAGATGATCAGCGAATACGGGTACGGCGCGGTGATTTATATGCGGCAGGAAGGACGGGGTATCGGCTTGACCAAAAAGATCCATGCGTATGAATTGCAGGATCAGGGAATGGATACGGTCGAGGCGAATGTTAAGCTCGGGTTTGCCGCTGATTTGCGTGACTATGGAATTGGTGCGCAGATTTTAAAAGACCTCCATATGACGGAGATCCGCCTGATCACCAATAATCCGGCTAAAATTGAAGGGTTGGATAAATACGGTATTGAGATTGTCGAACGGGTGCCGATTGTGCTTCCTTCAACGCCGCACAATGTGCGCTATTTGGCCACCAAGCGTGATAAAATGAAACACATGCTTTGAAGAATGGAATGTTGGAAGATTGGAGTGATGGAGTAATGGGGAAGGGAATTTCAACAGCAAAGAATTTGGATGCGAGCGGACTGCGGTTTGCCATCGTGGTCAGCCGGTTTAATGAGGAATTAACAGAACAGCTGTCGGCGGATGCCTTCCAGTGTTTGGAAGAAAGCGGTGCGAAAGCTGCCGATGTTGAAATTTTTCAGGTTCCGGGCGCGTATGAAATTCCGGTGGTGATTAACGAGTTGGCAAAAAGCGGTAAATATAATGCGCTGATTGCGCTGGGCGTGGTGGTGGAAGGTGAAACACCGCACGCACAGATGATCGGCGATTCGACCGGTATTGCGCTGCTTGATATTGCCCGCGAATACGGTGTTCCGGTGATTAATGAAATTGTCGGCACACGCAACTGGGATCAGGCGATGGCCCGCTGCACCCGCAGCCGGACGAGTCGCGGCTGGTACGCCGCCGAAGCCGCTATTGAAACCGCTAATGTTTTAAAAACGATAAAAGGATTTAAATGACTAAAGTGACGGGGCGCCGTCAGGCGCGTGAGTGGGCTGTGCAGTTTCTGTTCCAGACTGAATTTAATCCGGAGGATATGGGAACCGCCCTGGCTGATTTCTGGAGTGATGATGACCGGAACCCTTCTGTACGTGACCAGACGTATGTAAATGAAGTGGTGCGCGGTGTAGTTGACAAACAGCGTGAAATTGACCGGACAATTTCGAAGTATACGCAAAACTGGGATGTTGATCGGCTGGGCGTTCTTGATCGTATTGTGATGCGTGTGGCGACCTACGAAATGCTTTTTCGCGGCGATATTCCGCCCGTTGTTTCCATTAATGAAGCCGTGGAAATTGCCAAGGCTTACAGCGGTAAAGATTCGGGACGCTTTGTTAACGGCGTGCTCGACCGGATTCAGAAGGAGCTCGACCGGCCTTCGCGCAGCACGCATTCAACACAATGACAGCTCACGAACCATTCATGCAACGAGCGCTCGCGCTGGCACGACGCGGGGAAGGACTCACGCGCCCCAATCCTCCGGTCGGTGCGGTGCTGGTTCAAAACGGAAAAATAATCGCTGAAGGTTTTCATAAAAAGGCCGGCGGCCCGCATGCCGAAGTTAATTGTCTTAAATCAGCAATCGGCAATCTGCAATCGGCAATTTTGTATGTGACACTTGAACCTTGTTCGACCTATGGGCGCACGCCGCCCTGCACGGATATGATTCTGTCTAATGGGATTTCACGCGTAGTGATCGGCGCAAAGGATCCAAATCCTGCTCATGCCGGGCGGGGCATTCGTATTTTGCGCCGCGCCGGTGTTGAGGTCATCACCGGTGTCTGCCGGGCTGAGGCTGAAATGCTGATTGCACCGTTCGCCAAACGAATTCTCACGGGTATGCCGTATGTAACGCTCAAACTGGCAGCAACGGTTGACGGGAGGATTGCTGATTCATCCGGAAAATCAAAGTGGATTACCGGTCCGCAGGCGCGGGCTAAAGTGCAGGAACTGCGCCGTTCGGCGGATGCAATTATGGTCGGGGCTGGAACTGTTCGTTCAGATGATCCGTCACTTTTGCCGCGCCCGGCCAGAGGCCGTATGCCGTGGCGGGTGATTGTTGGATCAACTCTTCAGGCGAATGCTAAAGTGCTGACGGATGAAGCGTCCGGGCAGACTCTTGTTATGAGCGGTTCGCTCAGGAAGATTTTGTGTGATCTTGGAAAACGCGGCGTGATGCATGTGCTGTGCGAAGGCGGCGGTGAATTGGCTGGATCGCTGGTACGCGCCGGCTTGGTGGATGAATTTGCGCTGTTCGTCGCGCCGTCGATGCTCGGCGGAGACGGGGTTCCAATGTTTGGATCAGAGGGGTGGCCGCTAACAAAAATGCCGCTTTTGAGTTTCCAAACCTTGGAAAAATGCGGGAAAGATGTTTTCATACGGGCTTTACCGCTCAGGAGGAAATGATGTTTACGGGAATTGTCCAACGGCTAGGTACCCTTATTGATGTAAAAATGCACGGCGCGGCAGGGCGGATTACGCTGGCTCCGAACCGTCCTTTTGATGCGCCGGTTCATTTGGGTGACAGCATTGCTGTAAATGGTGCTTGTTTGACTGTCGCCGCAATTGTCGGCCCGAATTTTTGCTTCGACGTGCTCACAGAAACCTTCAATAAGACCAATCTTGGTGAAAAAGGACCCGGTTCTATTGTGAATTTGGAGCGGGCGCTGGCGCTTGGCGATACGCTCGGCGGACATATTGTGACGGGGCATGTGGATGGCGTCGGCACAGTACGTCGAATTGATCAGGTTGATCGCGACTGGAAGTTCGAGATTGAATGTCCACGGGACATGCTCATGCTGATGGTTTATAAAGGTTCGATCGCCATGGATGGAATTTCTTTAACCGTTGCGGAACTGAAAGATGATGCCTTTGTCGTTCATATTATTCCGCATACGATGGAAGAGACCGATATGTCGGAATTTAAGCCCGGAACAAAGGTGAATCTCGAGGCCGATATTCTCGGGAAGCATGTGCAGCGCATTCTTGAGTTTGGCGGTGGACAGAGCTATCGTATTGACTTTGCAAATAAACAGTAGGGGGGGGCTTATGGATCAAAAAAAAATTCTGCTTGTAGATGACGAGGAAGCCATTCGCAAAATGATACGCGCCGTATTAGGTAATGAACTCTACGAATATGGTGAAGCAACTAATGGTCTGGAGGCGCAGGCGGTGCTGGAGAAACAGCATTTTGATTTAATTATCACCGATGTCATTATGCCCGATTGTGACGGCATTGAGCTGGTGATGGCAATTCGCCGCAAGCAGCCCGATATCAAAGTGATTGTCATGTCCGGCGGCGGACGTGTCCGTGCCGGGCACTATTTGGATTTGGCCGGGAAGCTGGGTGCCGCCAAGGTTTTTGAAAAACCGTTTGATACCGCAGCCCTTCGCCAGACGGTTAAGGAATTACTCGCTTAAAATCTGATTTATAAGGGAATAAATGAAAGAAACTGATCTGCTCGGACTGTTTGAAGAAACTCAGGCGCTTCTCAATGGCCATTTTGAACTCCGCTCTGGACTTCATTCCAACCGCTTTTTCCAGTGTGCGCTCCTCTTGCAATATCCCCGTGTTGCTGAACAGGTTTGTGTGGCACTGGTCGAAAAGATGAAAGCTGTTCTTGGTGACTTGAAAGTCGATACCGTGATTTCCCCGGCGCTCGGCGGTATTCCGGTTGGACACGAAGTCGCCCGTGCGCTGGGTACCCGGTTTATTTTTGCGGAGAAAAACGCAGAAAAAGCCTTGGTAATGCGTCGATTTAAGATCGAAAAAGGCGAACGCTTTTTGGTGGCGGAAGATGTTATTACCCGTGGCGGGCGCG
>JBILEA010000377.1:0-2513 GCA_044352355.1 Pontiellaceae bacterium | reverse complement strand
GAGCCGGCCAATGTGCCGATGACCGTGCGCGGCACGCGCCGCTACCTCCATCTGCTGCCCGGGATGCCGGGCGAAGTCAAAGTGGACGCCTCCGAGCCCGTGCCAGCCTCGGCCCGTCTGCTGCGCACGGGTGAAGTCCTGCCGGTGATGCAAGACTCCGGCGGATTTTCCATCACGGTTCCCGATGCGATGCGGACGCAACTGGTGGATATCTTGGTGCTGGAAGCGAGATAGTAAACATGAAAAAACAGCATCCTGTTAATAAGAATAAAGAGACCGACTGATGAGCAATCGACTGAATTGGATGAAGGCGGCTTTGCTCGCCCCGCTGGCCGCGCTGACCGCATCCGGCGCAACGAAGCAAAATACCAATATCGCGGAGAACAAAGGGAATGCCGGTTATAATTTTCTTTTCATTCTGATCGATGATCTGGGCTGGAAGGACCTGGGCTGCTATGGCAGTACGTTCTACGAAACCCCGCATATCGACCGGCTGGCCGCGACCGGCATGCGCTTTACACGGGCCTACGCCGCCGCCCCGGTTTGCAGCCCGACGCGCAGCAGCATCATGACCGGCAAGTATCCCGCACGGACGAAGAACACGGACTACTTCGGAGGGCCGCAGCCCGACGGCTACAAGGGAAATACCCGGCTGGTTCCGCCCGTACATCTCCCCCGGCTCGACGCGGCGGAGACGACGCTGGCCGAGGCGTTCAAGGAGGGCGGCTACACCACCTTCTTCGCTGGTAAGTGGCATCTTGGCCCGGAGGGCTCCTGGCCCGAGGACCACGGCTTCGATATCAACAAGGGTGGATGGCGGTCGGGTGGCCCCTATGGCGGGGAAAAGTACTTCTCGCCCTACGGAAACCCCCGGCTTAAGGACGGTCCTCCCGGCGAGCACCTGCCCGACCGCCTTGCGACGGAGACGGTGAATTTCATGGCGTCGAGCAAGGACAAGCCGTTTCTGGCCTATCTCTCGTTCTACTCCGTGCATACCCCGCTGATCAGCCGCCCGGACTTGCGCAGGAAATACGAGGAGAAGCGCGCGCGCCTGGGTCTGGAGACGCAGTGGGGACGCGAGCGCGAGCGCGAGGTGCGCCTGACCCAGGACCATGCCGTCTATGCCGGAATGGTCGAGGCGATGGACGAGGCCGTCGGCAAGGTGCTTGAGGGGCTCGACCGCCTGGGGCTGGCAGACAATACGATCGTCTTCTTCATGTCCGACAACGGCGGCCTGAGTACCTCCGAGGGGCATCCCACCAGCGTGCTGCCGCTGCGCGGCGGAAAGGGATGGATCTACGAGGGGGGCGTGCGCGAACCGATGATCGTGCGCTGGCCGGGTGTCACCGCCGCCGGAAGCGTCAGCGACGGGATCGTCACGAGCACGGATTTCTACCCGACCCTGCTTGACATGGCGGGCCTTCCGGCACGCCCCGAGCAGACCGTCGACGGCGTGAGCCTGGTGCCGCTGCTCAAAGGCCGGAGTCCGGGCCGCGGCCCGATCTACTGCCACTACCCCCATTACGGAAACCAGGGGGGTGCGCCTTCGGGAGCTGTTTGGGAGGGGGACTGGAAGCTCATCGAGTGGTATGAGGATATGCGGGTCGAGCTCTACAACCTCAAGGACGACCCCGGGGAACGTACGGACCTGTCCGTGGAAAACCCGCAGAAGGCCGCCGAACTCCGGCGTTGTTTGCAGGAGTGGCGCGTCGAGGTGGATGCCCTAATGCCTGCGGTGAATACGCCGTATTTTTCGACGCTTACCTGGGATGGCGGTGCATCAGACCGTCGGATTGATCGCGCTGAAAACTGGAATCCGAATGCCAATTTGCTTACTCACAGCGTGAACTCCGCGGTGGTGAACGGAAGCTACGCCACCACGTATGGAAACAACTTCGCTCTTGGTTATCATATTACCTATAACAATACGTCATCACTTGCTTGGGACAATGCAGGCCCTTTCGGTCGGATGTTTTTGGCTCGTGGCGCGGCCTTCACGTTCAATGACAGCTCCAGCCTTGCGGTGCATGAACGCCTGTATATTGGCGGCACCGGCACCGGTGCGCTGACTCTGACCGGCAATGCCACCGCCACCGCCGGCAGCGGCTTGATTTTCGGTTGGGGCGGGGCAAGTGGAATGGAATTTCCCGGCAGTCTGACGCTGCGGGGCAATTCGTCTCTGACCACGGCGGGAGTCATGCAATGGCAGCAGGCGACCGGTCAGCCCACCTTGACTCACACCATTACGCTGGCCGACTCGGCGATGCTGACTGTAAATAACACCACGGTTTCATCGCTCAAAGGCGCACTCCTCGTCGTGAATTTTGAACAGGCGGACAATCGCTTCACGCCGACCTGGACGCTGGGCGAAGCGGCTGATTTTGATCAGGCAGACATCGAATACCGGATTAACGGCGGGAAGACGACCTTGGCCGACCCCCGTTTTGTGCAGGAGGGGACTTCCCTTTCGCTGGCGGGTAAGCTCCCCAGTGAATAATACGTTGAGCAATTTG
>JBILEA010000376.1:0-2514 GCA_044352355.1 Pontiellaceae bacterium | reverse complement strand
CGGTCTGCCATGCCCGCGGACTCAAAACCGTCGCCGTCACCAACGGCTGGATCGAGCCGGAGCCGCGCAAGGAATTTTACGCGCACATGGACGCCGCCAACGTGGACTTGAAAGCCTTCACCGACCACTTCTACAAGAAACTGTGCGGCGCGACGCTTCAGCCGGTACTCGACACACTGGTTTACATTCGGCAGGAAACAGACGTTCATCTCGAAGTGACCACGCTCTTGATTCCGGGCTGGAACGACTCGCCCGCTGAAATCGATGCCATGACTAAATGGGCGGTTACAAACCTTGGAACCGATGTGCCGTGGCACTTCAGCGCGTACCGACCGACCCGTGAATGGAATGAAGCTCCGCCGACACCGCTGGAAAGTTTGTTACAGGCCAAAAGCATCGCCGAACACAACGGCCTGCAACACGTCCACCTTGGCAATATTCACAGTGCCGCCTGAAATTCTTCCAAACAAAAAGCACCCTGTCTCCCTAGGGCGCTCCAGACTGTTGATAAAATCCGGACCTTGATCTACCAGCTCATTGTCACAGCAAAAGAAAAAGTCAGAATAATTATGGTCAGAATGATTACTTGTTGAACTACAGCTGGTTGAGAAAATTATTTTGACCTTAATTATTTTGCCTAAACCGCTGTCCTGTCGAATTTTCAGGCTCTGTCGCGCGTTGCTGGAGGTTTGCCAACAATCTGAAGCGCCCCGGTTTCCCGGGGCGCTCTTTTTAACAGACGCTCAATCTGTTATTTTGCACATTTGCAGGTTTCGCATTTGCAGCAGGCACAAGGCGCGCATTTGCACGCTTCGCACTTACAGCAACCTTTGCATTTTTCCTGTGCCTGTGTGGTCAGCGCGGTGCCCATCAGGGTCATCGCGACGAATGCTGTCATTAGAATAGTTCTCATAATTTCTCCTTTTAGATTTCAACGTTTTGAAACACTTCAACAGTTGAATCAGGAGAAAATGGGCGGGCGCAAAAGCGGAGAATCGGTCCGTCCCGTAAATGGTAAATCTGAACTCTTAATCCGTCCGGAGAGAGCAATTAAAAAGCAAAAAGCAGATTCAACAGGCAGCGCGGACAGCGACGGCACCGCAACAGAACAACCGCAATTCTGATCATTCTTTCGGGCGCAACCGTCGCACTGGCAAGTCGCAGTACCAATATGGATCTTTTCTGCCGGACAACAACAGCAACCTGTCTTAGATACGACCTCTTGATCTCGCGCTGATTGAGCCGGGACGAAGGCCGGTGCGGCAACCATCACCAGAGCAAGAACCGCTGAAAATACCCTTCTCATGGTTAAATATTACTAGATTAGTCTGTTTTTGTCAAACGGCGCGACGAATCCTTTTTGGACGATTACAGCAGTGTAATGGCGCAGCCGTTACTGAAAAGCAGACTTAAAGCCTGCGGTATTGCCACTTCACTCATATCTGATCCACACTCCACGCTATTCCATTCAATTTTTTCAGTCTCTGCACTGCAATTCAATCCGGACTCCGGGCCGTTGTTCCTCAAACAAAACGACCTCATTGCTGCCGCTCTGTAACCAGGATGCGGGTACCAGATAATGTTGCTGAGTCGGCCCGCACGACGGATCAATGTAAAGACCGGTATCTTTCGGATGCCATATATCATCAGCTCCGTAGCCGCTGGCGGCCAGCAACCAGTAGCGCCCGATCATTCTGCCGTTCACAAAGGCCATCCCCTTGCCCCATCCGGACAGATCAAGCCGCCAGCAATTTGATGCATCCAGGTCATGAGGTTCAACTTTACATTCGAAACGGAACCATCCAAGTTTTCCAGACTTTTCGGGAGACGGACGCCAATCACAGGCAGCCGGAGGATTCAGTTCACCGGCAAGAAACGGACGCATCTCCCAGTTTTTAAGCACAGCTCCATCCAGCAGCACCTCATCCCAGATCCCTTTGCACTCGGTGTGCATCGGGCCGGAGATGGACCAGTCCCCCTTGACGAGGCCGATGGCTGTTGCAAGCAAATCGATCCGGTGCGGGCCGACAGATGCCGCAAATGAAACCTCGTGCAGGAATCCATCGGGGATAAACTGCTCGGCTTCAGCAGCCCATTCCTTGTCATCGGGATCCGTCATCTTCCGGTCCGTTTTCCGCGTGGTCGGTCCGCGCCATTCGCGCAGCGGAACCTTCGTCATACCGGCATAGTTACCATCAACAAAACAGTAGATAATATCCGCGCCGTACGATACCCGCAAAATGTGTTCCCCGGCCTGAGCGACATCGACCGATGTACTGTACCAGCAGTAATCGCTTTGGTCCTTTGTGAGCTTCAGCTGTTCAACCGGCTGCGCCGCCAGGACCGATTCTTCCGGGCGGGCGGCAGGCATGGGCTCCGGAAACCACTCCGCGGCATCCGAGGAACACACCGGCATCCATTGGACCGGTTCTTCCGGTTCAAAATCCATTATCGAATCGAACAACACGGTTCCGTTCAGTTCAATCCGGGCGGCAGGAAGAAGTCTCTCGTCCG
>JBILEA010000375.1:0-2515 GCA_044352355.1 Pontiellaceae bacterium | reverse complement strand
CAAGGGCATGCGCTCAATTGAAAAATTCCAGAAGAGGCTTAAGCGTGGAGAATATTTCCCGGCCTTCCTGTTTCTATCGGTCACCAATGCCTGCAACCTGGCCTGCCAGGGCTGCTGGGTATCGCAATCGAATCCGCCTAAACAAATTGCTCCCGGCACGCTCGATAACGTCATCACGGAATGCAAAGCGCAGGGCTCGTATTTTTTCGGCATTCTCGGCGGCGAGCCGCTGCTTTATGACGGGCTGTTCAATGTTTTTGAAAAACACCCCGACTGCTATTTTCTTCTCTTCACCAACGGCACGCTCATTACGGACGCGGTCGCCAAAGAAATGCGCCGCATCGGCAATATCAGCCCGCTGATTAGTATTGAAGGACTTGAAGAAGTGAGCGACGTGCGGCGCGGCGGAAACAGAGTATATGAGCAGACGTTGGCGGGACTGGCCGCCTGCCGCGCCAACCGGCTCGTTACAGGCGTCTGCACCAGCGTCTGCAAATCCAATATCGACGATCTCGCCACCGAAAAATTCGTGAACGAAATCGCCGCGCTTGGCGCGCACTATCTCTGGTATTACATCTATCGTCCGGTTGGACCGAATCCGTCGCCGGAACTTGCACTCGATGCGCAGCAGATCACCGCGCTGCGCCGTTTCATCGTCGATATCCGTCTTACCGCACCGCTGGTGGTGGTTGATGCCTACTGGGATGACACGGGCAGGGCGCTCTGTCCGGCGGCGGTCGGCATTGCCCATCACATCAGCCCCGACGGCTGTGTTGAACCCTGTCCGCCGCTGCAGTTTGCCAAAGACAACATCGGTGACGGCACCGGCCTCTATGATCTTTTTAACCGCTCTGAATTTATCGCAAAATTCCGGAACGTATGTTGCCACACCACGCAGGGTTGCATCATCATGGAACATCCGGAGTTGCTCGCTGATTTTATCAGAGACGAAGGCGCGACGGACAGTTCCGGACGCGGGACCCTGCTGGCTGAACTTGGCCGGATGTGCCCGTGCGGAAGTCATCACCAGCCCGGCAGTGAAATTCCCGAGCGCAGCTGGGCGTATCGCTTTGCCAAGAAAAACTGGTTTTTCGGATTCGGAGCCTACGGCTAATGCAACAGACCAAACCAACATACGGAGTTCCGGCGGAACGGTTTGAGCGCGAGCAGTTGATGCTGGCCGTCTCCGGCTATGCCGCCGAACAGCAGCTTGTGCCGCCGCTCTCCATGGAAGAACTGCGTGATCATGCTGTAAAAATCGCCGCCGATTCGAGTCTGGTTGATTACACAATGGTACTGCTCAACAACGCCGTCTGGCGCGAAACCGTTGCGTCCATTCCCTATGAACGACGCCTGTTGCTGCTTCCGCAATGTCTGCGCGACCCGCAGGGTTGTCCCGCTGAAATCGATGCCTTCGGTCTGCTCTGCGAGGACTGCGGACGTTGCAGTATCGGCGAACTTCAGTCGCTTGCCGAAGAACTCGGGTATGTCGTACTCGTCGCTGAGGGTTCCACGGTCGTTTCTAAAATGCTGGAAGGCGGCAAGATTGATGCCGTCGTCGGCATCAGTTGTTTAAGCGCCCTTGAAAAATCGTTTCCGCACATGGCCGACGGAGCGATCCCCGGGCTCGCGATTCCGCTCACCGTTGACGGTTGTGTCGGAACGAAAATGGACGTGGAGCATGTTCGCGAGGCGATCCGGTTGAAATCTTCCAAGCCTTGGAAAAACCGGCTCGATACGGAACGTCTGCATCAGGTGGTCGACGGGTGGTTCGCGGTTTCCAATGATTGGAAAACTGAAACCCGCACCGCACAGATTGCCTACGACTGGTTGCTCAAAGATGGCAAGCGCTGGCGGCCGTATCTGCTGGCCTGCACTTACAGCGCGCTGAACGAAGGAGCCACCGACCTGCCCGATGAAGTCCGCCGCCTTGCGATTGCCGTCGAATGTTTTCATAAAGCCTCGCTCATTCACGACGATATCGAAGACGGCGACGATCTGCGTTACGGCCAGCCGACGTTCCACCGGCAGTACGGCATCCCCATCGCCATTAATGCGGGCGACCTGTTGGTTGGCGAAGGCTATCGATGGATCGCCTCCGTCGAAACCCACACGGGCGAACTGCTGCGCATCGCCGCCGAGAATCACTGTACGCTTTGTCTCGGACAGGGTGATGAATTATCCGGTCTCGCGAACGGAACGCCATTTACGGTGAAAGAAATTATTGAAATTTTCCGCCGGAAAACCGCGCCCGCCTTCGGTGTCTCGCTATTGCTGGGAGCGGTCGCCGCCGGTGCGGATCGTGAACTGCTTGAAACGCTGCAGTCGTTCAGCGAATCGCTGGGTATCGCCTACCAGATTCGCGACGATCTGGAAGAATACAAAGCTGGGGAAGCCCGCGATCTGCGCGCCTCACTGCTGCTTGCGCTCGCCAACGATGCCGGTTCCGGGGCGCACGCGCCCTTCGAAGAGCTGATGGTTGTTGAAAAAGCCGCGCAACTGATCGAGCATTACA
>JBILEA010000374.1:0-2527 GCA_044352355.1 Pontiellaceae bacterium | reverse complement strand
CCGTTTCCGGTACGCTAATATTCGGCAAAGACGGTCCCGCGGATCCGGCGGTTTTAACCATGAGCGGCGGGACGTTGACCGTGACCAATCAGCTGCGGTTTGATGCCGGGAAAAGCATTTTAAACCTCAGCGGCGGAACGATTCAGGCCGGCAGTCTGCGGATCAACCGGTGGCCGACGTCTGGGCAAGGCTCGGCCGTATTGACGATCACGGGCGGGGAGATTTATTGCGCCGGATTTTTCGATATGTATGAGCAAAGCCGCATGAATCTGACCTGGCGGGAGGACGGAGCGCCCTGCACCGGGGTGGTTCGGTTTTCCGGCGATCAGCGTGCCAAGGTGTGGGGCTATGTCAATAATGGATGGATTACAGCCTATGGCGGTCGCGGCCAGCCGGATGTGACAGCTGCCTATGTGGATCGGGTGTGGACCAATTTAACGCATACTCCACCTGCGATTCAAACCAACCGCGTGGTGGATGTTACCACCTTGTCGGCCGGCACCGCGCCGACGGATGCGGATTTGGGCAGGGCCTGGAACCCCCGTCCGGCGAATCCGACGCACGGGGATGTCCCGTTGAGCGGCACGGTCCTGAGCTGGAACGCCGGCGACTTCGCCCAAAGCGTCAACGGACACCGGGTCTATTTCGGGACGGATTTTGTTGCGGTCAGCCATGCCGTTCCCGGATCCGCTGAGGATATGGGGCTTCAGAGCGAAACGAATTACAGCACGCGAGTGCTTTCCGCAGACATGGACTATTTCTGGCGAATTGACGAGGTGAATGACAGTGACCCCGCCAGTCCGTGGAAAGGCGATGTCTGGAAATTCACCACCCGCGCGGCAACGGTTTTATCGACCGCCTCTCCGGTTCGACCCGATGAGACCGCTCTGATTCAGGGGGCGGCTTTCGGCAGCGACCCGGCCGTGCAGATGGCCCGGTTGAGCGATGCAGGGATCGGAGTTCCTCCCGCAGGGGCGCCGTCCGTGATCTCCTGGACCGATGCGGACGCCGTTCAGGGGAATGCCCAGTCTGTCAAAGCCGTTGTTCCTGCCTCCTGGAATCATGGCGTGTATACTGTGCGCGTGAAAAACACAACCGGGCTCTGGTCGGAGCCGGCACTGATCAACACGCCGCAAATCTGGTGGGCACAAGGTGATGAAGGCGAAACAGCCTCTCCCGGCGGATGGATCCGTGTATTCGGCATGAGCATCGACCTGAATAACGATGGATCCCTCGCGGACGGAATTCAAATAGCCCTGGTACAGAACGGCACAGCGGCCTGTTTGCTGTCCGCAGCGGAAGCCACGGAGTATGATGCGGCGTTTGATCTCCCGGCGGAGCTCCTCCCCGGAACCTACGAGCTGTATTTCCACAACGGATACGGCGGCAACGCTGGCTGGGCCCGTTGCGATACCCTGGATGCCCGCAGCCTGACCGTTTCTTTGCCGGTTGCCTGGCCCTCGACTATCTTTGATCTGTCGGCCTACACAGCCGGGAGCAACGATACAGACCGGCTGAATGCTGCGCTGGCTGATGCGCAGACCAACGGCGGCGGAGTGGTTTTCTTACCTGCCGGATCGTACGCTCTGACCGGCAGATTTACGGTCCCTGACCGGACGGTGCTGCGCGGTGCGGGGACCAATGAAACGGTTCTTTCCTGGATCTCCTGGACGCCGTCGGGGGTGTCTTCCACGATGATCACCGGATCCTGTTATGCGATTGAAGCGATGAGTATTCTGCTGCCCAATAACTATACCAATGGGATCACGGCCGGTACCGGATTCCGAATGGAACGGACCCAGGTTCATACCGAAAACTGGACGATCGATACGCCGCGGAACCGTGGTGCCCTGCTGGAACTTTCAAGAGCCGGGAGCTTCAGGGTCATCGACTGCGATCTGCTGGCCAAACAAGAGACGATCCGCGTGGAAGGGGCCCGCTACGGCCTGATTTCCGGCAACCGGCTTGCTGCGAACGGGGCCAATATCCAGTTCAGCAATGCCGCCCGGATGATCTGTGAGTCCAATACATTCAGATCGCTCGATACCCTTTGGGCCTTTGGCGGATCCCGGAGCGTCTCACGGTTCCTGTACTATGCGAACAATACCAGCGACGATACTTTCACCTTCGACAGCTCGCACGGGGTTTATTTCGGTCATGTGGCCGCAGTCAACGGCACGGAATTGACGTTGGCGGGATCGACGAATTATTCGTGGGCCGGAACGGTTGATTCGTTCTGGACCGGCGGCGGAGGTGCGGTCGTGATTGCCGACGGCCATGGCGCAGGGCAGTGGCGCTGGACGACGGGACGCAGCAGCGATGGCAAAATCTGGACGGTTGACCGTCCGTGGGATGTGGAGCCGGATTCCACCTCCGTGATCACAATCGTCACGTTTCAGGGGCGGCTGCTGCTGGTCGATAATGTGTGGGAAAAGACGACCACGACCGAGCCGGATCGCGGCTTTATGCTGTGGGCCTACTACATGAGCGCCGATGTGACATTTGCCCGTAACCGGATTTCGGGGTA
>JBILEA010000102.1:0-8928 GCA_044352355.1 Pontiellaceae bacterium | reverse complement strand
CGCCTTTGAAAACCTGAGAGCATACTGGGGTTCAGTGGTTTCCTCGCCGATGGTGAAAACTCCGGACGCAGATCTCGATCTGATGGTGAATACGTGGTTCAAGTATCAGGGGGCGATTCTGTCGTGGTGGAACCGGAATACCGGCTATTGCTATTCCGGAATTTACAACTACGGAGTTCGTGATGCCTGTCAGGATGCGGTATCGCGTCTCAGTCAGGATCCTGAATGGGTACGCGGACTGATTCTTAAAAAAATCATGATCTGGCAGTTTGATGACGGCGATTATGCCCATAACGGAAACTTCCTGAGCATGTTCGGCGCGCGAACTTTCCATTCGGATGATCCGCTCAACCCTCTATTTGTTGTGGCAAACTACTGCCGCGAAACCGGAGATTTTTCGATTCTCGACGAGAAGACGCCGTGGGTGAACCCCATGACCGGCATCTCAGGACAGTCCGAAAAACCGGACGCCTCAATCTACGAACATCTGATTGCCGGTGTGGAGTTTTTCTGGAGCCAGTTTTCTACCCGAGGGTTGCCGTTGATTTTGAAAGCGGACTGGAACGACGCGCTGGATCAGTGCGGGAAAACCCCGCAGCTGGATGCGCGCAAGAACATTATTTCAGGCACTTCAGGGCAGGCGGAATCGGTGATGCTGGCCGGCTGGGCTTGCATCTGTCTGGAAATGTTCTACGAGTGCATGGCGAAAACGGGCGATTTAGAGCGGATGGATCGCTATAAACAACAGATTGAAAAGCTGAAAGAAACGGTTAACCAGCTGTGCTGGGATGGCGACTGGTACTGGCGGGCAACCCATCATTCCGGCTGGATTCTCGGCACGAAAGATCAGCTGGAAACAGGCGGTGCGCTCTTTGGAAATCCGAATTCGTTCGCGGTGATCGCGGGGATTGCTGATGAGAAGCGGACAGAAAAAATCATGTCCAGTTTTGAGCAATATCTGGATACGCCGTATGGAAGCCGCTGTTTTTATCCTCCGTATGCAGAACCTGAGCGGCGTGCAGGCATTATCAGCCGGTTTGCGCCGGGAACCAAAGAAAACGGCTCCTTGCAGGGGCATAACAGCCGCTGGCGGATTTGGGCGGAGTGTGTTGCCGGGCGAGGGGATAAGGCATATGAAATTATGCGTCAGATGCTTCCGAACGTGCGCTGGGCGGAGGATGCGGAAAACTATATGATCGAGCCGTATGCCGCCTGCCAATTTATTTATGCGCCACAGACCGATCATCCCGGTGAGGGATCTCACTCATGGGCGACCGGGACGGCCTGCTGGACGCTACTGAATGTTTGGGAGCACCTGTTCGGGATTCGTCCGTTGCAGGAAGGGCTGCTGGTTGATCCCTGTCTGCCTTCGCACTGGGAAAGCGCCTCCATGACGCGTAAATTCAGAGGGAGTGAATATGTAATCAGGATTTCCAAGCCAAAGGGTATTTGCAAAGGGATAGTTCATTTGACGCTTAACGGATCGCCAGTGGGCGGTGATGTGATTCCCGTACAGAAACCGGGCGGTGTGTATCATGTCGAGGTTAGGATAATGCCTGTTCACGAAAAGAAAATGGTAGCCGAGGAGGTTTGTTGATGACGCGCCGGGAACGTATTCTGACCGCATTAAACGGTAAGGTTCCGGATCGCCCTCCGGTGAGTTTTGATGCTCCGGGAAAAGCGCTGGATGATGTTCTGATGTATTATGGCGCTGCGGATAAAAATGATCTTTATCGGGTGGCAGGGATTGATGGATTCAGTGTCTGGGAATGGAATGCGGTTGCAGGCCGCTACACCAGAGAAACCCGAACGCTTGACGATGGAGAAGCCCTTGACTTTTGGGGAAACTCATCCCAACACCATTACGGCCTTGCGGGGTGTAACTCGATTGAGGATTTGCAACAGCATATCTGGCCCAACGTGGCGGATTTCGATTTTTCACACGTTAAAGAAGAAGCCGTGCGTATTCGCAATATGGATATGGTGGTCTCTGCCGGGCATCTGGGGGTTGGTTATCAAATGCATAACATGCTGCGCGGGAACGAGAATGCACTGTATGACGTTTGTGATCCTGACTACATGGCTGTCTATGTAGAAAAAGTAACCGAGTTTACTGTCGCGTATGCCGAAAAACTGCTTCATGCAGCTGATGGGCTTATCGAAGTGTTTCGATCAGATGACGATGTGGGGACGATGGATCGTCTGATGATTTCTCCGGAAATGTGGAGAACTTATTATAAGTCGGCCTGGAAGGCCGTGATCGACACGGTACATAAGCATGGTGCCAAGGTCTGGTTTCACTCTTGCGGATATATTGAACCCTTACGCGAAGATTTGATTGAAATCGGTGTGGATTGTTGGAATCCGTTTCCACCGAATGTTAAAGGAAATGATCACAAAATGCTGGCCGAGTGGCGCAGAGGACGGCTTGTTCTGGATGGCGGCGTGGATCAGATTCTGATGGTTCAGGGCACAGCAGATCAGATTCGGAAAAAAACACAACAAGTCCTTGATTTGTTTGCGCCTGACGGAGGGTTGCTGATCGGCCCCTCACAGGTGTTAACGGAAGATATGCCTTTAGAAAATAAAATCGCCTTTTTTGAAACAGCGGTACGCTACGGAAAGTAAAAGCGAATGTGTCAAAACGCAATTGTGTATGATGTGACAGGTCTGGATTGGTGGACGGAGCTCTATGCCGTGGAGGCGGTGCAGGGGCTGGCCAACCGCAATGGGCCTCAGATGATGTTCGGGCCGAGCGACTATTCGGCGGCTCAGGATCGCCCCGGATCTCCTTGGAATGAAGACTGGATCAGAATTTATTCCGAGCGCAACGGGTTGCATTTTGAACCGATGCAGGGTCTGGTGCCATTGTTTGATCGCTTTAAACATTTGTTTAAAGGATTGGTCGTTTTTGATCCGGCAGTTGATGGAACGCGCTGTGTTGCGATGACGCTTGCCGGCACTGATTCCTTGTTGCCGGTGACAAAAGAAATGCTTGCCGGGGAATCACCGAACCTAAAAAACCGGATCGGGGGCAGGACTTTGGATGCGTATCTGGGGCTAAAGGTACTGGTGGATCTGACCGGACGCTTTAATGACAGCGTGGAGGTCTATGAATGGGCGCTCGCAGAGGTGATGCCGAAATGCAACCGTCGTTGGGCGCATACGCCGTCGGGGCCGGATGTGGACGGACTTTACATTGGCCTTGGCCCGTTCCGCAGCTTTGATTGGACTATTGCGAACAAGGGTTTCATTTTCAATCTGACTTTGATCTATGAGGACCAAAAATCCTTTGGTGGTATAGTGAAAGGCAATCAGCGGCAGGCCGATATGTATCGAAAGATACTTGATGCGCTCGATGCACCGGCATTTATCTTCGGTTACGGCGAGTTTGAATGGAGTTGGTTTATGCTGGTGGGCGAGAAGGGTCACTATTACCTGCACTGGGGCGACAACATGAGCTTCCATGCTAAAGTGCCACCGGCGCTACCCGCTCTTAAACAGAAGTTCCATGCTTCGGAAGATTCAGTTGATCCTGATGATCGCCGTTTCCGTGTCTGCTTTGTTACCAGTGAAGGCGATACTATGAAAGGCCCGACCCCCTTCTTTTTCGGAAGCTGGAACCATCCGAAACGCGGGGCCGCCCCGGTTAACTGGACCATGCCCACGTTGATGGCTGAGTTCCCCGCGATGCTGGAGTACTATTATGCGACCGCAACGAAAAATGACTATTTTGTGGCCTTTGATATCTTCAATTTTAATATGCCAACCTTTACGCCGTTTATTGCGGAATATGCAGAACGTTGCCGGAAAACGGATCTGAGAGTCTCTGTACTGACCGAACGGTCCAGCAACGATCAACGGTTGGATGAATTTGCACGTGCTGTGCAGCCGATTGGCATTGCTTCCGTTGAATGGCTGACGCCCGGCCGCCCGGCTTATCAGCGCAGACTGGCCGACGGCACTCCGATGGTATGTTGCGCGGATGCGTTGGGCTATTGGCAGGCCAAAATTACTGGTTCGTGGGGCTCTGAATGGGCTTTGGATATCAAAGATCCGGGGAAACGCAGAGTGCTGATTACCAAATTGGTCCAGAGCATTGAAACTGCCGCCGAACAACTGGAGGCTCCGGGCCCGGTGATTGTATATGGAGATACGCACGGATGTTCCGAACTGTCGGTGTTTTATGCCGATGTGGTTGCGGCGCTGGACAAAACCCGGTTTAAAGCAGCGCGACTGGATGAGGGGTTGCTGGCGGCGCGACTGATGCTTCCCGAACATGCCGGGCGGACGATTTTTTCCGCAGTGCCGGGCGAAACTGCAAAACTATTCAAAATTCAAAAGGAGAGTTAAAATTAAAAAGTTAAATTTTATTACGGCGGCAGCATTGCTGGCGGCACTCGGCATTCGCGGAGAACAAAGCGGTTCTGATCAGAAGAATATTCTGTTTCTGATAGCGGATGACCTGAAGCCGTTGCTGAGCTGCTACGGGGATAACCGGATCGAAACTCCAAATTTTGACCGGCTGGCGGCACGGGGCTTTGTTTTTGAAAATGCATTTTGCCAGTATCCGGTTTGCGGTCCATCTCGATTAAGTCTGCTGACGGGGCTGCGCCCCACTACGTCCGGTGCGTATGAAAATACGCAAGAACAGATGTGGCCGGAAGCTGTTCAGCATATTCCGAGTCTTCCGTCTCACCTTAGACAAAACGGCTATCGTACTGTTTCAATAGGCAAGGTTTATCATTCGCCAACGGAAACCGACCTCAATGCATGGAGTGAGCCGCCGGTTGCATATGCAAACTATGTTTATCTTCTGCCTGAGAACAGGCATCGCCAGGACGAGTTGATGAAGCAGCATAAGGCCGGAGCCCCATGGAAAGAAATCAGCCTGAAAATGCTGGTGGCGTGTACGGAAGATGCGGATGTGTCTGATAATGCTTATATGTCCGGCAAACATACTGACACAGCGATTGCCAAGCTTCAGGAACTGGCAGGAAAAAAAGAGCCTTTTCTGATGTGCCTGGGCTGGTCACTCCCTCATTACCCGTTCAATGCTCCCAAAAAATACTGGGATCTGTATGACCGTGAAAAAATCGAAGTCAGCGGGCTTGAAACGATTGTCCGGCCGCAGAATGAACAGGTGTTAAGGCTCAAAAACTGGGAACCGATCGATTATGGAGATGTAGGGGACAAACCGTTCGATTCAGCATTGCAGAAGCGGATGATGCACGGCTATATGGCCTGTGTCAGCTATGTTGATGCGCAGCTCGGGCGCATGCTGGATGAGTTGGATCGGCTAGGAATCGCTGATAATACGGTGATCAGTCTGATTGGAGACAATGGATTTCATTTGGGTGACCACGGGCTGTGGGGCAAGTTCACACATCTGGAAGGATCTGCGCGCTGCCCGCTGATTGTAGTTGATCCGGGAAATCCTCGGGCCGGAAGCAGAATTTCCGAGCTGGTAGAATTTGCAGATATTTATCCGACATTCTGTGAATTTGCACATCTCCCGGTTCCTGCTCATTGTGAAGGCAGCAGTCTTATTCCTTTGCTGTCTGGAGTTTCCAAACATTGGAAAACCGCCGTTTTTACCGAATATCATCTGGGCGATGCATGGGGGACATCGATGCGTACGGACCGTTATCGTTACACCGAATTTATAAGCCATCAAACGGACAAAGTGAAAGCCCTCAGTCTGTATGACCTTAGTCAAGACCCGGATTCGAATGTGAATGTGGCCTATGAGCCAGCTTATCAATCTATCGTGAAGCAACTGCACGAACAGTGGCTGGGCGGTTGGCAGAAACAAAAAATGGAAATAAAATGAGCGGGATTAAACAGCGCATTAAGGGTGCCTTATGCTGTGTATTGTGGATGTCGTGCGTTAAGCTTTACGGCGCATCACAGGCCTATTCATTTCCCCTTAGACTTTACGGTGACCAAGTGCGACCGCTTGATGAAAGGATAACGCTTGAGGTGCTGCAGGGGATTGTGAATCGCGATGCGCCGAGGCTGTTTTTCACGCAAACCTGGACGCCGTACAACGAACTGTGGACGAATGTCTATACGCAGAGTTACGGTTTTGACTTCCAGCCTGTTGCCGACGATCTGGGTCAAGTGATCAAATTATTTAAAAATGCTCTGAACGGGGTTGTGCTGTATGACCCCAAAATAGACGGCACACGCTATGTGGCAGCAACTGTCGGCGGGCTCGACAATCTGCTGCCGGTAGCTGCAGGAAGCCCTGTGCTGAATCAAATTGACCTTCCGGTTATGTGCGATTTGACCGGAAAATTTTCGAATAGTATCGAGGCCTATGAGTGGGCCTTGAAGGAGCTGATGCCCCGTTGCAACCGCAAGGTGGCCCACACCCCTGCCGCCGGCAAAGTGGATGGCAAATACATCGGCTGGGGTTTTTTAGGGCTGGATTACGCCGCAGCTGAGCGCGGGTTTATCTTTAATCTCGGCTGCGTTGATAAAGATGAAGAGGCCTTTGGCCGAACCATTCAAGGAACCCCTGAACAGGCAAAGCTCTATCGCCGCATCCTAGGGGAGCTGGATGCTCCGGCTCTTATTTTCGGCTATGGCGAACCGGAGCTCGAATGGTTCTCGCTTCTGGGGGAATACGGGCACACTTATCTGCACTGGGGCGACAACCTCAGCTTTCACTCCGAAGTGAAGGCTCACGATTCTGAGTTTCATCAGAAAAAGCATATTACACCGGAACAGGTGGTCGTTGATAAAGACAAATACTATGTCACCTTTCTCAGCAGCGAAGGCGATTCCATGAAAGGACCGGAACCGTTCTTTTTCGGGAGCTGGTTTGATCCGGCTCGTGGTTCAGTTCCTATGAATTGGGCCATGCATCCCGAAATGGTGCGTTTCCCTGCTATGCTGGAATACTACTATTCTACAGCGACGACCAATGACTATTTTCTGGCAATGCAGGCCTTTAACTTTGGTATGAGAAATCTGGATCAATTTTCTGAGCGCATAAAACAGCTCATGGAGCAGGCAGATATGCGTTGTATAGTTACGGATTTTGCACACCCTTCAGCGTATCCGGTCAATAAAGAAAAGTTTTTAAACATCGTTGCGCCTTTTGGGGCGGTCGATGCTTTGTTCGAAAAATCAACCCTGCAGGGCTACAACCGGTATGTTGGCAACGGAATACCTCTTGTGGGAACGTCGATGAAGTTGACCTACTGGTACCGTTTGCTTCCTGGCGGCTGGTCGGCTCCGTGGCAGAAGATGTACACCGATTCCGGGCAGCGCGAACAGGTCTTGCAGACGGCTCTGAATGAAATTGAAAAAGAAGCCGAGGCGCATAAGCCGCCTTACTTGATCGTGGTGTACACCGATCTCCACAATTTTGACAAACACTGTGAAATGCACCGCGAAATTGCCGGCCGACTGGATGAAAAAAAGTACAAATTGGTTCGTCTCGATGAAGGGCTGTCCGTATTGCGTCGTATAAACCAGATACAGGCTGAATAGCAATGGATAAAAAGTTGTCTCTCGGTACGAAGCTGGCTTATGGGAGCGGAGGTTTCGGGAATAACCTCACCTATGGTCTGATGACGCTCTACTTAATGGTGTTTTATACCGATTATCTGGGGCTTTCACCGGCTTCGGTCGGAACGCTGTTTCTGGTGGCGCGGATATGGGATGCGGTGAACGATCCTGTGATGGGCCATTTTGTGGACAATACGAAGAGTCGGTGGGGACAGTTCCGTCCGTATCTTCTTTTTGTTCCGTTTATTGTTGCGATCACAATGACGCTTTGTTTTGCCTCACCTGATTTCGGAATGACTGGGAAGCTGATTTTTGCGTATGTCACCTATATTCTGTGGGGGATGAGTTTCACTGCTCTGGACATTCCTTATTGGTCAATGTCCTCTACATTAACCGAGGATCCCAAAGAGAGGAACAGTGTGGTGATGATTCCGCGCACGCTGGCCGTTGCCGGGTTCAACGTCGTCGCGATCATCGCCCTGCCGATGATCCATTTTTTTGGCAAGGGAAACGATCGGCTAGGATTCTTCTATACCGCGCTGGCTTTTTCGATTGCGGTCATATTTTTCACATTGATCACCTTCTTCGTCTGCCGTGAAAATGTTTACGTTGAGAAGAAAAAGCACCAGTCGTTGAAGGATGCGTTATATATGTTCAGACTCAACCGTCCGTTGCAGTTGGTGATCGGAGGGCAGTTGTTGATCGATATCATTTACGCGATCAAGGGCATGCTGCCCATCTACTATCTGAAATATGTTCTGGAGGCCGAAAGTCTGGTTCCGTGGTTTATGGGAATGAGCATGGTCTTCATGGTGGGGGGCTGTATCTTTGCTCCGTGGTTTTGTGCAAAGCTGGGCAAAAAATGGGCGACCGTCGGCGGCAATCTTGCGGCGGCCATCGCAGGGGTTGCTTTCTATTTCACCGGATACGGCATGGTCAGTATGTTCGTCTTCAGCGCGATTATCATTTTCGGAACCAGCATGGCGAACATTTCCCTGATGTCGATGCTTCTGGATACGGTGGAATATGGTGAGTGGAAGACGGGACAACGTTCGGCGGGTGTTATTTTTGCAGCGAATACGTTTCGTGCAAAACTTTCAGGTGCTATTGGCGGTGCCATCGGAGCCTACGGTCTGGCAGCGATCAAATATGTTCCCAATGTCGTACAGACTCCTGAAACAGTGCAGGGGATGCATCTTCTTTTTACGATTGTTCCGGGCTCACTCAGTCTTCTGGCGACAATCCCGTATTTCTTTTACAGCCTGTCCGAGAAAAAATATGCGACGGTTCTTGAAGAGGTTGTCGCCCGGCGAAATGCTGAGGAATGATACGGCGTTCCAACACTTCGGGAAACGTTTTCAGAGGTTGGGAAAAGTTAAAAAAGTGGAAGTTTATATGAATAAAAAG
>JBILEA010000373.1:0-2531 GCA_044352355.1 Pontiellaceae bacterium | reverse complement strand
CGTAAACTTACGGTGCAGGAAAACGTAATGGCTATTCTCGAAACGCTTCCGATCTCAGGTCGTGAACGCCGTGATCGGCTGGATTTTCTGCTTAATGAACTCAAGATATCCCATCTGGCTAAGCAACGGGCCTATACGTTGTCCGGAGGAGAACGCCGCCGGTTGGAAATCACCCGTGCACTGGTGACGAATCCGTCGCTGATTCTCCTTGATGAACCGTTCAGCGGTGTCGATCCGCTGGCGGTGTATGAAGTTCAGGAGATTATAAAAGACCTGCGTGCGAAGGGGCTGGGGGTGCTGATTACGGACCACAACGTGCGCGAGACGTTGGCCGTGGTGGATCGTGCCTATCTGATGTGTGAAGGCAAAGTGCTCCGCGAAGGGGCCAGTTCGTTTTTGGTTAATGACGAGATGAGCCGCGAGCTTTATTTGGGTCCGCGGTTTAGTATGTAACAGTGAAAGGAGAAGTCCATGCAGATACATATCACAGGACGACATGTAGAAGTAACGGAAGCAGTTCGGGAGCATATCTATGGTAAAGTGGAACGTACGCTGGTTGATGTTCCGCATATTGAAGATGTGCGCATAGTGCTCGATCTGCAAAAGCGTGAATATTTTTCCGAGGTGCTGGTGCAGGGTAAACATATTCATATGGAAGGGAAGTCTTCCTCTGAAAACCTGTATACCTCCATTGATGAAGCGCTCGAAAAGGCTGAACACCAGTTGCGTAAGTTGCGCCAAAAGGTGCAGGATCATCACCATCATCCAGAACGGTAAGAGGAGTCTGACGCTGTGGCGCTTACGCTGAAAGAATTGCTCGAATCTGGAGTAGGGCGGCTGTCACTCGAACTCGTATGGGGTGATGGGTATTTGGATCGGGAGATTGAGGAAAAAGCCCTCAATCGGCCCGGTCTTGCGTTGACCGGTTTTTTTCAGTATTTCGCACAGCGTCGGTTGCAAGTGTTCGGATTGGCTGAATTTACGTATCTCAAGAGCTTGAGTTCTGAAGAGCGCGTGGCCCGGTTACGTGAAATGTTCGAAAAAAATGTGCCGGGTGTGATTATTTCCAGAAACCGGAATCCATTGCCCGAAATTCGGGCGCTGGCTGAGGAGTATAAAACTCCATTATTTCGTACCCCGATGATTACCAGTCACTTTATCAATGAGTGCACGTTGGTATTGGAAGAGTTGACGGCTCCGCACGAGCGGGTTCAAGGCACGATGCTCGAAATTATGGGCATCGGCGTTCTGCTTCAGGGACAGGCGGGAATCGGTAAAAGCGAGACCGCGCTTTCTTTGATCGGCCGGGGGTACAGCTTAGTGGCAGATGATGTGACGGAGATGGTTCGTAACGGCGGGCGTGTAATGGCGTTTGCTCACGAATTGACTCGTTATCACATGGAAATTCGCGGGGTCGGGATTGTTCACGTGCCCAGTCTCTTTGGGGTGTCGGCGATTCGGCGCGATGCGATGCTCGATATCGTGATTAATCTGCATCCTTACAAAAATGACGCCGATGAAGACCGTACGGGTATTCAACCTGGTGAAATTGAGGTCTTGGGGCTGAAATTTCCTTATTTCTCGCTGCCGGTTAGTCCCGGACGAGATATGGCAAATATTGTTGAAACAACCGCATTAAACTATAAACTCAAATTGCTGGGTCATGATGCAGCGAAAGAGCTGGATGAAAAAGTAATTGGAACTTTTCTTCGCAGGGCGGGTAAATGATGGCTGAACAAAAAAACATATCACGTGAGTTTGAAGTACTGAACAAGTATGGCATTCACGCACGGCCTGCCGCATTGCTGGTTAAAGCAGCCAGTCGATTCGATTGCGACATTTTTATCGGACGTAAAGGGGAGGAAGTCTCCGCCAAAAGTATCATGGGTTTACTCACCATCGAGGGCCATCAGGGGGCCCGGCTTATAGTGCGTGCTGTCGGTGTCGATGCGGCAGATGCCCTGTCAGAGATATCTACGCTCTTTGAGAATAAATTCTTCGAGGAGTAATCATGTGTCATACCCAACCCTAGATTCCGCCGGCGAATTGGTCTTGCAGGGGATCGGGGTGTCACCCGGAATAGCGGTCGGGGAAGCGGTGGTATTGATGCGGGAGAGAAGTGCTGTCTCTGAGCGTATCATTCATGATAAGGACGTGCCGCTCGAAATCGCTCGCTTCGAAGAAGCGCTCATTAAGACGCGTCATCAAATTGCTGGAATTCAACGCAAAGTCGCTACGGCCCTTGGCGAAAAACATGCCAGTATTTTCGACGCACATTTGCTTGTAGTGGATGATCGTTATTTTGTCGAAGAAGTCATCCGGGACCTGCGCGTAAAAAGCCAGAATGTCGAAGCTGTTCTTAGTGATGTGGCCGGACGCTATATCGAAATGGTAGCCCAGGTCGAAGATGATTACTTGCGTGAACGCGTTGTAGATGTGCGTGATGTGGTCCGGCGCATTATAAAAAATCTTAACGGCGAACCGATCGATTGCATGGACCAGCTTGAGCGACCCTGTATTGCTGTGGCGCA
>JBILEA010000101.1:0-8960 GCA_044352355.1 Pontiellaceae bacterium | reverse complement strand
TCGCCATCTTTTATTTCGTAATGATCCGTCCGCAACGCCGCCGCGAAAAGGAACGCAGAACCTTGATTAACGCAGTTAAATCCGGCGACCGCGTACTGCTGACCAGCGGTATCATCGGCGAAATTGCCAATGTGAAGGAAAAGACCCTGATCGTTTGCATTGCTGAAAAAACCAAGATCGAGGTGCTCAAGAGCGCCGTTTCGCAGGTTTTGGATGAGAAGGGCGAACTCCCTTCTGAAGCAAAAGCTTAAACAAACAGTGAAATGGTTGTCCCGTTCTTTTGCCCCTCAGCAGGGCTGTCAGCGGTAGAGAGGCCGCAGGACGCTTAATTTAATTTTTTAATAGGAATCCGACTATGAACAAAAACGTAATGTGGAAGTGGCTGTTACTGATCGCATTAACCGTGTGGTCGCTGGCGTTAGTGACACCGTTCAAGGAGAAGGTGAAGCTTGGCCTCGACCTCAAGGGCGGAACAAGCTTCACCGTGGAAGTGGATCAAAATGAAGTCCGCAAACAGATATTAGAGGGTGATGCCAAGCTGGAAGGCGGTGCACTTGAATCGGCGGTTCAAGAGGCAGTCAAAAAGACGCAGGGCGTGGCATTGGAAGTCATTCGCAGCCGCGTAGACGGACTGGGTATCGCCGAGCCGGAAATCTACCCGCTGCTTGATAACCGCATTGTGATCCGCTTGCCCGGCGTGGACGTGAACAAACGGACCGAGGCCAAAAATTCGATCATGAGCGTCGCCTTTCTTGAATTTCGTTTGGTGCATGCCGAAAGCGATGCATGGGTCAACGAACTGTTTTCTGCCGGGCTGACTCCATCCGGCTTCAGCATAGTACGGGTCGGTAACGAACAGTATTATGTACGTGATCGTAAAGCCGTTGAAGATAAAGCGATGGATCGCGCTTTCTGGGAAGATATGAAACGTTTCGGGGCCAAGCGCGCTGCTGAATTTATGCTGGAAAAAGAAACGTTGCGCGACGGCTCCACCGTTTATAAGCCGACGTATATTGAAGTGCGCAAACAGCTTACTGGTTCCGCGCTCAAAGATGCCCGGGTCGACTACGACCAGATTAATCGTCCATACATTGGACTCTCGTTCAATAAAGCCGGAGCAGAGCGTTTTGGTAAAGTCACGGCCGCCTATGCACCGCGCGGCGAAAATAATTTGAATAACGATACAGGACGTCGGCTGGCTATCATTCTTGACGGTAAGCTATATTCTGCACCGACCATTCAGGATGCCATCTACAGCGGTAACGCCCAGATCACCGGCTCATTCACCGTTGATGAATGCACCCGTCTGGTAAATGTACTGCGCGCCGGCGCACTGCCTGCGCCGGTAACCATCATTGAAGAACGCACAGTGGATCCTTCACTTGGTAAGGATTCTATCGACAGCGGTGTGCGCGCCTCAATCTACGGAAGCATTGCGGTATTTGTATTTATGGGCGGATATTATCTGCTGGCCGGACTGGTCGCTAACATTTCCCTGCTGATGCTGATCATTCTACTACCATTTGGTATGTGGTTTTCCTCCGGTATACTCAGCCTGTTTGCGGCCGGAGCCGGTGCATCGGCAGGGCTGCCCGTATTGACGCTGCCCGGTATCGCGGGTCTCGCACTTACAATCGGAATGGCTGTTGATGCCAACGTGCTGATTTATGAGCGTATGCGCGAAGAACTGGCGGTTGGCAAGTCATTGCGAAATGCTATTTCCGCCGGTTATGACAAGGCCTTCAGCGCGATTTTTGATTCAAATATCACCACGCTGCTGACCGCTGTTATTCTTTTCTGGCAGGGGTCCGGTCCGGTGCGCGGGTTCGCGATCACACTGACTGCCGGTATTCTCGTTAGCATGCTTGTGGTCCTTGTCTTCACCCGCCTTCTTCTTAACCTGCTGGCCGATAAGATTAATTTGAAGACCATCAAAATGGTGCAGGTTTTCAAAAATCCGAATTTCGACTTCCTCGGAAAGCGGGTCTGGGTTATCGGACTTTCGGTTGCGGTGATTATCAGCACTTGGATTGTCTTCTTGAAAAAAGGGCAGGACAACTTCGGTGTCGATTTTACCGGAGGAGCTTCCATTACCTTTGCCTTCAGCGAAAAACAGCCGGTTGAAGCCGTTCGCACGGCACTGGACCAGGCCGGAATTGACGATGCCCGGATTCAGTACCAGACTGAACTTGATCCCACCGCTCAGGGCGCTGAAACACTGGAGATTAAGGTCGGCGTGCAGAACGGTGACGAAGTGGTGCGCGTCATAGAATCCGCATTCGGGAAAAATGGTTATCATAATTTGCAGACCAATATTGTCGGCCCGCAGATCGGAGCCGAACTGAAGAAAAGCGGGCTGATTGCGCTGTTTGCCTCGCTGATTGGTATCATCATCTACATCTCCTTCCGGTTTGAATTCGGCTTTGCTGCCGGCGCGATTGTCGCCTTGCTGCATGACGTGGTTATCACGGTCGGTATTTACTGTCTTTTCGGGCGTCAGCTTGATCTGACAACGGTTGCCGCGTTGCTGACCGTTATCGGGTATTCGGTCAATGATACCATCGTGGTCTTCGACCGCATCCGCGAAGATACCAGGCTGATGCGCGGCAGGCCCTATGTTGAAATCGCTAATCTGAGTATCAACCAGACGTTGAGTCGCACGTTGCTGACCGGGATCTCAACACAGATGACACTCATCTCACTCCTGATTTTTGGCGGTGGATCCATCAGTGATTTTGCGCTGGTGCTCTTTATCGGGGTAACGGTCGGAACATTCTCTTCGATTTACATTGCTACGCCGGTGGCGTTGCTTTGGCACCGAAACGAAAAAGCCTGAAAAATATAACGGGTAGAAGCGGACAGCGTCCCGAAGTTTCGGGGCGCTGTTTTTTTAAATATGTCTAAAGTGTGGAAAATCAAACCGTGTGACGAAACGCTGGCCGGGCAACTTTTCCAAACTGTGGAAAGGCTGCCTAAGCCGTTGGCGGCACTGCTCGTCCAGCGCGGTTGTAAAACCGCTGCCGAGGCCGGATTATTCATGAATCCGGCGCTCTCCACGCTTCGTGACCCCTTTGAGCTTCCTGATATGGACAAAGCGGCCGCACGTATCCGCCGCGCATTGGATGATGGTGAAAAAATAACCGTCTTCGGCGATTACGATGTGGACGGAGTGTGCAGTACGGTTCTGCTGGTGCGTGTTTTGAGGGAACTTGGCGCAAATGTTTCGGCCTACATTCCCAGCCGCTTTGATGACGGTTACGGACTTTCGACGGAAGCACTGACTGCATGTATCGCAGAACATAAGCCGTCGCTGATTGTTACAGTTGATTGCGGCACGAACTCCGTCGATGCAGTTGATAAAGCCCGTGCTGCCGGTGTGGACGTGGTTATCACCGACCACCACGAACCGGACGCGCAGCTCGCACATGCTATTGCCGTTGTGAACCCGAAGCTGACGCCCAGCCATCCGGGTCGTATTCTGGCCGGCGCGGGAGTTGCCTTTAAACTCTGTCATGCACTGATTAAATGCGGCCGCGACAGGAATTGTATTGCCTCGGCTTCCATTGATCTTAAAAAATATCTCGATTTTGTCGCCGTCGCCACCGTCACAGATATGGTGCCGCTGCTTGGCGAAAACCGGGTGCTGGTGCGTGCCGGGTTCCAATCACTGGAAAGTTCCTGCTGGGCCGGCTGGAATGCACTCAAAAAATTGTCGGGCATGGTGGGCACGGTCGAAACGTGGCATGCAGGATTTGCCCTCGGACCGCGGATTAATGCAGCCGGGCGGGTGGGACGTGCTGATGCTGCACTCGAACTGCTTCTTACCGATTTGCCAGCACGTGCTGATGAACTGGCTCAATTGCTCGACAACGCCAACCGCGAGCGGCAGGCCATCGAAAAAGATATCGTCCGCGATGCCATTGAAGAAATTGATGCCTATTTCGACGAAACAAAACATTTCGGTCTCGTTATTGCCCGCGAAGGCTGGCACACCGGCGTAATCGGAATTGTGGCATCACGGCTCGTGGCACGCTATGGCCGCCCCGTTGCCGTAATCGGCATGGATGGCGGACGAGGACGCGGTTCCTGCCGTAGCATTGATGCGTTTAATATTCTTGATGGACTCAACATCTGTTCGAGTCTGTTGAAACAGTTTGGCGGACACGCCATGGCCGCCGGCTTGGAAGTTGAAGAGCAGCATCTTGAAGCGTTTAAAATCCGTTTTAACGAAGCCGCGATTGCACAGCTTCAATCGGCGGATTTGCGACCCGTGCTTGAAATAGACCGCATGGTTACGCTTGCCGAAATCAGTGAATCGCTGATGGACGGCCTCAAACGAACCGGACCGTTCGGACAGGATAATCCCGAACCGGTGTGGGCGGTTTGCGGAGTGAAGCCGGTTGACAGTCGCATCCTTAAGGAAAAACATCTCAAGTTGACACTTTCCGATGGGAAAACACGGTACGAAGCCATTGGT
Source organism: Pontiellaceae bacterium (assembly GCA_044352355.1). Classification (GTDB taxonomy): domain Bacteria; phylum Verrucomicrobiota; class Kiritimatiellia; order Kiritimatiellales; family Tichowtungiaceae; genus Tichowtungia. Next base: position 4,483 of record JBILEA010000101.1, on the reverse strand, counting down.
TTCAATATGGCTGAAAAACTGCCTGCCGGATTGATCGATATCGCCTTCACATTGCAGGAAAACGTCTGGAACGGACGGACAAATCTTCAGCTCAATATTCGCGACATCCGTTCGGCGGGTTAGGCTTCGTTGTGACAAAAAGTAGAACGACCGTCTCGGTCGTTTTTCACCCCGTCGGATATCCCGCAGGCAAAAAGATTTTTGTCTTCGCGGTTTTAGCGCTGTTCTGCTAAACGTAGTTTCCATGACACAGCGCTATAAAATGACCATTGCCTATGACGGTACGAATTATGCCGGCTGGCAGGTGCAACCTGGCAAGAAAACCGTGCAAGGCGAAGTGGAACGGGCGATTGAACATCTGGTCGGACACCCCATTCGCATTCATCATTCCGGACGGACGGATTCTGGAGTTCATGCCAAAGGGCAGGTGGCTCATTTTGATCTGAAGGAACCCGTGGACGCAGGTCGATTCATGAACGGGCTTAATGCTCAGCTCGATTATGATATTCGCGTAATGAAATTTGAAAGCGTCCGGCCGGATTTCAACGCCCGTTACGACGCCGTCAGCAAGGAATACCGCTACTTCATCTGGAACGGCCACGCCGTTCCACCGGAGTTGCGGCTCTACCGCCTGCATGAACGGCGCAAGCTGGATATTAAAGCCATGCGCAAGGCGGCAGAACAACTCGTTGGTAAACACGATTTTGCCGCCTTCACCGCCAATCCAAAGCGCGAAATTGAAGGTACAATCAAGACCATTACAAAAGTGACCGTCAGCCGAACGCGGGAAGGGGATGTAACCATCTGTGTCGTCGGCGAAGGCTTCCTCTACAAAATGGTACGCAGCATCGCTGGATTTCTTCTGCGAATCGGCATTGGTGAACTGACACCGGAAGTCGCTCAACGGGTTTTAAAATCGGGCGTGCGCACCAACGAAGTCCCGACTGTCAAACCGCTCGGTCTCTTTCTCTGGCGGGTGGATTATGGATCAGTGAATTGACATTCGTCGGATTTTTTGTATGATTCCCATATGAAAACAACGATCGATATTGCTGACAATATCATGGAGAAATCGCGACAAGTGGCGCAATCTGGTAAGATAACCTTCCGTGATTTGGTGGAAGAGGGGCTTTTGATGGTAATCGATCGAAGGAAACAGGCGGAAAAGAAAGAAATAAAGCCGGTGACCGTTAAAGGCAACGGGCTGTCTGAGACATTTCGCAATGCGTCCTGGAGTCAAATCCGTCAGGCGGCTTACGAGGGGCATGGCGGATGATCGCGGTAGATACAAACATTCTCGTCTATGCCCATCGGGAAGATTCTGAATTTTATCCGGAAGCACTAAAAACGATGCTGGGGCTGGCGGAGGGGAATCGGCTGTGGGGCATTCCATGGCCTTGTGTTCATGAATTTATTTCTGTGGTAACTCATCCTTCAATTTACAACCCGCCGACGGACATCAAAACGGCGCTGGATGCGATTGAGGTATGGCTGGAGTCGCCGTTTTGCCAAATGATCGGGGAGGGGAAGGGCTATTTTCAGCGGTTGCGCGAATTAGCACAGGCAGGAAAAGTGCGTGGCCCGATGATCCATGATGCACGCATTGCAGCAGTCTGTCTTTACAACGGGGTCACTGAACTCTGGACTGCTGATCGCGATTTTTCCCGCTTCCGCCAATTAAAAATCAGCAACCCGCTGACACGATCGCAGTAGACAAGGTTCCAAACAGTTTCTAAAATCCGGCGTCCGCACCAGCGAAATCCCCACCGTCAAATCACTCGGCATCTTCCTCTGGCGCGTGGATTATTGATATTTTCAACTGCTGGGCAGGATAAACCTGAACAGTTCTTTCAGAGACCCGGTGCCATGAAATTATAATTTTCCGAGAAGATCTTTACGGCGGGTTTCGTACTCTTCGCCAGTCAATAAGCCGGAATCCTTCAATTCTTTTAGTGCTTTGAGACGAGCAAATGTGTCTGCTTCAGACAAAGTTTGATTTTCTTGCGCAAGACTGTTGTCTGGTAAAGCTTGATTCCGATTTATCTCAGCTAGCGCTTTCTTAAATATCTCATCTTTTTGCATGTTCAAAATCATGGTTTGCCAGATATTTTTCCGGACGTCTTTAGAGACATTCACCATGTTTTTGAATGGTGCCACCACAACCAAAGGAAGCCACTGCGCTGTTGTCATTGAATCAGCAAATGTGTACGTGTGTTCTTTTTGACCCGTCACTCGTATTTTTGCCGTTACGTTGTATGTATCCGTTACCCATGAGGGGAGCGTGTATAGACTCAATCCAGTAATTATTGCAGGAATCATTGCAGCTGGATTGCCAGAGTTAATCAATTCGACTTGAATGTATATATCGCCTGACCCGTTTGGTGACATCGATGCGAAGCATCTGGATTCATTGAGAACATCGATAAACTCACGTTCTAATATACTTCGAACGTTCTCGTTATGATCCTGCTTCCCAAAAAGATCCACACCCGATGAAAATGAATAAGATACCGATGGTTTATTTTCATTTGCAGCCGCTGGTTGCACTTTTGTAGCAATAGGCAACTGGTTTCTCGGGAATGATGCACACCCGGTTATTTGAGATAAAACTAAAAAGAGTGCAATGGTGCGAAGTGCATTCCGTTCTATTTTTTGCATACATGCACTCCGCACTAACTGAGGTAACAAATATTCAAACTACAACTGGTTGACAAGGGCTTGCCGCCGAGCTTCGTATTCCTGTTCGGTTAGTAGCCCGGAATCTTTTAATTCTTTCAGCGCTTTGAGGCGGGCGAATGTATCTGTTTCTTCGGGGGCTTTGATTTTTACATCGGTTTGTTGAATGGTTCCCCGTGCCATTTGCGGTTCAATCCACGGTTGTGACGGACGACCATTTTCAACGATATTTAATGTGAACACATGGGGCTCAAATCCATATGCGATCGGACGATCAATAAGGACGTCAATCGTCTTGTTTTCAATATGCCAGTACCACCGCGACATAGGGTGGATCGGAGGAAGGGAAATCAGATTCCACCAGCTTATGCGGGTTTCATCCGGCTTTCCCCACTTCGCGATAAGATCATCAGCATAAGGCATGGACGATATCGGGGTGCACATATATCTGCCGAATGTTGGCTCGCAACGCGTCAACTCAGGATACTGCCATTGAAGTTCTTGCAGAGGTTTTCTAAATTCCTGTCGAGAAGGCAGTGACCCGAAACGGGTTGCGCAACCAGCCCCGCACAAAACGACACCTAAAAGCATTGCTACACTTATTAATCTTTTCATTCTGATTTCCTGATATTTACAAATGCCCCGTATTACCGGTAGATCAGACTGAAATACTAGAGGTTATTTAAAATCGCCTGACGCTTAGTTTGATACTCGTCTTCTGTAATAATACCGTTCTCTTTCAGAGTATTCAGTTTCCCAAGTTTTTCTTTTACCGAATCAGAGCCAACCGCAGGTGCAACTACCGCAGGTTTTTCTGCAATCGCCGGTTTGTAAATGGCAAGGCTGCTGGCAATTCTTTGAGCGACTAGATCAGTAATGATCGGTCCAGCCTTTTGCGTAACTAAAGGCGTAACATCATCATCATAACCGATGAAGACAATACCGCCGACAAAAGCGATGACACCAAATTCAAACCAGCTTATTTCAGTCCAAGTCCTGTCAATGTCCGCATGCCGTATGTTCAATACCACTGGCACGTTAATTGTATCGAGTGACTTTCCTGTTCTGGCATCAGAAAGATTAACGGTTATGTTGTGGGTTACAGTATATACATAACCATTCCATGCGGGGGCCCAGACCAAAAAGCCGGGGAAGTTGATTAAAAAGTTCCATCCAGAACCTTTATAGTCAGAACTGATCGAAGCGTTGGCAACGATGTCTACATTGCTATTGTCAGGGAGAATCGATGTTGTTACACGTGCGTTATATTTTGCAAGATTGCTGCCGATATCATGGATAAGTTGTTGATCGTTAATTTCAGTGCATGTGGAACGAATGCCGACACGAAGAGATGTTTCCAGTGATTGGATCGAAGTATTGCGGTACGTGTGAAGGTTTTTTATTTTCAACTGATGGGTGCAACCAACCATCGTTACGGCCAACATGAGGACAGCAAGTACTAAATTTCCGGGATTTTTCAACTTCATCGATGATATTCCTTTCCTGCAGGGTGTCTGTGTTTATACTCTATTGCGCACCTGCGCATATGGGGTGTTTTATAGGTAATGCCAAGAGGCATGTAAACCGGAAAGTTATTAATTGTTTGTTAAAAAGCCGCGCCGGTATTCCGGAGCGGCTTTTTTACGAATCGACGGTTCTTATTCTCCGTAAACTGTCGTGGTATATTCGCCGATGAAGCCCAGAACGTTTTTAACCTGCCGATCGACATGGTTAATTTTGGTGATTCCGCCGTTTTTGGCCGCCGTATTAATACTGCTGTCGCCCACGGCGATCATCATCAAGTAGG
>JBILEA010000100.1:0-9014 GCA_044352355.1 Pontiellaceae bacterium | reverse complement strand
ATAATTCCACGTCAGGGAAAGTGCATCCGCCGTCACCACATAGGCGTGGCGCTGGAAAACACCGTTATTTGTCCGGCTGACAAATCCGGCCAACGGGGTCAGCGACTGAGGATCGGCCAGCAGACGCGCTGCATCTTCTGTTTTTTCCCGTTGTTTGGCGGTGACCAGATAATACGACCAGCGGACCGCATCTGGCATCAACAGACTGCCATGAGTGTACCGTTCACCGGCGCGTGCTGTGCTGGCGGAGAAATCGAGCTGACGGGAATATTCTGTAGCGGCATGGCTGGCGGCGGCAATTGCCAATATAAAAACCCAAACGATCGTGTGTTTCATTTTAGTCCTTCTTGTTTGCGGCTGAAAATCAAATGCTATTCGACAGGAAACCACCTTAGGAGTTCTCTTGCGACCAGTTCATGCCCCTGCCGGTTGGGATGATTGCTCCAAGACAGCAAGTCGGACAACTCGCCGGTTTCCATGTATACCTGAAATGCGGAGAAACTGTCCGCCAGGCCGATCCGGTTCTCTTCAGCCAGCCGACGGATCTGCACTGCATGGGCTTCCAGTACCGGACGGTCAGCTCCGGTATATGCGGAAGCCTGAGTCACATCCATCGTTGGTGTGAGCAAAATAATTTTGCAGCCCGCCCGGAGTCCGGCATGAATCATCCGGCTCCAAGCCTCGCGGGCCCGATCCAGTCCAATACCCCGATCGTTCAGACCGTAATCGATCGTGATCAAGTCGGGGCGGTGACAAAGAACTTCTTTCTCGAACCGGGCGGCTCCGGATTCAGAGTGTTCGCCGCCGATAGCAGTTACAATAACATTCGCCGTTGCAAAGGGAAACCGGTGAGCAAGCCCGGTTCTCAAAAAATGCGGATAAGCGTTCAACGTATCCACACGAGGTGTTGCAAAATATCCCGCCGGAACGCTGTGGCCATGACACACCACGTTGACCGTGCGGTTATCCGGCCACGGCCGGCGCATGATCTCCGAGACCTCTGCCAAATAATCTATACGTTCGGGTAATCCCATAAAACCACCGTGCTAAGGACTGATGTTATACCAGTCGTTGGAACCATTGCCGTATTCCGGGAACATTGCCCCGCTGTTTCCGCTCCATTGGAAGCCTTGCGGAACAAGAATGTTTTTAGCCATGACGACGCCATTGCTTTCCACCTTGAATTCAAAGCTCCGCCCTGCCAGACCATCAGCATTTACCGCACCTGCTGAAAAGATACCGGCCTTCATGACAATCCCACGCTTCGTTCCGCCTGTCGTGGTCACCAGCAGGATTTTGGCCTGGGCGGAAATTCCCACAGCCGTAAGAGTGGCATTTGATTGCAGGGTACTCCGGACGCTCAGGGACGCACCGGAACCCGTTACACAGTCAAAGCCGTTCGTAATGCCACTGCTCAGGTCGGACAGACCAGTTATTCCGCTGGCCAGCCCTTCAACCGGTTTAATCAGCGTGACCAGTTGCAGATTGCTGCTTCCGCTGAATACCGCGTGAACATCTACCGCCGGGATGCAATCGCCGATACCCCGAGCATACCAGCCGTAAACCGGATTTGTACTGCCGTAATATTTTTCGAAGGTCACATTTTCCCCGAACGAGTAGAGATGGACATTCGGCGTGTTCGTCGTGTCATTATCTGCCGTATAAATACAATGATTCGTCTGATCGATGACAACTTCTGCTTCCTTAAACCCATACACCTTTGTTCCGTCATTTGTTTTGTACGGCTGGAAATGCCAGACCTGCCGGTAACTATGGCTGTCCGCATCCGAACTGAGCAGATTATCGATCAGCACCCATAAGCCGGCCTCTTTGACAAAGAAGCTCTGACGGTGATGCGTGACGTTGGTTTCACTCCCATACCCTTGCTCATGCAGCCCCTCAACCGCATCGAAGTATTCCGTGCTGTGCCAGATGGCATTAATCGTATTGGTATAAACCTGTTGCGCCAGTACGATGAGCTTATTGGTTTTATTCTGGTTGTTTCCATCCACCAGGATGGTGTTGACCTTCAGCGAGCTTTGCTCTGAAAGATAGGCATCGGCAACTGTGGGGGCTGTGTCCGGTTTATAGTTCGGCGGCCCTGCTGCAACCAGCAGATCCCGCCCGAACGCACTAAGCTGAATGGCATTTTTATCGCACATAAAGTGGCCGCGCTGCGGACGGCCTCCCATGAAGAAGAGAGACATATCGTCAAGTGTCCAGCCGCTGCGCTGCATATAATACCCTGCGTACGGAAAGGCAACCGACGTAAAGACCGGCGCGGAACCGGTTCCGGCATATCCATCATTGATCTGTTTTTCGAGGGAGCCAGTCGCATGATAATTATTGGTCTGCGATGAGATCCATTTACTTTTCACTGCCGTGTTAGTCCAAACCTCCGGAGCAATATCACAAGACGCATTGCCGATTTGCGGCGGACTGAAAGTCGGGCCGCGCAACGCCCAGACCATTCGCCAGAAGCTGTCGATGTCCGTACGCATGAGTCCGCTCCAGTTGCGGGAGTCCGCACCGAAGATCCCGAGAAGTTCTTCCATGCGATTCGCATCCCCTTCATTATAATTCAGAGACTGCTCCAGCATGCCGCCGTCGGGATGCACCATCGTGGAAACGAAGTCCAGCATAGCCGCATCGGCCTGCGTTTCTATGCTGCTTTGCGTCTGACGGAATTCATTAAAAAATCGGCTGGTGAGCAGCAAGGCATAAAGTCCACTGAACCGCTGATTCGGAACCGCTCCGGCAATCAGATAGCGGTTGGTCAGAGCGATGGAGTGATCCTCAACCAGAGAAACAGCGATATCAGCCAGCTGTTGTGCCGGGAAATTGGTGTAAGCACCGTTGGCCGGAATATCCGCACGCGCGTCCAGCGAATCCATCCAGCTGGATGCCTTTGTTCCGCCGGGCACAGCCTTAGCCAGCACCGCTATACTTTTAAAAATGTTTTCAACCCGCCAGGCCTGATGCAGAGCCGAGCCGGCATCGGTATTCCATGCCAAATTCGGGTAATTTGTCCGTTTGTCTGCCAGAGATAACGGATTGATTGCATCATAACAGTTCCGGGAGAAATCACTGGCGATCTCAAACCACTTCGAAGCAAAAACCTGATTGCTTGACGGACCGTATTGCCAGTAACGCACCGTCAGCGGAATAAACATCTTGAAACTCGCCATCTCATCTGCCGAACGATCATCTTCCGGCACAGCCAGCCAATTTGCATTTGATACGGTTCCTGGAACACCACTCAGCCCCCACTCGTCATAATAGGCCGCACTGAGCCGGTCAATGCTGATGCAATATGCAATATACTCCGCCTCGGTCATCGCGCCGACCAGCTGGTCTGCAAAGCGCACTTGATAGCCAATGGTCTTTGCGGAATGCCACCCGAATTCACCCATCGGCGCGGCCCTCAAATCAGCCATCACCTGATCACGCCACCGGTCAAGCGCCTGCACATACTGTCTGGCATTGTAAAGGGTTTTAACATCGCTCAGTTCCGGTACAGAAAGATCCAATTTCTGGAAAAAACTATACGCCTGCTGTTCCGCCAGAGTGAGCGGCCTACCGAACAGCACAAGAAGAAGCCCGGCATTCCCAGACGGCAGATTCGTCTCGGAAAAAACAGCTCCGGCCAGCAACAGAACCAGACTGAAAACCGATAATTTACATTTCATAATCAGCCTCCGCTACATGAAACCGGCAATATCCGCTACGCTTTGCCGCCAACCAATGATAACAGAATTGCGCTGTCCGCAATGACCTGCTCCGGCAAATCTTCCTTCACAAACTCCAGCAAGGCGAAATGATCACGTCCGGTCGTCCGGACAACGGCGGTATATTTTCCCCAGCGTTCCGTTCCGTCCACTAGCGGGTGCCGGAAATAATCCTCCGGCCACTTGAGCGGACGGACGGTTTCGTTCACCGTGTTCTGTTCGTACGAGCCGATCGTCCAGTGATACACGTGAACCGTACTCAGGCGCGGCAGCAGACTCTGCAACCCCTCCAGGCAATGTTCCATGGTGTAGCCGTGCGGCGACTGCCAAGAGAAAAAGACATTTGAATGGGGAACCTGCGCAGCAAAACGGATCGCCGTCTCATTGCGGTCAGTGAGCGTTCCGCCATGGAACTCAAAAGTAATCGATATGCCCTGCTTAGCTGCCAAATCAGCAATCCGGTTGGTGTCGTCTATGACGCTTTGGATAAAAGCCTCATCCGCTTTACAGGTATCACGATCACCTGCCCAAACGCGGATCGTTGGCGCGCCCAGCGCCACGGCGGTGTCCAGAACACTTTGGAAACTCAGCCCCGCCCCTTCGCTCACACCCACCTTGTAATAAGAGCCGTAGGAGGAAACCTCCAGACCGGCTTTGGCGGTCAGCTCTCTGACCCTGAGGGCACATTGAACATCACCGTGCTTAACATGTCCGTTGCCCCACCACTCGATACCCTTCAAACCGCCCTGCACAGCAATTTCCAAAACCTCCTCCACGGAGCATTTCGCCAGCGTCACAGAACACATTCCTGCTTTAATCATAACTATCTCCTAAAGCTCAAACTTCCTGCCATCATACACCTCTAGATCATTCAGCGTTTCTGAATATTGAACACCGAACAAGGAATGTCGAATTTCGAAATGAAACCCTTCGTCAATCTGCGGTTCCTTGTTCGATATTTTTCTGTTCAAGGCTGCTTCGCAGCCGCCTACGCCCTTCCTTTCAACAGCTCCGGATCAACGGCATAAAGCAACGGCTCGTCGCGCAGCCAGCGCTGAAAATCAGCCAGCATAAAATCGGCCATACGCTGAACTTCGTCATTGGTACTGCCGGCGATATGACTGGTCATATAGACGTTTGGTTGTGCAAACAATCCGCTGCCGGCGACCGGCGGCTCAGGATGCTGCACGTCCAGCAAAGCGGTCAGATCCGGACGGGCTTTAAGAACCTCCAGCATTTCTGCTTCATCCACCTGTGCGCCGCGGCCAGTATTGATAAACGTCGCGCCTCGCCGCATGGATTCAAAATGCTCTCTCCGAAGAACGCCTTTGTTGGCGGGCTTATCCGCCAAATGATTGCTGACGACATAGCCCTCACGGAAGGCTTCTTCGATGGACACCAGCTGATCAATTCCCATCTCCTTCGCCTCGGCCGCAGCGAGGTAGTTGCTGACGGCAACAATCCGCAGATTGAACGGCTTAAGCAGTTGAAGCAGGTGGCGGCTGATGGCGCCGATACCGAGCAGCGCAATGGTTTCGCCGTAAACGCCTTTCCCGACCGGCATTTCACTCTGTTTCCACGGCCCTTTGCGGCAGAGCTGTGTATTACGATAGACACCCTTGCTGGCCAAAAGAATCTGTGCCAGACAGAACTCGGCCACCGGAATCGCATTGGCCTCCACGGCGTTGCATACCGTGACGCCGCGCTCGAGAAATGGCTTGGCAAAGCCGTTTACCGATCCGCCGGCATAAAACACCGCCTTGAGATTCGGCATCTGATCCAACTGCGCGGGCGTCAGCGGCAGCATGCCCCAGCAGGAAAAGATCACTGCGACCTCTTTCAGCTTCGGTAACTCCGTCTCTAAATTTTCCGAAGTGACGCGCACTGGATGAAAATCACTCAGCGATGCAATCTTTTTCAACCGCTCCGCGCCGTAAATATATTCCACAACATCTCCGGCATAAAACGGAACGTCATTCGCCATTAAAACCGATTTCAATTCACTCATTATCTCAACTCCCATTGCACTGCTTCATACGGCAGCTTTTTGTTCCAAACCTTCAAATTGCGATAGACCAGATGAGTGCCCAGCATGCAGCGCAGGGCAATATGGCCGGCAGTATAAACCGGACCGTTGTTCTCATTCGGAATATCGTGAGCCTCCCAGATCACCTCGCCGTCAATAATGCCGCACAAATGGCTTCCTTCCTGAACAAAGCGCAGGGTGTGCCATTCGTTTTTTGACAACCGGACAGGATGACAGACATAGGCTAGCGGTTTCATCCAGGGCTCCTTGCAGACCGCGTGGGTGTTGACGGCGTTATAGGTATCTCCCATTTCGCGGAACCATTCCCAGTGGTAGTTGCGGATGTTCTCCCACGCCACCATGCCCATCGAGCCTGATTTACGCAGCGGATAATCCTGCATAAAATCCTCACGCTGCATACCGGTGGCCTGCAGGCAAAGAAGCCCGAGACCGAACTCCTTTTTCAGCATGAACTCAAACTCCAATGCCAGATCCCCTTCAAAGCTCTGCCTGGTCCAGAGATACATCTGGTTTTCGCCCTCCACACCCGGTTTGCGCCGGGCCCATCCGGGATCAGCTTTCGGGACCTGTTCACCGGGCGCGAACTCGCGAAAAACCGGCCCGCAGGTTATCGGGTCACTGCCGGGCAGCGTCTGGCTGAACAGCTCGTCCTGAAAATCGGGTTGCGCCAACGACTGCTGCGCTTTTTCAAAGCGCGTATGCACCTCCAGCCCCTCATCAGTCATGCGCACGGACTTGGTATTTCCTTGAACATAAAACAGCTCCAGGTCTGCCGGGCGGTTCAGCGGCGCGTCCATTTTCAGTTCCCACTCCGCATCCGGCACCCACGTGTCTTTTTGAAACCCTTCTCCCAGATAAACCTTGCGCAGCTCCGCATCCAGCTCCACATCCGGCTGAATAACCCCTGCGTGATACGCCTGAGTCATCTCGCGGTCACTAAGCGCACGATCATAAAACTTCAGGTCGGAAAAAGCCATGGCGGTATTGCCGAGATAAAGCGTATCCCCGCACGGCTCTTTGACCGTCTGCATATTTTTAGGGTCATCCGGCAGATCCGGACCGCACCCGTGCTGCAGAAACTTGTTTTCGCAGCCGATTTTCACACCGTTGGCGAAAATTCGGTAATCGTTGTTTTGCAGATCCCAGCAGACCCCCAGCTGAATCCACTTCAGCTTTGGAAAGCTGAAATGACCGGCGGATGCATAGCCGAGACGCTTGCGATGCACATCCGGATAAACCCGCCCGGTTCCGAATTTCACAAAATACTGGGGATACCATCCGGCACAGAACGTCAGACTGAATGCGGCAGATTCCCAATCGCGGATCTGAGGATGATTCGAAAGAATCACATAGGAATACGCCATGGGATCATGCTTGCGGATGTGTTGCTGGTTGCTTTCGCACCAAAGATCTTCCAAAGCCAGCACCCAAAGCGTCAGCGAGCCCTTATCCTGACTCACTGTATGATGCGCGACCCGGATCCGGCTGTGAATGGATACCGCCTGAAGGCCCGAACGCCCCGCCATGGAAACACGGCGGAAGGCCCCTTCGAGACCGACGCCCTTCCCCGGATTTTCCGTTGAAATACAATGAGATACCACGTCCGCCTCCATCACCCGACCCTCCGGTCCGTCCGGTAGATTGCATCAATATTTGCAACCGGCACATCTGATTCAAACCACTGGCTGGCCATTAGAATATAACCGCCGCCTTTTGCCAGCACGTCGATATAATGACGAGTCTCCGCTTCCACCTGCTCCGGTGTGGAGTGAGGCAGCACAAACTGTGTATCAATTCCGCCGTGGAAGCAGAGTTTATCGCCAAAATCGCTCTTGAGCCCGTCAATCTCCATGCCCTTCACCTTCTGCAACGGCTCCAGAATATCCACGCCGGCCTTGATCAGCGACGGAATAATCTCGCGGACCGCGCCGCAGCTGTGCTGCTGATAAAACGCGCCGTAACGGTGCGCCAGACCGGTCAACTTACGGGTGTTCTCAAGGAAATACTCCTCCCACATCGGCACACCGAACAGCAGTCCCTGCTGTGTGCCGTAATCATCATGCGGGCGCAAAATGTCAATCTGACCGTCACCCGCGATCAGGATGCGTTCGTAGTACTCCAGCTCGAACTGAACAAACCGGTCGTAAAGAGCATGCGCAACATCGGGCTCGAGAATCATTTTCTCGCACAGCGTTTCCATATTCATCAGGAATGTCGAAAGCTGGAAGGGCCCTTCATGACCGAACTGCAGCGCTTTGTCCGGATACATCGCGCATTTGCGTTTTACGCTCTCATAGTCGAACCAGTCCGGATTGATCCAGTTGAAATTAAGAATCTCCTCAACCGTTGTGTCTTCACCGAACGGATACGTATGAACGACACTGTGTTTTTCACCGCCGCTCTCGCACTCCACCATTGCGCAGCCGTAGACCGTCTCAGTGACTTTCCGGCCGTTCTCAATCCAGCTCTTCAATTCCGGACCGATGTAATCCGGAGAGCAGTCGCGGATATCCACCTCATACATGGAATAAATATCGTCATAGCCGGTCAAACCGTGCGCTTTGACAATCTTATCCTTCACATAATCCATCGCTTCAAAATTAACCGGCACCCGATCTGGCGACCGTCTCTCAATCGCACACCGCACGCGTTCTTTACTGTTCATCTCGTCCCCCTCTTTTCAATAGTCCAAACCCTGAAATTGCGATACGCACCGACCGTTTGCGTCATCTGCCGAAAGCCGATCTTCCCGCTGCCGTGCGGCGGCCCGTAGCGGTCCGGATCATCATCCGTCCAATCGACACAGATTTTTCCGTTGGCAAACAGCTGGATACGGGAACCGTCCTTAATCAGCCGCATCTGCTGCCAGCCCTGCGTTCCGGGAGGAATGGCGACCGGCCCTCCGCCGACTCGGTAGAACTTGTTGTTTTTTCGGAGATTTGAATCGATCCGGCCCATCTGATAATTCTCGACGTTGGCGAAATAGGAAATGTGATAGCTGGTGATGGATCCGTGCGTGTAATGCACGAACTTCCCGTCGCGCTTCGGCAGAGACGGCTCAAAGAGATCCTCTCCGTTTTCGCCCCGGGCGGCAAAGAAGACAATCGCGAGTCCGTACTGCGACAACGGTTCAAACTCCCATTCGGCAATAAAACTCTCCGGAAAATCCTGCGGGCACCAGAAGACCGTATGTTCGGCAAAATCGATGCTGCGCATCCGCATGGCCTTGTTTTCAAACC
>JBILEA010000372.1:0-2557 GCA_044352355.1 Pontiellaceae bacterium | reverse complement strand
AATAGTTTTCTGGGTTGTCGGCAACGACCGTAAAGAGCGTTTTGAGCGGCTGGCGAAAAAGCTGGGTGTTGAGGATTGTGTGGTTTTTACCGGTGGACGGGATGATATTCCCCGGATTCTGCTGGGGGCTGATGTGATGATCCATCCGGCGTACAACGAGAATACCGGCACCACGTTGCTGGAGGCTGTGTCAGCCGGACTCCCGGTGATCTGCACGCAGACCTGCGGATTCAGCGGGCATATCCGCCAAGCGGAGTGCGGATGTGTGATTCCAGAGCCGTTTGATCAGGCGGGATTGAACCGGTGTTTAGCCGAACTACTGACCGGTTCGAAACTTCCAAAGCTTGGAAAAAACGCGCTGGCTTATGCCTGTTCCACGGATCTTTACAGCATGCACGAGCGTGCGGCGGATGTGATTTTAATGGGATTAAATAGCTCATCTCCTAAAAATAATAGATGTATCTCCTAAATTTGATAAATACCGGAAGATTAAAAAAGTAGAAAATGAGACCCAAATGAATGGAGTATTATTACTCAATAGTTGAGTATTTTTACTCAGTCATTGAGTGTTTTTGGTGATGTAAGTGAAGTGAACGTGTGATGATGCTTTATCTAGATTCATATTTTGAAACGGCGTGGATCGGAAAAGATCCTTTTACGGAGGCTTTTCGGTTGGAGGGGGAGATTTTCCGTTCCGTGAAGACTCGCCGAACGTTTCGCTTTGAACTGAATGGAAAAAGTTACTTTGCTAAAATCCACCACGGGATCGGGTGGGGTGAGATAGTAAAAAATCTGCTTCAGTTCAAGAGGCCGGTTCTGGGTGCCCGTAATGAATATGAAGCCATCCGAAGGTTGGAAAAGCTGGACGTGGCGACGATGAAGGTTGCGGCGTTTGGCGCGCGAGGCCGGAACCCGGCAAAGATAGAATCATTCATCATTACCGAGGAGCTGACGAACACGGTCAGTCTGGAGGATTTCTGCCGCAACTGGAAAGCCGCACCGCCTCCGTTTGCATTGAAACTCGCGCTGATCCGCTATGTCGCGGAAGTCAGCCGCACGTTGCATCGGAATGGCGTCAACCATCGCGATTATTATATATGCCACTTCCTGCTAAAAACGGACATGATGCCCGAAATTTTGGCGCCTTTGATTGATCTGCACCGCGCCCAATTGCGCCGGGAAACGCCGCGCCGCTGGGCGGTTAAGGATGTCGCTGGTCTATATTTTTCGGTTATGGGACCCGGATTAGCGGCGTCGCCTGAACGTAGAGCAAGCGTCTCGCTTGCTTTTCTACCTCCGGCAGATTTGCTGAAGAACTTCCCCTCCTTTCACGCAACGGCACTTCAACCGTTAAATGCTATAAAGGCGGAAAACGACCGGGACGGTCGTTCTACCATCTTGACTCAACGGGATTTGTTCCGGTTTATGAAAATCTACAGCGGTAAAACTTTGCGGGAAACCCTTGAGCGGGATGCGAGGTTTTGGCGGGCGGTTGAGCGGACGGCGGAACGGCTATATGCCAAAGAGTTGCGTAAGCCTAAAGGATAAGATGATGCGAGTGCGGTACGAAAAACAGAAGAAGGATGGGTGGGATCTCAGGATTCATCCGGACTATACCGCGCCGGAGTTTGTGGCACTGTGCTCTCCGGAGGGAGTGCGGAGTCGTTCCGGTTTTGAGAAAATCCGGGACTCGCGCAATACGCTGCTGTTCCGGTTCAACTGGAACGGGAAGACTTTTTACCATAAGGAATTTAAATCGCCGACTCCAGGACGGCAGCTTCGTAAACGGTTCCGGGCGTTTCATCAGATCCGCGTCGTTGCGGCATTGCGGAGCCGAGGGCTGGTATGTCCCGATGTGCTTTGCGCGGGACGCAAAGGAACGCGGATTTTCTGCGTTTATGAGGGCATCGCCGCCGACGGCAACGCGCCGGGGATTTATAACCGGATTGTTCAAGGTCAGGAAACTAGGATGACGTCGGGTGATTTCTTGTATGAGTTTGGGAAGTTTACCGGAACCATGCATCGTCAACGGGTGGCGCATGGCGATTATCAATGGGGCAATGTACTGGTTCAGTTCGTTGGAAATACGCCATCTTTTGTGCTGATCGATAATGACCGGACATCTACTCTGACGGGTTTGATTTACTGGTATCGGCTGAGAAACCTGATTCAACTAATGCACGCTGCAGATTATGTTTCAGAAGATGATTGGACGCAGTTCTGGATCGGTTATACGGAAAGTTATTCCCGCGGTCTTCGCTGGAAACCTCTGATTGAGCGAATGGTGCAAAAACGAGTTGATCAGAGGCGGCAAGAGTCGGCTAAGCGGAGAGGTGCCCGCTTATGAAGGTGATATTGGCCAATCCTGAAGATCAGACGTTTGTCGCGGAAGTTTCCCGTCAGATGCTGTCGATTTGTCTGCGCGAACCCGGCGGCTGGCCGGGTAGCGATTTTCCTGGATTCCGGACGCTTAATCAAGGTGGACGCGCCGGGGTCGCGGTGATCAAGATCGCCGGAAGGATCTGCTGCGCAAAACTTTTTTATGATGCGCGATTTT
>JBILEA010000371.1:0-2559 GCA_044352355.1 Pontiellaceae bacterium | reverse complement strand
TCTATCAACTAATGGACGAGCCGGAACAGACCCGCGAAGTCTGCCGCAAGTTGACAGAACTCTACATTGGATTTTCAAAATTCCAGCTGGATCATATCCCGGACTTTCACGGCGGCATCGGTTCGTTCTACTACAGCAACTGGGCGCCGAAAGGTACGGTCTGGCATCAGGAGGATACCGCCGCCATGCTTTCGCCCGCGATGTATGCGGAGCATTTCAAAGAATGGGACGAACAGATCGTCAACAGTTTTGAAAACAACATTATGCATATGCACTCTACCGGTTTTATTCCGCTGGATGATTATCTCGGCATGAACTTTACGGCGATGGAGCTGCACATCGACACCGGCGGGCCGTCGGCTGAAGCGCTCTACGAAACGCATAAAAAGATTCTGGCAAAAAAACCGCTGCTGATTTGGGGTGATATTCCGGAGAAGGATCTCGACTGGATCTTCAGTAAATTACCGCCGCAGGGACTGGCCGTGAATACAGTCGTCAATTCCTCGGAGCAGGCCGAAATTTTATATTCAAAATACGGGAGAAAAAAATGATCTTTGATTCAATTGAAAACTCAAGCCGGTATGCCGGTTGTCATCCGCTTTTTGAAAAAGCATTCAATTTTCTTAAATCTGTTGGCGATGTCAGCGCAACGGAGGGCCGGATTGAAATTGATGGCGACAATCTGTTTGCCATTACGGTGTGTGATAAGGGGCGCGGCAAAGACGCTTCGCCGCTCGAGACTCATCGCAAATACATCGATGTTCAATATACGGTCAGCGGGGAAGACCTCATCGGCTGGAAGCCTGTCCCGAATGGAACTGCCGGTCGCGGCTACAGCAATAAAAAAGATATTGAGTTTTATGATGAAGAACCGGATCAGTGGATTCGTCACCCGCAGGGAACCTTCATGATTTTCTTCCCGGAAGACGGGCATGCGCCGATGGCGACCGAAAGTCACGTCACCAAGGTGGTTGTAAAAGTGGCCACCACTGAAAAATAATTTAAGGAAGCATCGTAAAGAGGAGATGAATTCATGACTAGTAAAGAACGAGTGAGATGTGCTATCGGGCATAAGCAGCCGGATAGAATACCCGTAAATTTCGAGGCGATGGGTTACGTGAAAGATAAAATTGTAAAAGGGCACGGGTTGTCCGGCTATGAGGATATTTATGAGTTGTACGAGGTCGATATCCGGGATTGTTCGCCGGATTACATCGGTCCGGATCTGAAAAGCTGGCGTGAAAACGGTCGGAAAGTCACCGAGACGGTCTACGGCTGTACGATGGTCGAGTGTGAAAGCGGCGGCGAAAAGCACAATGTCGTGCATACCTACCCGTTCGGCGAAGATACGACGGTTGATGAGATTCTCAATTTTAACTGGATCAATCCGGACTGGTTCGATTACGAAAGTGTAAAACGCAAATGCGCCCAGTATAAAGACAAAGCGCTGCAGTTCGGACATGAAGGGCCATTCCAGCTATCCACATTCTTGATGAGCATGGAGACGCTGTTTGAAAAAATGATTCTGGAACCCGACGTTGCGCATGCTCTCTATAACCGGTTCGTTCAGTTTGAGTTGGAATTTTATGAACGGATTCTGATTGCCGGCGACGGTCAGATCGACATCCTCCGTCCACATGATGACTACGGAACACAGCAAGGGCTGCTGTTCGGCGTATCCATGTGGGAAGATTACTTTCTGGAGAACACCCGCAAGCTCACGGAGCTCGCGCACCGCTATGGCGCGTTCTATCAGCAGCACAGCTGCGGCGCGATCCGCGAGATCATCCCGTCGCTAATCAAGGCTGGCGTGGATATTCTGGAGCCGCTGCAAAAGGTGAACGGCATGGAGATCGACGGGCTCAAGAAGGATTTTGGCACTCAGATCTGTTTTCATGGCGGGATCGACACGCAGTTTGTATTGCCGAACTCCACGCCGGAACAGGTCGAGGAGGAAACCCGGCATTATATCGACGTGCTGGGAAAAGGCGGCGGCTACATCCTGATGGCCAGCCAGAGTTTTGAATCGGATGTGCCAGTTGCAAATATTGATGCCGTATACCGCACGGCTAGAAATTAATTTAAAAGAAAGAGCCAGGATGAATTCTAGAGAACGTTTTGCCGCCTGCTGTGCGCATCAGCTACCGGATCGTCCACCGGTTGACTATCTGGCGCACCCGGCTGCCGACCGGAAGCTGCGCGAAGTGCTCGGTGTTCAGAGTGAAGAAGAGCTGTTAGATCGTCTGGGTGCCGACTTTTTCTATATTCCGGCGCGCGATCTCTCGCAGAACGAAGGCATCCTCAACTGCTATAAGCACCGCGACCGGTTGGAAATTACAGAGTCAGAGAGAACCTGTCCGCTGGGTATCCGCTGGAAGCGCGGAGCCTATGACTCCAAGTTCGCGGTCGATAGCGCCATTCGTGGGCCGCTCCAAAACACAGAAGATCCGGCTGATATTCTCCGGTTCCCGTGGCCGAAAGCGGCGGACTTTGACTTCAGCAGCCTGCGGGCACAGGCTGAAGCGAACCGGACCCGTGTGCGGGTCGGCGGCTTCTGGA
>JBILEA010000370.1:0-2586 GCA_044352355.1 Pontiellaceae bacterium | reverse complement strand
GAGCACTGCACTGGATTAATGATATCCACACCGGCGTCGATGAAGTTCTGCATAAAGCTCTCCACCGCACCGCATGAATGCTTAAAGACCTTCCATCGTGTATATTCATGAATACAGTCCGTCATTTTCCGGTAATAAGGCAACCACAGCTCGCGAAAGGCATCCGGCGAGCAGAAGGTGCCGCTCTGTGTTCCGAAATCGGTTCCGCACAAAAATACCAGGTCGACCGAATCCCCAACAACCGGTGCGATTCGCTTAATGTTTTCCACGGCGATGTCGCTCTGCTTTTCAAACAGTTCGTGAATATAGTCCTGCCGGATCGCAGTGGACACATACCACTCCTCGACATCGCGAATACCTTTCGGCGCCTTCAATTGTACTGCCGGAACCAGTGCGATATCCCCCAGAGCGGTTCCGGGCAGACCGCCGAATACCGCACGCCCGGTTTTACCGGCCTCTTCCGCCGCAACACGCATGTTCCGAATCGCTTCATCAGAAACCAACCCGAACTCCTCCAAATTTTCTTCGCCGTTCAACGCGTCTTCATCAAAGCCGCTGTCGCGAGATGTCGCATCGAAGAAAAACCCGCTAGCCGGCATATGCCCCGACGGCTCGACCGAGCGATCCCCCTGCGGATACACAAATACACCCTTTTCGTTTTCCAGCGTTTCGAACCCTCCCGCCATCAAGACCGTCTGACCCCACGGTGTTTGCCACTCTTTCCAGTTTTCGTTGGCGTATCCGAACATCGTACCGCCCGGCATCGGCGCGACAACATCGACACCCATGGCATCCTGCAAATCTGCATCGACCCAGCCGAGCATCTGGAACGGCTCATGCACTTTAACCGGTTTTTTTTCGAGTCCATAGTGGTCACGTAACTGCTCCACGCAGGTGCAGTGCAGGCCGGTCTGGCCGCCCGCGCCGAGATCAAACGGAACCGCCCCGCTTTTATGGTTTAATGCGTTTAAAACTTTTTCTTTTGAAGTCATTCGCCGTCCCGTCTCCAGTTAGAAGCTCAATTTAATGGACTGCTCTTTTCCCCACTGGCGCCCGGCGATGTTCACCTGCCAAAGGTTGTCGCCAATATTTTCAATCGATGTGACGGAACAGTTTTCCGAACCGGCGGCAACAAGCGGCTTTTGGCTGTAGAAGGTCAAAGCCCCTTCCTGCGCGCCCGCTTCGCCGTTGATTCTGACTTCCACTGCGGACGGGGCAACACGCACGTCATCGATTTCGGTCGCTCCGATAGAAAGATGAAAGTTCGAACCGATCAGCGTCGGACGCTCATCCGCCAGCGGCGTGAAGCGTAAAAGCGCAGATGAACCGACGTTCAGCGGAGTCGTTGTATAGGAATCCACGGCGGTTCCGATCACCTTATTGCTCCAGAAATCAAACACCGCGCACTCCACACCCCGCGGCAGGCCGGCGGCCTTAAAGTCGAGGGTCAGCGGCTTGGCTTCCCCGGTGCAGTTGTAGCGGTTGTAGACTGCGAAATCTCCGAACGGCCGCTGTGCCGCAAAGCCGAAGGTCGTGTTGTCAGCTGATTGCCCGAGCGTCAGCAGCTGCGCGGATTCGCGACTGCTCGGACGCATGATTTCATAGTTGCGCCAGAATTGTTTCGTCGTGGGCAGATTGACCGGCTCGCTGTTCATGGCGGTTCCGCCGACAAGACAGACGGTACTAAGCCAGGTCCGCCACAGGCCTTCGCCCGGATCGTGCGCGACATCACGACCAGGAACCCTCGTTGCCATGTAAGCGACATCGGGATCGTTCTGCCACCAGACGTTGTCGTAAATCTGGAAGCGCAAAACCGATTTAAGACACTTGGCAAGATGTGCCGGATGGGCGTCGGGACCCACACGAGCGGCATCAATAAAACCAATCACGCCGCGCGTCGGTTGCCCGAGACAGGAGAGAATATAGGCTTCATCACCGGCCGCTTTGCGGTAAAGCGCGTACAGTTCACGAAAGACCTGCAGGCGGGTTTTGGTCGGATCCACAAAGCGGTCGCCGATGCCGTTGAAGTCGATCTTAATGTAGTCATAGCCATTCTCGCGTGCATTCCGGATGATGTTATACAGGAACTTTTTGGACTCCGGATGATCGGGATTGATCCAATTGGCCCCATCCGGATGAAAGGCGTTGGCGTTCATAAAACTGGCAATGCCTTTGGCATTGATCTGGATCGCTCCGGGATTCTGTTTCCCCCACGGGTGTTCCGGATTGATCATAAGTGGAGCAAACCAAATGCCCGGAGTGCAACCTGCGTCCCGAATCCGTTGCGCGATGGCTGCCAGTCCCATCGGGAACTTTTCGTTCGCGCTCCAGTCGCCGTCCATCTTCTGATAGCCGTCATCAATCTGTATCACACCCTTCCCGAAGGTGTTCGGATGGGTCCCAATCGTTTCGATAACCTCCAGCGTGTGGGCCGCATCGATGTTGATGGTTTTGTCATACCAGCTGCACCATCCGTAGATCGTGCCCTTGTTGCGGCGCACGCCGTGGGTGGCGGCCACCCAGCGGGTCCAGAGATCCGTTGCGGTGCTCACGGGCTCGAATGCAAAAATCATTTCTTCGCTGCGG